>CAYYBB010000077.1:0-8972 GCA_964469465.1 uncultured Actinomycetota bacterium
GGAAGAACATGTCTGACGTTATATGAAATCCGTGTCGACTTTATGCTATATTTAAGTATATGATCCCACGAGTGTATATTGATACATCAGTAATTGGTGGTTGCCTTGACGATGAATTTGCCATGTGGTCAAAATCACTCTTTGATGAATTCCGTTCGGGGATAAAGATTGCGGTAATATCGGATCTTACGCTTCGAGAGCTTGAAGAAGCACCTGAAGAAGTCAGGCAGACTTTATTAGAATTACCGTCAGAATCCATAGAGTATGTTTTCCTCACTGATGAGGCTATAGCACTTGCAGATACCTATATTACACAAGGTGTAGTTAATGAAAGACATCTCATCGATGCTCAGCATATTGCGATTGCTACAATAGAACGGGTTGATGTTTTGGTGAGCTGGAATTTCAAGGAGATAGTAAATCTGGAGCGTATCAGAAAATTCAATGCAGTAAATCTTATGCAGGGGTATCACCTTTTGGAAATACGAAGTCCGTTGGAGGTGTTATATGGAAAAGAAAATTAATGCGGTAAAATTAATGCGAGAAATAAGATCGAAATTGGTTGAAAAGTATTTGAAGTCTCCTGACAAGGAATTGCATGACTTAAAAGAAAAATTTGGTTATTTAAAAAAGAAGAAGGTCGGCACGCACTTCAGATAAGACGGCACAAACGGCAAGTGTCCAAATTGCTTCGGCTCATGGCGGGGTGCCGCAAGGGCTGCTATAAAGGAGGGGGCCAAGGTCAAAATCTGCGGAGTCTGTGCGTCCGAACGATCTCTAAGCCAGAGTGAGATCTTGGAAGGCGCTGAGATTGCCTCGATGAGAGACCTGGTTCAGTGTACTATACCTCTAATAATTCTACCTTCACATCATAGCCCAGTTTATGAAGGTAGTCATAACAATCGTCCCATGTAAGACCAAATTCACGGACATCCGCAAGTCCTATGCGAGCAAGGATCTCTCTTATAATTTCAAAACTCCCGTTCTCAAAGTTAGCTTCTCTTATCATATCCTCTGCCCAGTTAACAAGGCTAGGTAAGTCTATCTGCCGGTTTATGTATCTTATAAGCACATCTGCAAGTAACTTTCTTGTTAAAATCATCGTTATCCCTCCTTTACCTTCCTATGGCCCTTATCCATAGGGAATTTTTCATGAATTTCTATTAAATTATCATTGCCATCGTAGACTTCCTGATAAAACTTAAGTGTTTCTTCCATAGCATCCACTTCTTTAACGTATCTTGCTCTCCAGCCATGTTTCCCTTTCACTTCAAGCCAATATATTCTGCCCCCATCAGGCAATTTCTGCCACTTAGGGAACTTTTTCTCATTTAACCGTCTCTTCCCCTCAAGAGTCATCCATAAAAAGTATAGCACAAGTTCAGTTTTATATCAGATAAATAGGGTGTAATAAGTTGATCAGTAGGCATATATTTTGCCATAGGGCCTGTGGCTGTAGGGGACAAGTTTGGTGAATTCTTGTTGTGATATCACTTCCAGATCCAGAGAGAATTCTTTGCAGAACTCCTTCAGGTAGGCTTCCAGCTCCTCCCTGTCCTTTTGGGCCAGTTTCTGGCGGCCTACCTCTTTCCCCAGTTGATAGTCTTCCACCTGGCCCCGAATGTAGATGGTGCCACCATGCATGCCGGTGCCTACATAGTTTCCCACCATGTTTTCTGCAAGGAGACCTTCCTCTCTGTCCAGACCCAGGAGAACCAGGACTCCTCCGGCCATGTACTCTCCCAAAAAATCTCTGGCTGTTCCCCCGGCCACGATTACCGGCAATAGGTCCTGGTAAGATTTCATGTGAATACCGACCCGGTAGCCCACGTTGCCCTTTATGAAAATCTTGCCACCCCTCATGGAATGACCTATCACATCTCCCGCATCGCCATGGACCACTACTTTGCCGCTATTCATGGTATTGCCTATCAAGTCCTGACCGTTCCCGTTGACCACTATAAATGGCCCATCCATAAAAGAAGCCAGATCGTTTCCTGGCACTCCGTTAATAATGATATTGGCTTGCACTCTGAGTCCAGCACCGATATAGCGCTGACCGTTGACATTATCAAGAATGATCTCTTTTTCTCCTGACTCCACGGCCCGGCGGACTCGCTGGTTGAGCTCTTTATAGTAAAGACCCCTGGCATCTATCCTCATACTTCCACTCCTACGCCGGAGACCATGTGCTTTCTGTACTCTTTGGGCAACCAGACCAGGCCGAAATCCTCTCGCAGGAGATGCTCCTTGAAGCTAGTGACCTTGACCCTATCTTTAATAAGGCCCGTTATGATCCCCGCCCGATCGATCTTGCTTATAAAAATAGCTCCCACCACCAGGTCGTCCTTTAACACGATCTTTCTATAGGTGAGTTTCTGAGGATGATGATCTTCCAGTATTTCATAACCATCTTCGGCAGGGACAGTCAGACCTACGGAAATGGTGGGGAGACCACAAATTTCCACCGAGTTCATGGCGAACCACCCTTCGTACTCGCGGGGCAAGCCGGCCATATTATAGCCAGCCACAGTGCCCTGAATATAGGCGCTGGGCCAGATGGGGATGGGGCGGTCAATGCCCATAACCAGATCAAAAGCCTCGGCCACATCGCCTGCGGCATAGATATCCGGGACACTGGTCTCCAGATACTTATTGACCACAATACCTCTATTGACCCGGATGGATGTGCCTTTAACTAAATCTATATTGGGCCTGACTCCTATGGCAAATATGAGTAACTGACATTGCACTTCTCTTTGGTCTTTCAATATGACCTTTTCGACTTGGGAATTATCTCCTTTGATCAAGCTCACTGTGTTATCGGTAATTACGTCTACTTCTCTTTCTTTCAGGTATCCCTCTACCATGCGGGCGGCCTTGTGATCAAAGGTTATGCTCAGGATCCTATCAGCGAGCTCCACTACCGTCACTTTTATGCCCCTCTCCACCAGAGCCTCGGTAGCCTTCAGCCCGATCAATCCACCTCCCACTACTACAGCCTTCTCGATCCGATTTCGGGCCATGAACTCCATAATTTTCTCTGCATCGTCCCATCTGGTAAAAGTAAATACACCTTCTAAATCTCTTCCCTCTACTTCGGGGAAAATGGGGGTACCGCCGGTGGCAAGGAGTAGTTTGTCAAAAAAGAGTTTTTCTCCGGTATCTAGCGTGATGCTTTTGCTTTCGGGGTCCACAGAGATGGCTTTTTCTCCTAACCTCGCTTCTACCCTGTTTTTCTCATAGAAATCTTTTTCTCGGTAGAACATGTTCTCCTGACTGACCTGACCAGCCAGCAAATAGGAGATCAGGGGCCGGGAATAGGTAAGATAGGGTTCATCGGAAATGACGGTTATGGGATTTGTTCTATCGTGGCTGCGGATCGTTTCTATTGCTCCCACCGCTGCCGCTGAATTGCCAATGATAAGGTAGTCCATCTTATTTATAGCTTCCCCATTTTCATAGTTCGAGGGTACGGCCCCCGAATGACAAATTACCTTGCTCCTCTAGTTCACTTTCACATAGGCCTGTTCTAAATTTTCCCTCTCCTCAAAAATAAGAGCTTCGTTGGGGCAGTGAGCCACACAGATGGGAATTTCTTCTCCCAGACACAGATCGCACTTAGAGGCTACTTTTCTGCCTTCCACGTCCCTCTTTATCACCCCAAAGGGGCAGACCATGATGCACATCCAGCAGCCCACGCACTTGTTTTCGTTACAGAGAACTGCCCCGGTTTCCCCATGGCGGTACATGGCTCCGGTAGGACAGGCTGCCAGACAGGTTGCCTCATCGCAGTGGCGGCACTGGAGGGCAAAAGAGAGGTAATCCTGCTCCTCCACCAGGATGCGGGGAAGGGCACGGGGAAATTCTTCCTTGAAAGCCTTAATAATCTTTTTGGATCTGGAATGCTGGACCAGACAATGTATCTCACATAGCCGGCAACCAATGCACACTTCTTCCCTTATATAAATCCTCTTCACCTTAATCTCCTGCTGCCTTTACGCCCAGAATTCTGAGATCTGTGTCGGTCAGTCCCACTCCCCTCAAGTGATCCCGGTTTCCCCTCAGGCTTTCGATGGCGTTGATGCCCATACCTCCCAGCATGTCCTTGATCTCCAGAGACCAGGCTCGAAGGAGGTTGACCAGCCTTCGGGTGGCAATGTCCGGGTTAAGCCTCTTGGTGAGATAGGGATCCTGAGTGGCTATTCCCCAATTGCATTTTCCAGTATAACATTTTTGACAAACATGGCACCCCATGGCTACCAGGGCGGCTGTGCCTATGTAAACAGCGTCTGCTCCTAAAGCTATAGCTTTGATGATGTCAGCACTGTTCCTAAACCCGCCAGCCGCTATAAGAGAGGCTTGATTTCTGATCCCCTCTTGTCGCAGGCGGCTATCCACGGCGGCTATGGCCAGCTCGATGGGGATGCCCACATTATCCCTTATCACCGTAGGGGCAGCTCCGGTACCCCCTCGCACCCCATCTATGGCCACTATGTCTGCTCCCGCCCGAACTATCCCACTGGCAATGGGAGCTACGTTATGCACGGCAGCAATTTTTACCGAAACTGGCTTGGTGTAGTTGGTGGCCTCTTTTAAAGCGTAGATCAACTGACGGAGGTCTTCTATGGAGTAGATGTCGTGATGGGGTGCCGGAGAGAGAGCATCAGTACCCACGGGAATCATGCGGGTCTGGGAGATCTCCTCGCTCACCTTCTCACCAGGAAGATGCCCACCAATGCCCGGCTTGGCTCCCTGCCCAATCTTGATCTCAATGGCAGCGGCAGCTTCCAGATATTGGGGGTGAACCCCAAAACGCCCCGAGGCTACCTGAACGATGGTGTTGGGACCGTATTCATACAGGTCCCGGTGCAACCCACCCTCTCCCGTGTTATAGAAAGTACCTGCTATTTTGGCTGCCCGGGCCAAAGCCAGACAAGCATTATAGCTGATGGATCCGTAAGACATGGCTGAAAAAAGGATGGGGGTCTCCAATCTGAGCTGAGGGGCGAGTGCAGTGGCCAGCTTGGGTTGTCCACCCTCATAGTGGATATCCACCTGATCCGGCTTTCGACCCAGGTAGGTCCGCAGCTCCATGGGCTCCCGCAGAGGATCGATAGAGGGATTGGTCACCTGAGAGGCGTTGAGCAAAAGGTGATCCCAGTAGATGGGATAGGGCCTATCGCACCCCAGGCCGGTCAGAAGCACTCCGCCTGTTTCCGCCTGCCTGGTGATATTTCTCAGGACCTGGGGCGTCCAGTTAGCGTTTTCCTTGATATACAGAGGATTCTTCTTGATGGTAAGAGCAGTTGTGGGGCAGAGAGTTACACAGCGATGGCAGCCCACACATCTGGAGCTATCACTGAAAACGCTATCGTCCTCGGCATCGTATAGGTGAGCGTCGTTGGCGCACTGCCTTACGCAGACCTGGCAGGCAATGCATTTATCCTCATCCCGCTCTATTAGAAATTCCGGTGCCATAAGGCTCACACTCATGCAGCCTTCTCCTCCACTTCTTTCTCCTTCAGCTCTCCAATTACTGGCTGACCAGCTTTAGGAGCCCAGACTTTCTGTGGATGGGGACAGACTTCCCGGATGGCCGATTCCTCACTGGCTATATAGAGCATATCTCCATCTCGGGCCGCCACCAGGGGTCTCAGCTTGATTCGGTCGGTCAATCCCACCATTCCCCGGCTGTATCCCACTACCACGCTGAAGGGTCCGTTGGCCAGGGCGCCTCCGTAAACTATGCGCAGAGTACTGGCGATCTCTCTCTGCCGCTCGGGCATGCGGTCTATTTCCGTCCAGAAGGGGGCAGCCAGAACTGAAGAGGCCATCTCAAAAGTAAGTCCATGTTTTCTTACCAAAAGATCAAACAGATAGGCTACGGATTCCGAATCGGTAAAGAGGGTGCACTGATAGCCAAAATTCTCCAGATATCTTCTATTTATGCCGTAAGAAGATATCTCGCCATTATGGACCAGGGACCAGTCCAAAAGGCCAAAGGGGTGAGCTCCACCCCACCAGCCTACCGTGTTGGTGGGAAATCGCCCATGGCCGGTCCAGAGATATCCCTCATATTCCTCCAGTCTGTAGAAGGCGGCAATATCCTCGGGATAGCCCACACCCTTGAAGATACCCATATTTTTCCCACTGGAAGCCACGAAGGCGCCCTCAATACGGGTGTTGATCTCCATAACCGTCATTATCACGAAATCCTCTTCGGTGAGATCATAATATTCTTTCCTCTTGTCCTGTCTTGCCTTAAGAAAATAACGCCAGAGGAGAGGTCGATACTTTATGGCTTCCACAGGTCTGGTAGGAATAGGCTCATCCTTTTCCACAAAATAGTTCTCCCTCAGGTAGTTTTCCACCAACTCCTTGGCCCGGTCTGTCTCCAGCATGATGTGAAAGGCATGACAGTCAGCATATTCAGGGTATATCCCGTAGGCAGCAAAACCTCCGCCCAGTCCATTAGAGCGTTCTCGCATGGTGGCAATGGACTTTATTATCAGCTCTCCGCTGAATTTATAACCCCTTTCGTTGAGCATGCCCACAATGCTGCAGCCGGAAGGGATTTTGTAGTCTCGTTCAGACATTTTTTCCTCCCTAGTTTACGGAGGTTTCTCCTCCTGACGGAACTGCTAAAACCACATTTTCGGTCAATTTGCCGTCCTATTTAGATTCAAAGGATGGAACCAAATACTGAAACTCGGCTCTTTTTGCAGGGGCGCCTCTTCCTTGTTTTATTAGTAAAACCTGGAGGTGGGGTTGGGGGGCCGCACCGCTGCCTCAGCAGCGGTGCGGCCCCCCAACCCCTATAAACTCCAATTCTCAGAAACCTTAGAGAACGGGAAGATACTTTTCTATCTCATAAGGATGAACCTGCATTCGGTACTCGTCCCATTCTATCTTTTTACTCTCAATGAGACTGTAAAAGATATGATCACCCAGAGTCTTGTGGACCAGCTCGCTCTGCTCAGTCAACTCAATGGCCTCGCTCAGGCTACCCGGCAGAGACTCAATGCCCAGCTCTGCTTTTTCTCCTTCACTCAGATGGTAAACGTCTTTCTCCACTGGCTCTGGCAGCTCATATCCGTTTTCTACCCCGGCCAGGCCAGCAGCCAACATCGCCGAAAAAGCCAGATAGGGATTGCAGGCCGGGTCCGGACTGCGGAATTCGATTCTGGTGGCCTTCTCCTTTCCTGGCTTATACATGGGCACTCTCACCAGAGTAGATCTGTTTCGACGAGCCCAACATATATACACCGGTGCTTCGTAGCCAGGAACCAGCCGCTTATAGGAATTAACCCACTGGTTGGTAACCAGAGTGATTTCCCGGGCGTGCTTTAGTATGCCGGCAATGTAAGTCTTGCTCACAGTGGAGAGATGATATGGATCACTGGGGTCAAAGAAGGCATTTCGGGACCCCCTGAACAAAGATTGATGGGTATGCATACCACTGCCATTAACCCCAAAGATAGGCTTGGGCATGAAAGTGGCATAGTAGCCATATCTTTGGGCTACTTCTTTTACCACGATGCGGTGGGTCATCACATTATCGGCCATGGTAAGAGCATCAGTATAGCGCAGGTCAATCTCGTGCTGGGAGGGAGCCACTTCATGATGGCTATACTCCACCTTTATACCCATACTCTCCAGGGCCAAAATAGTGTCCCGGCGAAAATCGCTGGCCGCATCCAGAGTAGTTAAATCAAAATACTCTCCTTCATCCAAAATCTCGGTATGCTTTTCGTCCCGGAAATAGAAATATTCCAGTTCCGGCCCTACATAGAAAGTGTAGCCTTTCTCTCCCAGCCGCTCCAGATTTCTCTTCAAGATGTAGCGAGGATCTCCCTCATAGGGACTACCATCAGGCTGGAGGATGTCACAAAATATCCTGGCCACTGCTTTCTCCCTCGGTCTCCAGGGAAGAATGGCAAAGGTGCTGGGATCAGGCTTGGCGATCATGTCGCTCTCATCTATGCGGGCAAAGCCCTTTATAGACGAACCATCAAATCCCATCCCTTCCGAAAAGGCCATCTCCAGCTCCTCTTTGGGAATGGCAAAGCTCTTCAGCCGCCCCAGGATATCTGTAAACCAGAGCCGGATAAACTTGACATCGTTTTCCTCTACCAGCCTTAATACTTCTTCTGCACTCAAACTGGACACAGATTCCTCCTTCATATTTGGCCCTTAAGAGCAAGAGCCATTTTACTGTGTAAACTTTCTAATAATGTCTGGAAAGCACCAATGGTTCATCGGACTTCGCTTTAGGAGGATGCTCCTCTCGCCTTACCCCGATCAGGTAGACTAAACTTTCCCTTCACAGAGACGGCTTAAGTAATCCAGACAATGATGTATCAGGTACAATTTCTCCTGAATTTCCTCACATTCGCCACAAAGAGTACACCTGGCTTCTACCTCCTCTAATGCCTTAAGGGCTGTTTCTATAAGATCTTTGGTTACCGCCTTAAAACCATCCAGATCGGAGATACTCTTAAGATTAACAGGCAAATCTCGTGGGACACCCATATGCAAAGACCCTAGCTTTTGGATGAGGGATGCTGGTAGGTTTATGGCCACCAAACACCCATAGTCGTTTGTTACTGGAGCAATTTTTCTGCCAAAACAGTTAAGAGATGAACTAGAATCGTCCTTAATCGGTAGGCCCCAGCTTCAAGGACAATTGAAGTGCTCATTTATGTCCATTGACCAGGACTTTTGTCCTGCTTACCGTAGATGGTTAAAAATTCTCACCAATGTTGGGACAGTCACAAGAGATAAAAATTAGAAGAAAAGTAGCCCTTTGCGAGCAAGGAAGCTATCCTTAGGGGTTGCCGAAAAATAAAGTTGACTTATTTTTCGGCAACCCCTAAGGAAAAAGTAGAAAGTAGACCTCTCGGGCAGCGGGGAAAAGCGTTGAACATACGATATCGCGATGTGAATCCAGAATGGAATTACACTATTTT
>CAYYBB010000078.1:0-8778 GCA_964469465.1 uncultured Actinomycetota bacterium
TGGCGTGAACCAGGTTTATCTCATAGAAAGCCCCCTTTTCGAAAATCAGCTCGACGATATATTTGCCAAAGCTATCGTCCAGACCATCTCCAAATATAAGCCAGAAATCTTCCTTTCCGGAGCAACTTCCTTCGGCAGATCGATGATTCCCCGAGTTGCAGCCATTTTAAGAACAGGCCTCACCGCGGACTGCACCGGACTGGACATTGATCCCGACAAAAAGCTCCTACTCCAAACCAGACCTACCTTTGGTGGCAATATTATGGCTACTATAATCTGCCCCAACAGCAGACCTCAGATGGCCACAGTGCGCCCCCATGCCATGGGTGCTCGCAAAACGGAAACTAAAAATACAAATCGTACCTCTTTGGACCACAAAGAGAATCCTTCAGGCCTTGCCCAAGAAAAGGGCACTCCGGAGGTAAAAGGGGGCGACATTATGGAAATGCCCATCCAGGAAAACTTATTTAAATCACGTCTCTGGCTGCTGGAGACCATAGAGGCTATTGAGGAAAAGATTAATATTACTGATTACGATATCATTGTTTCCGGTGGAAGAGGCATCGGCTGCGCTGAGAACTTTGGCCTTCTAAGGGAACTGGCGGATCTCCTGGGTGGAGTGGTAGGAGCCTCAAGAGCTGCCGTGGACTCGGGCTGGATCTCCTATCCCCACCAGGTGGGTCAGACTGGCAAAACCGTAAATCCCAAAATTTACATAGCCTGTGGCATATCCGGTGCTGTGCAGCATCTGGCAGGAATGCAGACCTCTGATGTGATAATCGCCATAAATAAAGACCTGGATGCGCCCATATTCAAGGTAGCAACCTATGGCATAGTGGGCGATTTATTTGAGGTTGTACCCAAGTTGATAAAACGAATTAAATCCGGCAAAAACTTGACCGCTCTTGCAGGACCAGATTGAACAAGGCTGATTCTTTCAACCAGCTTCTTATCCGTTAGATGTTTTCGATCACCAAGGTAAGACTATGGCGAAGATCATGGCCGCGACAGCGCCGAACCATCGCAACAGGGCTGACTACTTGAGGCGACCTTCTAGCACATCCCATCTGATGTTCTTAAAGAATGTTGCAATATAATCGGCTCGCTTGAGCCCATAATCAATCATGTAGGCATGTTCAAATGCGTCCATGACTAGAAGGGGAGTGCAGCCCGCAAGGTGGCCGGTCTCATGTTCGTTGATCCACTCATTCATCAGCTTTCCAGTTAGGTTATCCTGGTAGAGAATGGCCCAACCGATTCCGCGCATGGATCCAGTGCCCCTGAAATCTGCTTCCCAATTTTCGACGCTTCCGAAGTCCTCTTTTATCTTGTTACCCAGCTTCCCCGACCTGTTTAGAGGTTCCTTGCCTCCCAGGTTCTCAAAATAGTACTCATGGAGCCGCATGCCGTTAAACTCAAAGCCCATTCGACGCTTCAACTCCGCGTACTCAGGAGTGCCTATCTTCCCCTCCCTGACCATATCAGCCAATGTATCTAACAGCCGGTTGGTGTTGGCCACATAGGCTTCGTAGAGGGTGAAGTGATTCTTGAGGAGGGTCTCACCAAGGCCCTCCATGCCTATGAGGTGACTGTAGTCTTTCGCCGCATAGCCCATTTCCTACCTCCTTAGTCTTGAATTGCTGCGAGTACCTGTAAACCACGACGATCCGCATATTATGTTGTATCAAAAATGCATAGCCTAGCAACAAGGGAGTCTAAGCAAACGGTGTCAAGCAAAATGACAAGTCTCTCCCCCCGGCAGGGTTACTCTTATATAATTCGGTACCGTTCCGATTTAGTGTGGGGATTTTGCTGTGGGCCAAAAGTCGGAGAGCTATGGAAAATGTCCAAGAGACCAACTACTCTTCCAGTAATAGTAGATAAGAGCCATTTGATTAGCATAGGGGAGCAGCTCTATAGCGAGAGTGTCGAGCTGGTTCGGGAACTGGTGAACAATGCCTACGACGCAGATGCCACCAGGGTGCAGGTGTTGGTAGAGCAGGAGCGCCTGGTGGTTGATGACAACGGCAGTGGTATGGGTCTGGAGGGGCTCAAACAGTACTTCAGTGTCGGATCTCCCTTGAAACGCCTGCAGGGAAAGTCTGCGCTCTTCGGACGAGATCTTATCGGACAATTTGGCATTGGAAAGTTTGCCACACTCTCGGCCTGTGAGCGCTTCCGGGTATCCACCCGCAAGGGAGATTTTTCAGCGACTGTTACCTTTGATAAAGACGACTGGTGGCGCCGGGGGGAGAGGTGGGAGCTTCCCCTGGAGATCAATCCGGCTGATGGGAGGAGAGGGGACGGTACCACAGTTGGCCTGGATAGGCTAAAAAAGCAATTTGATCCTGCTGAGGTCAAAGCTCGTCTGGCCGAGAGTGTTCCGATCAATGCACCCGACTTCGAAGTCTTCGTTAATGGCGAGAAAGTGCGCCCACCTCGTCTGAGCGGTCATCGAATTCCCTTCCTGGAGGGCACTCAGTTTGGCCTTGTCCATGGAGAGATTGTAATCCTTCCCAATTCTGCCGCCTCCACATCCAATTTGGGAATCGAGTGCAAAGTCAAGCAGGTGACCATCAGACGAGAGCTTTTTGGCATGGAATCCTGGGGTCGAGATGTTACCCGCATCCGGGGAGAGGTGCATGCCGACTTTCTTCCTATAACCAGCGACAGGAGTGGCTTCATAACAGATTCCGAGGAATATAAGACTTTCTCGGAAGCCATGTCCAGAGTGATGAGAGAGGTAAAAAGCGTCCTTGGTCAGCTCTCCAACAAACGAGAGAATCGGATTACGAGTCGGGCGGTGCGAGAAGCGCTGGAGCGAATTCAAAAGTCCCTTCTTGCCCATCCCGATCTTTCGCCTTTTGGCCCTATCCCGGTCTCAAATGGCCAGCCGGCCATTGGCGAGGGTGGAGTCGTGACCCCTACCAAAGGAGGGCATATCGAATCCATTGCCGAGAAGCAGAAACCTGTCAGAAAATCTGGCCAAAAACGCAGAGGCAAGCCTAAAGCCAATGTATTAACCCCCAACGCTGTGGTCCGTCGAGTAAAAATAGGATCCACCGGGGTCATATGCTGTCTCGACCACTTTGGACCAGAGGGGCCCGAATCTTTCTCTGAAGGAAACATCATCTATATCAATCGTGATCACCCCCTTTACAAAGCCGAATCAAACAAGCGTGACGCCCATATCCTCAATCTAGCTCGCCTGATCACCCAGGAAATCTCTCTCATGAAGAACCTGCGTAATCCTCGTAAAGCTTTCCAACAGCAAAGCATCCTTCTGCGGGATGCCTTCCGGGACTAGCCAGATTATGATAATGTAAAAGGGACCCACTTTGGGAGATTATGATAAAGAAAAAGGGGGCCAGCCTGCGCAAATTCTGTCTGGTAGGCTTGCTACTTAAAGTTCTACCACAACTTTTGAGAACCGCTCCTTTGGTGTTACGAGCCCACCCTCGTAGCCAAATCCCCTATCGCTCTTCCTCCTGCTCTGAAACAGGCTCAAGTGAATAGCCTCACCTTCATAGACCAGGCAGCAACCTGAAAGGCCGTCTTTGGTAATTCTCACCGACTGGCCTAAACCGGGGGAGTCAAATACCTCCAAGTTCGCTTCCGTGGTACCTCTAAGAAAATCAATAATCTCTTTCTTGTTCATTTCCTCGACTTCGGAACAATTTAGCGAATCCAAGATGTAACTTTTTACGAGCTTGTTCCACATTCGAAAGAGAGTTTCTTTTCTTGTAAAAGCATCTACACATATCAAGTTTTCAGTACTCCCCAGGACACCGTTTGTGAGTGAATCTGCGCTGAACTGTCTAAGAATACCTTCTACCCTTTTGTCATAACTTGAGTAAATGTCATCAGCTGCTCCTGTCGAAGATCTTATCCCAAAGCTCTCACAAGCTGCTGCTATGTCGCTCCAGACTTTTCTCTGTTCTCCCATATAACCCCTTCCGTGGACAAGTGTGGCACTCACGCCCTCTACTAAATCCGCTCTCACTGTTGAATGCAGGAGGTGCTCACTCCTGAGGTCTTCGTCCGTATATGACCATCTCCCCCGTTCGGTACAGCTTACAGGTATAACGATCTCTTGATGGCCGCCAACAAGAATTGTAGTGTTGACGGTTCGGTTTTGCTTCTCTTCTTGCAGTTGTTCACCCATGAGCAACAAAAGCATTTTGCCTGATTCGTTCTTCCCCTTAAACTCTGAAACAGCCTCTGCATCTCTCTCTTTGATTATTACTGCATTTTGCTTCAGTGCCTCATCTAAAGTCAGATAATCAATCTGTGCCGTTAGCGTCGAATCCAGGCAGGCCAGGAATAGTTTGTCTTTGATTTCAATTTCCTTCACCTCTAATGAGTTCACAAAATTTGAGTTAAGGCAAAATTCTTTGAGGGAGTTAGCAAAATCCCATCGGTAGTAAGAATTACAATTAAGAACTTGGGCCAAGGCGAGACAAGAAGTATCATGAGTAGTGGGACGGTTGAATCCCTTAGTCAGTCTCCAGGCCAGGGGAAAGAGGTTCAAGCAAGTGTAGAGCTTAACTTCGGAGGAAACTACCCTTTGGTCAGGATACTCTCTGAGCAATCTCAGTATGCGGTGAAGCGTCATTAACCAGACCGGTACTGGGAATAGATACGGGTAGTTTCATGGTGCCGGTTCGTAAATAGCCTTAACCTCGTCGATCTCCCTTTCAGTTTTGAGTCTGTCCCAACCCTTTTCTTTGGCCATCATCTGGGCGCAGGCAGCTAAACATTCATCACCAGGACTGCCCCCCTCTCCCAGCTCGGTCCGTCTGAGTATAACGTCAGAAAGCTTCTGGGCCATTTCATCTCTTATGCCATGCACTATCTCCGCCCAGATCACCGGGGAATCTCCAGTTACCCGGCTGAGCCAGGCGGGATTCTCCTCTGCATAGCGGATCACTCGTTTATGCTCCGTGCCGTAATTGTAAACCAGGTGGCGGACCACTTCCTCATCCAGAGCGGACGGCCGCTTCCTTAGGGTCGTGGCCAGGTAATCCCTGAACCACCCCACCTCTGTCCGGCTACCCCAGAGGGGGGTAACTGAATTGAGATCCGGCGGCGAAACTTTCCCCAGTTTTCGAAAGACCTTGTCTACAGCTTTCCTGGCCACATCAGTCACTGTGGTCAGTTTGACCCCGATTACGCTCAACAGGCCTTCGATCCCATCTACTGCATAATGGTCGATGAGGCGGTAGTGTTTGGCAATCTGAACCTCTCCTGCATCCCGATTCCTATCGCTTCTGGGCAATAAGCCGGTATAGAAGAACAATACATCCTCTCGCCCAAGATGAGTGCCTGGATAAGCTCTATTTATTTGATTGATCAAATCCTGGATTTCACCTTGGGTTGGCCTACAATGATCAACCGGCCCATGGTAAGGTTGCTCGGTAGTACCAGCCAGGCTGTATTTGTGCCAGGGGGTGATGAAAAACAGGCGGGAGCCCTTGTTGATGATAGCATTATCGTCCAGATATTTCTGGCCACTCCACACTCCCAGGGCATACTCGTCCACGATGGGCCGGGTCAAGAGCACCAGGACCTTGGCGAGGCGCATTTGAGGTATACTATGAGGCCGACCCAGAAGAGAAAGCACCTGGTCCACCCAGGGGCCACTGGTGTTAACTACTATCTTGCCCCGCACCTGGAAGCGATCTCCACCCAGGACATCCCGGGCCTCCACGCCGGCTATCCTGCCCCCTTCCCATATAAAGCCAGTGACCTCCACATAGTTAGCTAGCTCAGCCCCCGCCTGGACCGCGGAATGCAGGAAAGAGAGCAGTAACCTTTCTGAATTATAGGCCTGACAGTCGTACCAGAGCGCCCCCCCATTGAGGCCCTTCTCCCTTAACCCGGGGAATAACTTTAGACATTCGGCACGCGACACAATCCGACCTCTGGGTATGTGACTCTGGAGGTCGATGCAATGGTTACGGTCCAACCCTATCAGGTCGTTTATCATCAGGGCTATCCTCATAATCTCTTTACCCTGCAACAGGTGACCGTAGGTAGGCATTATGCAGGGCAGGAGATGGATCAAATGGGGGGCAATTTGCATTAGCGTTCTTCTTGCAGCCATAGACTCACGCATCCGCTTGAAATCTGCATGCTGAAGGTAACGCAAACCGCCATGGATTATCTTCTGACTGTTGAAAGAGGTGGCCTGTCCAAAGTCGGACTTCTCTAGAAGGGCGACAGAAAGGCCCCTACGGCTGGCATCCCAGGCCACACAAGCTCCATAAATTCCTCCACCTATAACCACCAGGTCATAGATCTCCTCAGATAGTTTGATAAGATCTCGTTTCATAAGCCCAGTTTCGCTCCCCTGATTCAAATGGCAAATTTCAGCAATTGTTTTCTTAGAGATAAGAATACCAAAAACTGACTCCCAAGAACACGCCCCATTGGTATCACGGAAGCATATACTCAAAAAAGCGGAAATTTGATGGTTTCAGATATAGTGTTGGAAAGTCCCCTGCCCAATGAAATCAGAGAGGATATAGAAGCATATGTGGGTTGCATCGCCGGAGCGAGTTTGAAGCAAGACTATCTTAATTTCATTAAGAACGCAGGATTTAAAGAAGTCAAAGTGGTAGGAAGTTCAGATTGGGCATTGGAAGACGATGATGAGATCAAAAAACGAATTAGTCAAAGCGAGACCGGTTCTATGCTGTTGAAGAAATTCGACGGAGATGCACAGAAAGTCATAGAAACCCGGAAGTCAATAAAAAGCATAAAAGTCTCAGCGATTAAATAGTCGGCAGAACAGAATTAGACTGCTTGCTTTTGGTTGAAGTAAACTCGATCCGGTATTCTTTGCAGGTTCTTTGGCAGTTCTTAAAAAAGCGAACCGGCCCTTTCTGTCCTGGCTTCGGCGAGAACCAAGATTTGTTGGGAGTAACCTCGGCCACTCACCCGCTTTTCCAAAACTGTCTAAATAGCGGGATTATCTCATTGGCAAGGGCTGTGTAGCTAATCACCAAGGGGTCCTCAGGAAACCTGCTTTTCTTTACTTCATCCCACACTACGAGGTGAATCCGATACTGCCTACAGATACCTTCCACGTGGCCTGGGCTGACGTTCTCATCGGCGGTGATCAGATAAATGTTGGGCGAGCGCATGGCCTGCAGCTCTTCCACTACCTCCCGCCATCTTTCCCGCAAGGTTCTTTTGGCGGAGAGGATAAGGGAGCGGTTGGGATCGTGATGAAAAGCCTCATCGGAAGGGATCATGAAGTCTACCCGATAACGTCTTTTCCTCTTTTCAAAGGGCACTTCCATCAGATCAAGCAGACGACTGAACTGAAGCTCAAAGTCTCGGCCCCCACGGGTCTTACGGGATTGGCTAATGCTCAAGAACCCCCTTCTGAGATAGGGATACCATTTTTCTAAGAGGACTCGCAACGCTTTCCTGAACCCTTCCTGAAGACCGGGGGTCTTCTCCAAAAGGTTCTGAGCCTCAAGGAGATCCTGCTTTCTCAAGGCCATTAGCTCATCGACCATCTCTCTGGCATAGGCCCGATCCTCATATCGCTCTAAAACTTCAAGCGTTTTAATAAAGGCCTCCCGGAGAAGACGGTTGAAATTTCTTTGAACATCTTGAGGATTGAGGACATGGGAAATAAATCTAAGCTCTTGAAAGGTCTCCTTGACGATGGCTTCCGAAGAAGGGATTCGGCCCTTCCTCACCCTTTGCATTAACTTATCAACTTCGTCTTTGATGTTCATAGGTTAAGCCTTAGGGGGTCTCCAAAAATCAAGGAGATACTCGAAGGTGGTACCCATGGTGATATAGTTGGAGGGCCAGCCAAAAATTCCAATCTTGTTAACGATATTGGTCCTGTCCCAAATGATGATGTTACGTAGCTCATAGCCTACCTGGCGTAAGGCTTCCACTACGCTAATATGGATGGTCACCCTCTGATCATCCCACCACATATCGGGAACATTAATGACGCAGTGGGTTTTTACCTTGAGTAGAGGCAGGAGTTGGGCAAAAATCTCACTCATGGCCTGGGCGAACTCCTTAAGGGGTAGGGTCCCCAGATCCTGGGGATCCTGGCTGTACTGTTCGACTCGCAGATACTGATGATTTTTGCGCCTCTCGCTGCGGCGGCTTTTGTTCTTTCTGCGGCGATTGAGCAGATTGGCATAGGGTGGGGAGGTAACAATTAAGCTTACGGTCTCTGGATCAAGATAGGAGGCGATATTTCGGGCATCGTCTAGGATGGCCATCTGCCTGGTCTGGTTGAGCATGTCCAGCTGGCTGAGCCGAGAGTTGCAGAGAGCAATATATTTTTGGTTAATGTCAAAGCCCAGAGCATTTCTCTGGGCATCTCTCGCCGCCACCAGGGTTGTGCCACTACCCACAAAAGGATCCAGCACCAGCTCTCCCTGATGGGTGAACAGTTCAATGCATTTTCGGGCCAGGGCGATGGGATATACGGCAGGATGGACATTTTTGTCCCGGATGTCCCGTCCCTCGTAGGAAAACTGCCACACTCCCAACTGGCTCTTGATCCATTCTTTAGGGTTCATGCAGTTGAGATGATTAGAAGGACAGTTGCAGATTCTCTCATGGCCAATATCCAACCTGCAGCGCTTCGTTTCTAAGAGTGTGGCTTCTTGCATAACATGCACCTCCACAAGATAGCACTCCTATTATCGAACATGCGTTTGTAAAAGTCAAGAAATTCTTGACAGAAATTCTTGACATGTATATGTCGCCCCTCAAACAAGATTATACCACAAT
>CAYYBB010000079.1:0-8746 GCA_964469465.1 uncultured Actinomycetota bacterium
ACTGGCATATGGGATGTTTCAGATTACGGAAGTACTCCTAATTTCAATGCGGGTGTGCGCGGAGAAGCTAGCATCACGAAGAAGGATAGGGAAATTCTGCGCCGCTTGGCGGAGAAAGTGGCCAAGCTCGCTGCTCGTCCCACTGAGCAGGAAAAGCGAGATCTCTGGTATAAGCACAATGCTCTTGAGCCCACACGGCCCCTAATTTTCTGTGACCCTGAAAATGGCTGGAACGAGATTATAACCGAGGACCAGTTGGAATGCGCTGGGAGACTTGCGCGGCACTGGGAGGTAGTCTTGTGGAAGGAGATCTTCTGGGGAGATTTAATGTGCGACGACAAGGTAATAGAACCCTTTTTCGATATAGGATACACCTATGCCGAAAGTGATTGGGGAGTTGAGCCAATATTTCATGGTGGTAAAGGGGGAGGTTCGTACGTATGGGATCCACCGATAAAAGAGTACAAAGAAACTGAGAAGCTTCGCTATCCTACCATTGAAGTTGACCACAAAACGACCCAGCGGACCTTTGAGCTGGCAAAAGATGTATTTGGCGACTTGCTTACCGTAAGGATCAGGGGAGTATGGTGGTGGAGCCTTGGTATGACTTACACGCTGGCTTTGCTCCGCGGGCTACAGCAAATTATGTTCGATATGGTAGATAATCCAGAATTTGTCCATCGTCTAATGAAGTTCCTGAATGGTGGCACCTTAGCCAAGCTTGATTTTCTTGAGGCAAATAACCTTTTGAGTTTGAACGTTGACTCATATGTTGGCTCTGGTGGCTTTGGATATACCAAAGAACTTCCTGGGAAGGACTTTGACGGCCACGTGCGAACCCAGGATATGTGGGGATTTTGCGAAAGCCAGGAAACGCTGGGGATATCACCTGATATGTTCGCCGAATTTGTCTTTGCTTATCAGCTTCCGATTCTCAAGCGATTTGGACTTAACTGCTATGGGTGCTGCGAACCACTTGAAGCTCGCTGGCGGGTAATAAGAGAGACCCCTAATCTTCGCCGGGTTTCGGTGTCGGCCTTTGCGGATCTCGAGAAAATGGCAGAATTTCTAGAAGACAAGTACATCTATTCCATGAAGCCTAGTCCTACCGATCTGGCTGTGCCCGATATCGATGAGGAATACATAAGAAAGAAATTGCGCCGCGCCCTTGAGATAACAAAGAATTGCAGGGTTGAGGTAATAATGAAAGATAACCATACGATTGGAAATAATCCTCAGAATGTCATCAAGTGGGTCAAGATTGCTAAAGAAGAGGCAGAAAGATCGGCTGGATAATAGAGTTTTCGCCGATGTCTGCTTTTTAGTATTCAAATAATAAAGTTCAAGAGTCTGGCAAAAGACCCTAACTTCTGTAGAATTGCTGAAAAAGTTGGGGGATTCAGATCTTTTGTGACACTACAACGGCAAAGCACCAGACATCTTTCTTAGAATCTTTCCCCAGCAGCATCATGTCTAACCTCCCCCTATGCTATAATTGTTTCAGAAATCAAAGGAGGCATGATGGATGAGGATCACTAAAGATACCACTATCCTTGAGGCCCTACAGGCTCACCCCAGGTCCCGAGAGATCTTCATAAAGCATGGCCTGGGCTGTATCGCCTGCATGGGGGCCACCATGGAAAGTATAGAAAGTGGAGCCCGCATGCATGGCATGGAACCCGATGATCTGGTAGAGGATCTGAACAGGCTAGTCGAGGAGAGCTCCGCGTCGGAGACACCCGTCCCATGATCTCTGTCAAAAACGAGTACGGGGAAATTCGGATTTCTGAAGAGGCCATTGCTGAAATTGCCAGTTGTACAGCCACGCAGTGCTATGGCGTCGTGGGTCTGGCTGGCCGAACCTTTCCCAAAGGGATACCTGATTTTCTCAAGAAGTCTCTCAAGAAAGGAGTCCTGGTTTCCCGAAGGGAAGATGATAGCTACGATCTGGATCTTTATGTGGTCATTGAATATGGAACCAGGCTGGCTGAGGTAGCCAAGAATCTGTGTGAGCAGGTCAGGTATCAGGTGGAACGCATGACCGGGGCCAGGGTGGAGCGTGTAGATGTGCACGTCCAAAGGCTAAAAATGGACAAATAGGATTTTGGAGGATGGCAAACCGGGATTGTCTGAGGGGAGAAGAAGTTTGACCACATGAAAAAGTTCCTCACTGCCGAAGATCTAGTCTGGATGTTCAAAAGGGGACTGGAGAGTCTGAAAGAAAGTGAGGAGTACGTCAACGAGCTGAACGTCTTTCCGGTCCCTGATGGAGACACTGGGACCAATCTTGTTCTAACCATGCAAACTGTCGTTGATGATATTGATTCTCTAGGCAACCTGGATATGAAGACGGTGGCTGCTACGGTATCTCAGGCCTCTCTGATGGGTGCCAGGGGAAATTCGGGTGTTATTCTGTCGCAGATTTTTCGGGGTATGTGCGAGGTAATCCAGGATAAGGAGGCTATAGACAGCCAGATCCTGGGCCAGGCTTTGGACCGGGCCCGAGAGATCTCCTACAAAGCGGTGATGAAGCCGGTAGAGGGGACCATGCTTACGGTCATCAAAGATGTGGCTGGAGCAGCATCTGTCTACAGCAATGATAGCGTAGATATGGTAGAACTTCTTGTTCAGTTAGTGGATGAGGCAGAACGCTCGGTCCAGGAGACCATTAACCTTCTGCCGGTTTTGAAAGAAGCCGGAGTGGTGGATGCAGGAGGTGAAGGTCTGCTGGCTATTTTAAGGGGGTTTTTGGACGCGGTGAGGGGTGAGAAGGAGCTGGTGAGGAGGGAGAAGGTAGGTGTTCTGAGCAGAGTTAGTTCTACCGCAGAGGATCTGGAGGAGAGCCTGGAGTATCGTTACTGCACGGAGTTCGTGATCAAGGGAGACAAGATAGATTTGGATCACCTGAAAGAGGAAGTGAACAGGCTGGGGGACTGTGCGCTGGTGGTCGGTTCTCCCAGCATGGCCAAAGTTCACGTCCATACTAATGAGCCCCATGCGGTCCTCGGCTGTGCTCTAAAGGAGGGATCTCTCCATAATATCAGAATCAACAACATGGACGACCAGGCCTCGGAGAGGGCCAAAAAGTTGGCCAGCAAAGAAGTGAAAGAGTTGGGAGTTTTGGCCGTGTGCAGCGGTGAGGGGCTGAGGGAGATCTTCCTGAGCCTGGGGGCAGATGGAGTAGTCAACGGGGGACAGACCATGAACCCCAGCACCAAAGATATCCTGGATGCCGTAGAGAAAGTTTTCGCCAAAAGCATCTTTGTCCTCCCCAATAACAAGAACATCATTTTGACCGCGGAGCAGGCAAGAGAAGTGTCGGACAAGAAAATTGTGGTCATCCCTACCAAATCTGTCGCCCAGGGCATCTCAGCGGTTCTTTCCTTTAACCAGGAAATGGACGTAGAGGAAAACCGTAAGTCGATGCTGGAGGCTATGGAGCGGGTTAAGTCAGGGGAGATAACCTTTGCCATCCGGGATTCTGAATCTAAAATGGGGAAAATTACCCGCAATGATGTCATCGGAATTTGCAATGGGGAGATAAGAGCTATCGGTCGAGATTTAGTGGAAACCAGCCTGGATCTCATCGGAAGCATGGTGGGAGAGGAGGATGAAATATTAACCATCTATAAAGGAGAGGGTTCCTCCGACGAAGACACGGAGCTTTTGGCTGATCGGATTAAGAAGCTATACTCTCATCTGGAAGTAGAGGTCCATGAGGGCGGTCAGCCCCTTTATCCCTATCTTTTCTCTCTGGAATGAAGCAAATAAACACGCTCGGTGCCAAAAGCATTGTAGATGTCAACCTTACCCCCAGCAGCGAGGCAGAAAGTTCTCTTTCCTTCTATCTCCCCAAGGCCAGGGAAGTGCAAAATCAACTTCGGGTCTTCGGGGATCTGGGGCAACTCCGAGGAGCTGGCAGGAGGGCCAGGGAGAGAATGTCCCGTCTCGGACTCAGCTCTATATTGGATCTTCTTCTCCACTTTCCCAGAACCTATCTTGACCTGAGCACCATTAAGAAGATCTCCGAACTCCAGGTGGATAGCAAGGTTACCGTCATAGGCGAGGTCAGGGCCATAGACAAGCGGAGATCTTTTTCAGGCAAGGACATCCTCCAGATAGTTATCTCCGATGGATCTGGCTATCTAATCGGAGTCTGGTTCAACCAGAACTATTTGGCTGATCTCCTCAGAGTAGGCGACCAGGTGGCTTTCAGCGGGACAGTTAAGTTTAACTATGGTAGCCTCCAGATAGTAAACCCCCTCTACGATGTACTGGACGGCCCGGGGACGGAGGAGACTGATGTTTTGAATACCTGTCGGATCATCCCTCTCTATCCCCTGACCGCGGGCCTGAGCCCCAGAACTTTCAGAAAGCTTATTTTCCGAGCCATAAGGGAATTCTCGGACTTTCTGGACCTCTTGCCTCTTACATTTAGAATGAGCCAGAACCTGGATCTGTTGAGCTCCGAGGCTCTGGAGCAGATCCATTTCCCTTCCGCCAAAAATCTCCTTCTCACCAGCAGGAGGAGGCTGATCTTTGATGAACTCTTCCTGTTGGAATTCGCTTTGGCCCTGAAGAAGAGATCTGCCTTCCAGCTTCCGGGCGTAGCTCTTTCTCCGGATAGGAAAATCCTGAAGTTTATCGAGGGCCTTCCTTTCAGACTGACCCAGGCTCAAAGGAGGGTGGTGGGCGAGATCTGGAAGGATCTCTCCCGGCCGCATCCCATGAACAGGCTGATTCAGGGAGATGTGGGATCGGGCAAGACTATCGTGGCCATTATTGCCCTCATGACCGCCGTTTTTAATGGATATCAGGGAGCCTTTATGGTGCCCACGGAGATACTGGCTGAACAACACTACCAGTGCCTGCGTTTTCTGGTGAGGGACTGGGGGGTGAAGGTGGCCCTCCTGACCAGTTCTCTGACTCCCAGCCAGAGAAAGGCTTTCTATGAAGAGATTGCCCGCGGAGAGATAGACATAGTGGTGGGGACCCACGCCCTGATTCAGGAAAACGTGACCTTCAGAAACCTGGCCCTGGCCATAGTGGATGAGCAGCACAGGTTTGGGGTGAGACAGAGGGGGAAGCTCAAGGATAAGGCTATCTTTCCTCATCTTTTGGTCATGTCTGCTACGCCCATACCCAGAAGTATCTCTCAGACCATCTACGGGGATTTGGAGGTCTCCCTTATTGATGAGTTCCCGCAGGGCAAAAGGGACATTAAAACTATCCTGGTAGAGGAAAGCCACCGGGGGAGGGCCTATCAGTTGATCAAACAAGAGGTAGATAAGGGGGAAAAGGCCTATGTTATCTGTCCCCTCATCGATGAGTCAGACAAAATGGAGCTCAAATCCGTTCTTCAGGAGGCCGAGTTTCTACGAAGTGTGGTGTTTAAGGACTATCGAGTGGGTCTGCTGCACGGCCAGATAAATGCAGTTGAGAAAGCCCAGATTATGGAAAAGTTCAGGGGCGATGGAGTGGATATTCTTATTTCCACCACGGTGATAGAGGTAGGAGTGGATGTGCCGGAAGCTACGGTTATGCTTATAGAGAATGCCGAGCGCTTCGGCCTGGCTCAGCTTCACCAGTTGAGGGGCAGGATAGGCCGCAAAGGTGACCGCTCCTACTGCCTTCTTTGCGCTGATCTCAGGGAAAAGGAGGAGGCTAAGAAGAGAATCGATGCCTTTATTAAGATCTCCGATGGCTTCAAACTGGCGGAAAGAGATCTCTTTATCCGCGGGGAGGGGCAACTATTTGGAGAGAGGCAGTCCGGTTTTCCCGACCTTAAGATTGCCAGTATAGTTCGACATAAGAAAATAATAGAGCGGGTAAGGCAGGAGGCCTTTGCCTTTCTGGAGGATCACCGTTTTCGCCGAAGCCAGAAACTACTTCAGGCGTGTTGCCACAGGCTTCTGCCCACAAGGTTTTTTGAGGATCAGGGCTGAAGGTAAAAGTAACAGAAAAGCTTCCGGAGGTGGCAAAGAAATTTTGAGAGTAATCGCCGGAGTAGCCAAAGGGAGAAAGCTGAAGAACATGAGAGGTCTCTACATCAGGCCTCCTCTGGATCAGGTCAAAGAGAGCACTTTTGACATCCTGGGCCATTTGGTACAAGATGCCCAGGTCCTCGATCTCTTCGCTGGCACCGGGAGCCTGGGGATAGAGGCTCTCAGCAGAGGATGTCAAAGGGTGATTTTTGTGGATAAGGATGAGAGGGCTGTGAGGCTGGTCCAGGAAAATCTGGAGAGAGTGGGTCTGGCTGATCCTGTGCGGGCAACAGTTCTGAAAATGGACGCTCTGGCCGCAGTGCGATATCTTGCTAAGAGGGGGGAAAAGTTCGATTTGATTTTTGTGGATCCTCCATATAAAATAGGGAAGGGTATTTTAGAGGCTCTTTTTTACCTGCTCTCGACCACCGATGTCTTGAAGGATGAAGGAGAGGTTATCCTGAAAATTCCCCTGGCCCGGAGGCAAGAGATAGCTCCGGTCCATTTCAGTCCCATCAAGGAAAGGAGGTTCGGTCAATCGACCGTCCTTTTTTTAAGTAGGAAGCCCCGTTCGTGTTCGTAGGAGAGAGAAGTTTACCCAGGGGCTTTGGAGAAGGAGTCAGGGTAATGACCATAGCTGTATGTCCAGGAAGTTTCGATCCCGTGACCATGGGACATAAAGACATAATTGTTAGAGCGGCCAGGATGTATGAGCGGGTTATTGTCGCTGTGGCTGAGAGTCCGCCCCGCAAGGCTCCTCTTTTTTCTCTGGAGAAAAGGCTGAATTTTTTGAACAGCAGTCTTTTAGGGCTGGATAATGTGGAGGTAGCTGGTTTTGACGGCCTTCTGGTGGAATTTGCCAAGGCCAAAAAGGCCAGTGTCATTATCAAAGGGCTGCGGGCTGTTACCGATTTCGAGTATGAATTTCAAATGGCTCAGATAAATCATAAACTTTATCCGGAGATTGAGACTGTGTTCCTGGTGGCCAGACCCCGATATTCCTTTCTGAGCTCCAGCACAGTCAAGGAGGTTGCTACCTACGGGGGGTGTCTGGACGATCTGGTGCCTGAGGAGATCCGGGACGATATTATCAAATGTTTCAGAGAGAAGAATTTTTGAGAATTTGATATGGCAGGAGGGAAGGTAATGGAAACCTTTGAACAGATAGACAGGATTGAGAAGATGATCAGTGAGGCCCGCCGGGTGCCTTTTACCTCTAATATTATTGTCAACGAGGAAGAGATGTACGATCTCATTGACGAGCTGAGGCAGATCCTCCCGGAAGAGTTCAAGCAGGCTCGCTGGATAGTGAAAGAGAGGCAGGAGATGCTGGAAGAGGCCAAAAAGGACGCTGAGCGCTTGGTGCAGGAGGCCATCGAGCGAGCTGAGAGGTTGGTAGGAGAGACAGAAATTGTCAAGAAAGCTACCAGGCAAGCCGAGGAGATCATAAGGGCAGCTGAAACAAGGGCCAGAACTATCAGAATGGAAGCCGAGGACTATGCCGATGAGAAACTAGCTAACATTCAGGCTATTCTGCATAAGCTTCTGACTACAGTAGAGAAGGGAAGACAGCAGCTCCAGGGCAAACCGGCCGAGGGAGAAGTAATGCCCGAAGCCTACCTGGAGGAAAGTTGAAGCGAACTTGTAGGAAACCAGGCAGGTTTAGTGGTCCTGTAAAAGGGCTGAAGTTAAGTATTTGGCTCTATCCTGCGAAACCAAAGTGGATGGTAAATTAATCTACAAATCTGTTTTTTTGCAGTTCTGCCAGGTGTTCATTATTAGCAAAGGGTGTCTGTTTCAGGATGAAAAGCAGTAACTATATCTTAGATCTGAAAGATTTTCTAGAGGACAAGAAGACCGCTGAGTTTCACATCCGGGACTATCTCCATTTTCCGAACTTTCTGCTTTCTGAAGAAGGATTCCAGGGCGATTTCCATATTCACCTACTTGTCAGTTGGGTGGAAGAGAAAATTCTTCTCTCGGGGTCTATAGAGGGTGAAGTGGAGACCACCTGTGTGAGATGTGCAGACCCGGCCCTCTTCCATCTCCAGACTTCCTTTACCATCCCTGTGGTAAGAGTCACCAAAGGCCAAGAGATGGATTGGGAAGACGATGAGGTGATCTATCTGGAGAATAATTTACTGGACGTGGAGCAGATCATAAGAGAGAATATAATTCTCTCTGTCCCTCTGTCCGTCCTCTGCAAAGAGGACTGCCTCGGTCTCTGTCCGGTCTGCGGGCAAAACAGAAACCTGAGTCAATGTGCATGCGAAGAGGAAACAATGGACATAAGGATGGAGGGGTTTCAGGAGAAGCTCTCCAGATTACTTAAAGAAATGGTGGTGAAAGAAGAAAGTGGCTTTACCCAAAAGGAAGATGTCCAAGTCTCGAAGAAATAAGAGACGTACCCATCAAAAACTGTCCCTGCCTTCCCTGGTTGAGTGTCCTCAGTGCCATGAAATGAAGGAACCGCATAAAATCTGCCTCCAATGCGGATACTATGAGGGCCGTGAGATCATAAGCGTGAAGTAGCGGTCTCTAAAGTCTGACTTTAAGGTTTAGCATGATCTTCCAACATCTTTTCTGCCCCTCCTCTGTGGCTGTCATAGGTGCAGCCAGAAAGGAGGGCAAGGTTGGCCATGATATTCTGGACAATATTGTCGATTCTGGGTTCCCAGGGCCTTGCTATCCGGTCAATCCCAAGGCCCAGTATATCCACGATCTAAAATGTTATCCCTCCGTTCTGGATATAGAGGGTCAGG
>CAYYBB010000080.1:0-8623 GCA_964469465.1 uncultured Actinomycetota bacterium
CCTTTCACAGCTAAACTCGCCTGTATTTTATAATTCGTGCAAAAGTTTGGTGACAAAAGATTCCACTCTGGGCGTTTTTAAGCTCTTCCCTGCGCCCTGCAATGTCACTTTATGTCGCTCAAAATCACAACTGCCCATAGTTCATCATGTATCTGACATAAATGCCCAGCAGGAACATGACAGTAATGAGGACTAGAGCCAGGTAGTCTTTCCCTTGCAGGGAGATCTCCCTTAGATAGGTCCATTTTCTGGTGGCTCCAAAGCCTCTGTTGAGCATAGCCAGAGCCATGTTTTCCGACATTCTTATAGCATTGACCAAAAGGGGCACCATTACGGGGACGTAGGCTCTGATCCGGCTGATCATCCCTCCTGTCTCTAGCCTGGCCCCTCTGGCTCTTTGGGCGTCCATGACCATACTTGCTTTAGCTTCCATGGTGGGGACAAATCTTATTCCGGTAGTAATAATGAAAGAAAATTCGTAAGGTACCCTGAGTTTTACCAGAACCTGCAGGAAGTCCTCCAGGGGTGTGGTTAGAGTCAGGGTGGAAGAGGTTATTACCATAATGAAGATGCGGAGAAGAAGATTCAGACCGTATAGAAGGCCTCCCGAAGTGAAAGGCAGCCGACTTCCGGGAAGCGCGTAGAAAAGGACTTTTTGGGCGTAGGGACTTACAAAAGCATCGGTGCCGTAGGAAAAGCCGGTTATTACAACTATAATGGCAAAGATAGGAAGCAAGGGTCTGAGTAGCGCCCAGATTCTTTTCATAGGAAGGGGGATGTACAGGGCCAGAAGGAGGGAAAGGACGCCCACTATTGCGGTATAGAGAGGATGGGGGAAGATGAACCCGAGGGTTAACAGGGTGATGAACCCCCAGATCTTGGTTCTCACATCCAATCGATGAACCAGACTTTTCCCCGGGATGTATTCTAAAAACACCTATTTGCCTCCTTGAGAAACCGCATCATGGTTGAATCCCATCCTTCTGGTAACCTCGTTCTCCATGTCATCTACTTTTATGATATTAGGAAAGCCCAAGTCAGCCAATTTCATGGCCAACTGGGTGATCTGAGGGGGCTTGAGAGAGGCCCTTTTCAGGATTTCTGCTCGCGCAAATACTTCCTGGGGATTTCCATCTGCCAGGATCTTCCCACCGCCCATAACTACTACCCGATGGGCGTAATCGGCCACCAGATTCATATCATGACCGATCAAGATGATGGTATGGCCCTGTTGATGTAATTGCTTCACCATTTCCATCATTTGTAAAGCACCTCTCCAGTCCAGTCCCGTGGTAGGTTCATCAATTATGATTACCTCGGGCTGCATGGCCAGGATAGAGGCTACGGCCAGCTTCTGTCTTTCTCCTTTGCCCAGGTTAAGAGGATGGCTATCTTCTTTTCCCTCTAGCCCCACAAAACTGAGAGCTTCTTTGGTCCGACTATTTATCTCAGTCTCCGAAAGACCCAGGTTTCTCAGGCCGTAACTTATCTCATCTTTCACCGAAGAGGAGAAAATCTGGTGGTCCGGGTTCTGAAATACATAGCCCACCATACGGGAAAGCTCTCCAATGGTGCATTTGGTAGTTTCCTGATTTTTGACTACAGCCTCC
Source organism: uncultured Actinomycetota bacterium (assembly GCA_964469465.1). Lineage (GTDB taxonomy): Bacteria > Actinomycetota > Humimicrobiia > Hakubellales > Hakubellaceae > Hakubella. Next base: position 1,611 of record CAYYBB010000080.1, read on the forward strand.
CCCTCCGTGGGTCTCAACAAGCCGTTAAAGTGCTTGACTAGAGTGGTTTTGCCCGCCCCGTTTTGACCCACCAGAGCCACGAAATCGCCTCTTTGGATTTTCAGGTTCACATCTGTGAGGGCCACGATTCCATTGGGGTACACATGAGTCAGGTTCTTGGCCTCGATTATAGTCTCGCCTTTCCCCTGCGCCTCTTTCCGCGTTTGGATTCCTTCCCGGCTGGTGTGCTGAAGTTCTTTTTCCAAGTCCTCTTGCCTCACGGTTTCTCGAGACCTAACTCGGGCAGACACCAGTCTCCTGATCATTTTCTCCGCCTGCTCCAGACTTAAGGGAATGTCTTTCTGTTGGATCAATCCTTTCCTGAAAAGCTTCCACCCCAGGCGGGAGACCGGGGGCTGCTTAACTCCCAATTTTTCTGTTAGATCACCGTCCCTAAAGAGGGTCTGGGGGAGTCCTCTCCAGGCTATCGTGCCCTGATTCAGTACTACCACCTCATCAGCCCAGTCCGATACATCCTCGCTGGAGTGTTCCACCAGAACCGTGGTCAGCTCTTCGTCTCGCTGAAGACGTCTCAGGGCATCGAAGATCTCATCCCTTCCCAGGGGATCGAGTTCTGAGGTAGGCTCGTCAAGGGCATAGATCAAGGGCTTCATGGCCAGTACTCCAGCCACAGCCAGCCTCTGTTTCTCTCCCCCGGAAAGCTCTCCGGTAATTCTGTCCTCATATCCCTCCATCCGTACTACTCTCAGGGCCTCCTTTATCCTTTTCAGAATCTCCTCTTTGTCCATCCCCAGGTTACTGGGGCCGAAAGCTACATCATCTTTGACCGTGATGCCAAAAATCTGGGTCTCTGGATCCTGGAGCACCACCCCCACATAACGGGTAAGAGTCTGGACCCGGTATCGGGTGGTATTCAAATCGTTCACCAATACTTTCCCTTCGAAGATTCCTTCGAAGAACTGGGGGATGATGCCGTTCAGAGTGAGGATGAGGGTAGTTTTTCCTGCTCCGGTAGGGCCCATAATTACCACGGAGCTACCTTTGGGGATGGCAAGGTTCAACTCTTGGAGAGCCTTCTCTTCCGCTTTTTCGTATTTATAGGATAGATTTTCAATTCTTATCATAGAGAGAGGCTGTTTCTCTAATTACGTAGAAAATAGCCGATATTTCCATTGTTCGTGGGGTGAGGGCCACATCATGACAGATCAGATGGAAAATACTCACCATTTTTACGGTTCGCCGGTGATCAAAGCATAACGAGAAATTACCAAGAAAAAGAATTACCCGACTTGCTGCTTTACCAGGCGGCCAAGAACATTTACAGGTTTTTTAACCAGTTTCTTCAAGTGCGGGATATCCTCTTCTCTCAGAGAAACGATGGCGCAGGTAGCCGGTCCTCCGGATCTTCGTAAGTCAACACCTGGCTCAGGGACATATTCTATTTTCAGCCGATTTAGCTCCTCCAGGACGCCTATTTCGTAGGTTATGCCGTGGGATCCCACAGGTATGATCTCGTGGACGAAATCCTGGATGGCTATTTGACACAGAGAAGGAAGGTCCAGAATCTCCGGATCGTCCAGGGTTATTTCAAATTGGGGTCCTGACTTGGGAATTCCCACGCACACCAGCCCATCTCCTTCCTGAGAGACTCCGATCTTCAGGTGGGAGAAGAGGGCCAGGCCGATTACTGTGACTCCTATGCCGGTCTGGGATGTCGGCACATTATCCTCGGTACTTCCCGTCACTATGCTTTCGGGATCCAGACCTGCCTCTTCGGCTTCGTCTATGACTCCTCGGATTATTTCCTTCCCGGTAGGATTCATCTCTACACTTAAAGTGTCCACTACTACCAGAGGGTAAGCCCCTACCGAGAGCACTTCCATCAAAGCCACCCTACTCCCAAATCTCCCCAGAAGATATCCTGAAACTTTAACTACATCCAGGGGCTTGGGCCCTATGCCTCCGTCGGAATCGCATCCCACTACCAGCACCATATTCTCAGACAGCTCCACCAGGGTAAGGTCTCTTTTTTTGTAGACTCTAAATAGGGAGCCCATCTGCAGAAAAGGTTTTCCCGCAGCAAGCCTTTTTCTAAGAGAGGTGAGATTCTTTTTCAGATTGGGATAAAAAGAGCTATTGTCCGCCATGGCAAATCATGTATAAAAAGCTGTGTAAGTATACCTCGCATTTCCGCAACAACGACCGAATTTTCCAGTATTTTGTCCCATCCTGCCACTCTAAATCGGATTGTAAATTGATCCAAAATCTGGTTTTGGCAGGTCCGCCATTTTGACTCGCCCACCCATGCTAATGGAGCATATTGACAACTGTACACATTAACAATAGAGAAGTCTTCGCCCATCATCTGCGGAAAAGTGACTCGGGTAGATCGCCACCCGAAATTTCTGAAATATGGGGCAGGAGGTGACTCCTGCTTTGTTCCTGAATCACCTCCTGCCTCTCATGAAGCTAGATGATCTTGCTTCTCTTCACCACATAGTAGGCCACAGCAGCTATGATCACGTTCACGGCTGAGCCCACCAGAAGGGGCACTAGCAGGGCAGCAAAAAGACCCATGCCGAAGAAGGGGATCACAGCAGCAGCTCCCACTATTCCATTTAGGAGGGTAGCAACTATGACACCTACTATAAGATGAACCTTTCTCGATACGAACCAGAAGGCCGCCGCGTATATAGCCATCTGCACTGCGATATACAGGTGCATGGGCACTCCTAGGGGAAAGCCGGTAGTGGCAGCAGTGAAAATGTGACCCAAAGCCGCCACTATCCCTCCTTCAAAGGGCCCGAAGGCCACGGCAGAAAAGAAGCCAGGGCTCGAGTCGAGAGCTACTGTTCCTGTGGGGCTGGGAATTTTTATTAATGCTCCCACAGCGCTCAGGGCTATAAAGATGGCCATGCGGGCAATCCTGGCTGGACGCCACAGGCCTTTGAAGGTCACCTCCTTCGCTATTTCTTCCCTGGGCTTTTTCCCTTGGGGCTTCCTCTCAGTTTCAACCATCTCTCTCACCTCCCTTCTGTTTTAGCTGGTCCCCGGTCAGGTCGATGATTAAACGAGCATTTCAAAGAACGGAGATGGACTAAAGCGCTTATGTCAGTTATCCAGAATAATAAAGCTCACTCTTGGAGCAGTGTCGCAATTTCCTTAACCACATCAGTAAGGGTCACTTTCTGGTGAGGCTCTGTTTCTCTCATGTCTTTGGTGTAGGTATGTTTGTGATAGGGGAAAGTTTCTAATTCCCTGTGGTCTGGAGCATCGTCATAGGTGAAAACGGGTCCCTCAGGCCTTTGATAGTGGTATCGATAGTGATAATTCAGTGGGACTCCCCTTTCGATTGCCACCATTTCTCCAACATCGAGATATGATCCATCAAAGAAGTAAATGCGAGCCTCTATTCGGCCTTTAGTATTGGAGATTCTCCGGAATAGATTTTGGGGCTCAATTTTTGACACGACCATCTGTTTGGCGAGGAACTTATCCACGGAAGAGAAATAGTCCTCTATTACCTTCAAGCCCCGACCGCCTTTTTCTTCCTAGCTTCCTCTGACAGCAGAGTTTTATAGGATTCGTAGTCTCTTACCCACGTCATTACTTCCTCAGAATCCCCCATCTCGCCTCGTCGGTATTTCTGTCTAAACTCGGCCGAAGTCATGCCATACTTCATCTCCAAAGCACAAAGACGTTTTTGAATTTCCTTGATGTTTACTTGTTTCATCCTCAACTTCATCTTGGCCTATCTTCCCAGAATGGCTCTTAACAGAATCATATTGGTTGCCTGCATTTGTCCACATTATACCAGACAGTTATCGATGTTGTCGATGTGGCCAAATTTATCGTTTGTCACAGCGGGGCTGTTTTTCAAAATAATGCTATAATACACGAAGTACACTTGGCGAGGTTACAATTGGTTAGAAAGGGGAGAGGATAAATTGAGTGAGGATGAAGAAATACAGAGGCTGCAGGAAAGGGCGCGGATGATCCGAAAGCATATCATAAGAATGACCGGGGTAGCCCAATCGGGACACCCTGGTGGATCTCTCTCTGCAGCGGACATTGTAACCGTTCTCTACTTCCATGAGATGAGGATCGACCCCCGAAATCCCAAATGGGAGGATCGGGACAGATTTGTTCTCTCCAAAGGACATGCCTCGCCCGTCCTTTATGCTGCTCTGGCCGAAAGAGGTTATTTTGATGTGGCTGAATTGGATACTTTCAGGGCCATTAACAGCAGACTCAGCGGCCATCCCAGCATGAAGGATACCCCGGGTGTGGACATGAGTACCGGCTCTCTGGGCCAGGGACTCTCTGCAGCCGTGGGGATGGCTCTGGCAGCCAAGATCCTCAAGAAAGATTTCCGGGTTTATGCCATGATCGGCGATGGGGAGAGTCAGGAAGGGCAGATATGGGAGGCAGCCATGGCCGCTCCCAAATTTGGTCTGGACAACCTGACTGTGTTTCTGGATCATAATGGTCTGCAGATCGATGGACCCAATGATGAAGTTATGCCTATCAAACCGGTAAAAGAGAAATGGGAGGCCTTCAACTGGCACGTCCTGGAAATAGACGGACATAACCTGAGAGAGATAATTAAGGCCCTAGACATAGCCCGAGAAGTCAAAGGCAGTCCTACCATGATAATTGCCAATACTATCAAAGGCAAAGGAGTATCGTTTATGGAAAACGTGGTCGACTTTCATGGTAACCCTCCAAGTCCGGAGCAGATGGAGCAGGCTCTGGCCGAGCTGGAAGAAGTGGTGATGGGATAATGGGCGAGAAGAGGGCTACCCGGGATGCTTATGGTCAGGCTCTGGTAGATCTGGGAAGCCAGGATCCCAAAATCGTGGTTCTGGATGCCGATCTGGCCAAGTCTACCAAATCGATCATGTTTAAAAAAGCCTATCCGGATCGGTTTTTCGATCTGGGAGTGGCTGAGGCCAACATGACCGGGATTGCGGCCGGCCTTTCAACCTGTGGTCTTATTCCCTTTATCAGCACTTTTGCTGTGTTTGGCTCCAAGAAGGCCTGCGATCAGGTGAGCATTTCTGTATGCTATCCCAACTTGAACGTCAAGATTGTGACCACCCATGGAGGTATAACAGTAGGCAAAGACGGACCCACCCATCAATCCATCGAGGACATCTCCATCATGCGGGCCATGCCTAACATGCGGCTCATTGTTCCTTCAGACTACTACGTGGCCTACTCAGCGGTAAAGAAGATTGCCTATCTGGATGGCCCCTTTTTTGTGCGCCTGGGCAGAAGCGGAGTGCCGGTCATCTATGAGGAGAACTTTCAGTTCGAACTGGGCCAAGCGACAGTTCTTCGGGAAGGTGGGGACGTGGCCCTGGTGGCTTGCGGAGTAATGGTCTCCGAAGCTCTGGAAGCTGCTGAGCTTCTGGGCCGGGAAGGCATCCAGGCTACCGTCATAGATGTCAATACCATTAAACCCATCGACGAAAAAACTATCCTGGAAGCGGCTGGTCGCACCGGGGCTATGGTGACAGCCGAAGAACATAACATCTACGGAGGCCTGGGCAGTGCTGTAGCTGAGGTCCTCGGAGAAAACCTTCCCACACCCATGAAGAGAGTAGGAATCAGGGATACCTTTGCTGAGTCGGGAGAGCCGGAGGAACTTCTGGTCAAGTACGGTCTTAAAGCCTCCAATATAGTGGAAGCGGCCAAAGAGGTGTTGGCCAGGAAGAAGTGAGTTTCCACAGGACATGGTCTTGAGGTGCACTCTGACAATAAGAACCTGGACGACTTTTAGGGAGGGCTCATAAAGGCTCATACCGTGTGGCGCTCATCTCCCTGCACCAGCTGACACTATTGTGGCAGGATGTCCAGCCGCGGATAGCAAGTCCTTTGGTTTCCGTACGCCAGACAGGTGCATGCCGGAATAGAGCCTGAGGGTTCTCGTTACTTTAACAATCAGAAGGGACAAGTCATATGCCAAAAGACATTATTGAAGATTTAGATAGAAAAGTGCTCATCTGCGACGGAGCTATGGGAACCATGCTTCAGGAAAAGGGGTTGCCAGCGGGGGTTCCTCCTGAGGAGTGGGATCTCTCCCATCCTGAGAGGGTAGAAGAGATCCACCGGGCTTACATAGAGGCGGGTTCCGACATTATCCAGACCAATACCTTTGGGGGCAACCGCATTAAGTTAGCCTCCTATGGCCTGGAAGATAGGGTGTATGAAATAAACCGAAAAGGGGCAGAGATAGCCAGGCGTGCGGCGGGGGATAGAGTCTACGTGGCCGCCTCGGTCGGCCCCACTGGCCAATTTCTGCAGCCGGTGGGTAGCCTGACCTTTGAGGATATGGTAGAGGCTTTCTCTGATCAGGTTCGGGGCGTGGCTGAAGGAGGAGCGGATGCCATTATCATCGAGACTATGTACGATCTGGGAGAGGCAAAAGCTGCCCTTCAGGCCGTCCGACAGATTTGTTCTTTGCCGGTGATATGTACCATGACCTTTGAGACCAGCCTGCGGACCCTTATGGGGGTCAGACCTGAGGAGGCGGTCAGGGAACTCTGGTCAGCGGGAGTAGAGGTAGTGGGGGCCAACTGTAGCCTGGGATCCGAACAGATGTTGAAGGTAGTTCAGCTTATGAGGGAGGCTTCTGCAAAGGCCAGGCTGATCGTCCAGCCCAACGCTGGTCTTCCTGTGTACGAGGGAGGGAAAACGGTCTATAAGGAAACTCCTGAGACCATGGCTGCCTTTGCCGTAAAGTATAAGGAGCTGGGAGCCAGGATTATCGGGGCCTGCTGCGGAAGCACCCCGGACCACATTCGGGCTATCAGGGCATCCCTGAGGTCTCATTGAGCGAAATCAGAGAGTTTTCATCGTTCATGAGTGGTGGCCACATAATGACAATTAGGTTCCAGGAGTAGCACCCTATATATGATTTACAGGAAATGAGATGAGGCCATCGTTATACTTGGATACATCTGTTATTAGTGCGTATTACGATGAAAGAGAACCTGAGAAAAAGGCTC
>CAYYBB010000081.1:0-8591 GCA_964469465.1 uncultured Actinomycetota bacterium
CTCCAAAACTTGATCCAACATTTCCTTTAGCATGGATTCGGTCACCTGTCCTATTTGGGTTCCCACAATCATACCCTTCTCGTCCACAATATAAGTGGTAGGGATCGCTCGAATGGCATAGTCAGAAGCTACCTGGTTGGAGGGGTCGAGAAGGATAGTATAAGTCACGCCCACTTCTTTGACAAAGGAGTCCACCAATTGGGTATCGGTGTCCACGCTAATTCCCACAAACTCCACGTTCTTCTCTTTATATGCCTGGTAGGTTCGTTCCAAATCGGGCATTTCTGCCCGGCAGGGGTCACACCAGGTGGCCCAGAAATTGAGAACCACTACTTTGCCCCAAAAGTCAGAAAGGCTGACCTCTCGGCCATCCAAAGAATTCAGAGTAAATTCGGGGGCCGGGATGGCTGGGTTCGAACTGCTCCCCTCTGCGGACCCGCCCCCACTCTGAGAGCCCACCTTTCCGATCTCCTCAGGAGGCTGGGTCATGCGGGCACATCCGGATACCAGAAAGAACAACATCCCAATTGCCACAAGCAACAGAGGGATTTTCTTGAGGTCCACTTTGCAAATACCTTTGTGGATAGGGCTCTACCTCTACGTCTACCAAACAATATTACTATATTTGCCTGGAAACTATAAGGTGGCAGGGGAGGGAATTATTCAGAGAGCTCTTTCAAAATTAGGATGGTCACAAGAAGCCCTTTTTGCCAGATGGGGGTACTACCCTATATCGGAAATCGAGGTACGCCTGTGCCCTCCTGGCAACACTATTGCATTGAGGCCCGGCCGGTCTGCTCTACTCAATCACATAGGTAATTTCCACAGCCGCTCTGATTTCTATGTTTTGCCCGGCCACAGGAGGGGGAGTTACCTCTTCAGCGCCCTCAGCGCCCACGGCGTAGTATCCCGGATATGCTCCAGGAATAGGGGCAGCGACTCCGCTTTCCCGTGCTGAGTAAACCTCTTTTAGCCTGACGCCCATGGCCGCGGCCAGAGCCTCAGCTTTCGTTTTGGCATTGGCGTAAGCATCGTTTAAGGCTTCCATCTTGGCTTTATTGCCCGGACTTACGTCGAACTGCACTCCGTATATACTGGTGGCCCCAGCATTGGTGGCATTGGCAATCAAATCGCTGACCTTCTGTATATCCCTCACGGTGACAATAACTTGATTGGAGGCATAGTATCCTACTATCTCAGGTGCTCCCTCCTGGGGATAGTTATATTGAGGATACAGATTTACTCCGACCGTATTTATGTCCTCCTCTTGAATTCCCATCTCCTTGATGGCCTGGATCACCTTCTGCATAATCTCGCTATTTCGATTCATGGCCCTTTCAGGGGTCTTATCCTGGAGCTCTACTCCTATGGTAACGGTAGCTACGTCAGGAGCAGCGATGGCCCGCCCTTCTCCACTAACAGTAAGAGTTCTTGGGATCTGCGTAGTTACGGGCACCTGAGTCGAGGGCGTGGGTTCTTGAGCTTCCTTGGGTTGCTGGACACACCCGGCTACCAGCAAAGTTAGCAGAAAAATGAGCCCGATAAGGATAAGTCTTGTGGTGCTACCTCTACTCGATGACATTTCTCTTTCCTTTGTTCTGTGGCTATGCTGTCAGTCATGGTTTATTAATGTTAAGCATTGGAGTAGTCCAACGAATGAAATTTGTCTATTTGCGTATTCATCCCACTAGTATCGTCATTACGTTCTAAACTGACCCGCCCATGGCGATTTCTGTATAGCATATCTATCCCGCTGGCCTGACCTTTAGTCTTTGTCTGGGAACTCGCAGCTTGGAGTATCTTTATGCAGAGACTCCTGGGGGCCCCAGTGCCGGTGGTCTTTCCAGAGAATTAGACTTCCCCGCTTCCTTTTTGTTCCCTGAGTTCTGGTACTGGTCAGATAACGAGATGCTCGACGGAGGCTTAAGGAAGAAAGCCAGCTATAACCCTTGTGATCGAGTAATTTCTTCCCTCCCAGAGCTAACAGCCCAGTCTTCTCAGAAATTGGCGAGGATTCCCGAATACCACTCTCTCCGCTGCCTCCTCATCCAAGCCTGCCCCCAGGGCAATTTTTTTGGGCAATTGGGGGATAAAAAGATCGCCGGGGGTGTGGGCATCAGAGTTAACCAGAAGAAGGACGCCCATTTTTTGGGCCAGTTTAGCCACATGCCCGTTGGTCAGGCAATGGCCCTTTCTTGCGGAAAGCTCGATGAAGGTGTTGGTTTCCCTGGCAATTTTCATCTCCTCCTCCGAGATCAGACCCGGATGAGCCAGGATATCTACGTGTTCGCAGCACAGAGCCTCGTAATTAGTCCCCGGCTGGACGGGCTCACAAATAGTCTCGCCATGGACTATGACAATCCTGGCCCCCAACTCCTTGGCACTTCTAGCCAACTTGCTAATCAGATCCTTAGGTACATGAGTTATCTCTACAGCGGGCAGGGCGATAATATCGATATATTGAGAAGCTATCTCGCAGTCTCGAATGGTCTCCAAAAGCACCCTTTCCATGTTAGAGGCGCTGACATGGTCGGATATAGCCACTGCCCGATGGCCATTGGTATAGGCTCGTCGGATGAGTTCAACCGGCATAAGCTGTCCGTCGGAAAGAAGGGTGTGAGTGTGAAAATCGTAGATTACTTCCTCTTTCAGGTTCATTTTCCTTCAGGTACTTAGGGCAGTTGAGAAATTGGCCAAGGCAGCCCTCGGCCTCTGGCTTTCTTTTCTTACGGATCTCAGCAATAATTTCCCGCCAACCCGAGATTGCCGGACTATGCACTACTATAGGACAATGTAGTTGAATTTACAAGAGGTGTCTCCACTGGGTAAGCGTAGAGGTTGAAGGAAAAGGGGAACTCACATTCTCTTTAGCTCCTGGTGGACTATTCGAAGGGGTTCTGGAATTCGGAATTTGCAAAGAGACAGAATGATCCTTATAGATCTTTCCAGACTGATTTTGTGACCTGGGGAGATAAAGACAGGAGCCACGCGGTCTCTGGTCCTCAGGACGGCACCCACGATCTGGTCTCCGTCCCTGAGATACTCATAAGAGCCCTTGTTGGGAGCAGGCTCTTGATAAGTTCCCCAAAGGTGGCTCTTGGCGCAGCCCACGGAGGACATGTCGAGATATATTCCCAGATGGGTCGCAAGACCCATGCAGCGGGGATGAGCATAGCCCTGGCCGTCGACAATGAGAAGATCAGAGCTACTTTCCAGTTTTTGCAGGGCTGAGATTATAGCAGGGGCCTCTCGGAAGGCCAACAGGCCCGGAATATAGGGAAAGGAAACCTCATGTAAAGAAAAGGCTTTTTCCACCACCCTCAGATCGGGATAGGTAAAAGTGATGGCGCAACCCAGGGCCATTTTCTGGAAATCGGGATAACTCACATCCACAGCAGTCACAGCCCTTATCCGGTCAGTTTGATCTCTTAGAACCACCTTTTCTCTCAGCTCATTTTGGATACGTAGTGCCTCCTCCACGGAGACATTCCAGGGATGGAGTGGGGGAATCTTCATCTTTCCCGGGCCAGTTGGATAAGTCGGTCCAAAAGCTCGGGAAACTCCATCCCCGCAGCCCGGGTCTCTTTGGGGAAGAGAGAGCCACTGGTAAGGCCGGGGATAGTATTGACCTCGGAGACAAAGGGTCGCCCTTCACACAGAAACATATCAATGCGGGCGAAGCCACGACATCCAAGAGCCTGGTAAGCTCGCACGGCCAGATCCTGCAGGAGTTTAGTTTCAACCTCAGAAATTCTGGCCGGGACAATCTCCTCGGCCTTGGTGGGATCATACTTGGCCTCGTAGTCAAAAAACTCCTTCTTGGACACGATCTCGATGGGTGGAAGGGGCAAAAGATCTCGGTTACCAACAATACCTACCTGTATCTCTTTTCCTTTCAAATACTTTTCCACTATGGCAATGGGGTCATAGTTAAAAGCCTGCTCTAAAGCATGGGCCAGCTCTTCCTTCTCTTTGACAATGGTAACGCCTATGCTAGACCCCTGGGCCACTGGTTTTACCACCACTGGAAAGCCCAGGTTTTGTATTTTCTGAATCAGGCTTCTGCTGTCCTGCTTCCACTGGATTGCCTCCACAGAGAGAAAGGGGGCTACCGGCAACCCCTCCTGGAGGAAGATTTTTTTGGAGAGTAGCTTGTTCATGCCCAGAGCACTGGCCAGGAGTCCAGATCCAGTATAGGGGATACCCGCCAATTCAAGAACCCCCTGAACCGTGCCATCTTCTCCCAGGGGGCCATGGAGGGCAATAAAAGCCACATCGATGAGTTCGGAGAGGCTCATCCCCACGAGCTTTCCACCCGCCATAATCGGGAAGATGGTAGGTACTTCGAAATCTTCTGACGGAACGCCCTTTTTTACTTTAGATCCACCGCTTGGCCGAAGGAGGCTAACTGGAAGCACCCATTCTCCCCGGGCAGTAATCTCTATGGGAATGCTAACGTATTTCTTTTCATCCAAATTACTGATGATGTTTTGGCCAGAGGCCAGGGAGACTTCTCTTTCTGCGGACTGTCCCCCCATAATCACACCAACCCGAAGCCTTTTCATGCCTCCCCCAGATCAAAGCCCTATCTCACACATTGTTTAGTTGAACGCCTGGGATTGTCTGAGCCGTCTTGCCGCTAGCCTCCCCCTTTCGGACAACTATGTATCGCAGTTGAATGCTGTGCAAGGGCACGGGTCAACTACTCCGGCACAAGGCCGAAGGCTTGCAACTGAACCGAAATCTCTCGTATGCGGCTGATAAAAATCGACGGGAAAACAGGCATGCGATGGACATGCAGTAGCATGGACAGGCCGAGCTTTGGCCAACTTTTCGGCGGGCTGGGCCTTAACTCATGGGCTCGTCTAACCCACTGCGATCCCCGGTTATCAAACTGTAGATCCTTTCCAAATCAACCAGGGACCCAAATTCTATCTCGATACGCCCTTTGGTCTTCCCCATGACGACCCGTACCGGAACGCTAAGGTAGTCTGAAAGCTGTTCAGCTATCTCGGGGAATTTGGCTGGCTGGAGAGGTTTTGGGGCTCTTCTAAGGTGGGCGGTGTCTTTTCTAAGCTGGATTTTTCTGACCTCCTCCTCAGCCTGTCTCACCGAAAGCCCTTCTCGCGCCGCCTTCTCCGCCAGCCGGATTATCTGCTGGTTATCCTCCAGGCCCACAAGGGATCGCGCATGCCCATAGCTGAGCGCTCCCTCTCTTACCATAGCCTGCACTTCTATGGGAAGAGTGAGGAGCCTTAGAATGTTGGTTATAGCAGAACGGCTCCTCCCCACCTTTTTCGATAGGTCTCCATGAGTAATATTAAAGTCGTCTATGAGTTGTTGGTAGGCGTAAGCCTCTTCAATGACATTGAGGTCATCTCTATGAACATTTTCTATGAGAGCCATCTCCAGAGATTCCATATCCGAGGTGCGTCGCACTATGGAGGGGATAGTCTTCAGCCCCGCTGCCTTGGCTGCCCGCCACCGTCTTTCCCCGGCTACTACCTCATATCCGCCGCCTTTGGGTCTCACAATGATAGGCTGAACTACTCCGAAGCCAAGGATGGAAGCTACCAGCTCCTGTAAGGTTCCCGGGTCAAATTTCTGCCTGGGCTGTCGGGGGCTGGGGGTGATGCTGGAGATGGGGATTTCCTCTATCCTGAAAGCATCCCGCCTCTCCGATGGTCCCAGGCCACCCGGTTTTTCCAGTGAAGGTATTAGGGCGGAAAGGCCCTTACCCAGACCTCTTTTGGCCATGTCCAATCACTTCCTTTGCTAAGTTTTTATAAGCTTCGGCTCCCTTGCACTCCGGATCATATAGAAGGATGGGCAAACCATAGCTGGGGGCTTCGGAGAGCCGTACATTCCTGGGGATGACCGATTCATAGACCTGGTGGCGAAAGAATTTGTGGACTTCTTCTGCTACCTCTTCAGAAAGGTTGGTTCGCGGATCAAACATGGTTAAAAGTACCCCGGTAATGCTCAGGTCTGGGTTCAGGCTGGCTTGAACCAGATTGATAGTTTTAAGGAGCTGGCTCAGGCCTTCCAGAGCATAGTACTCGCATTGAATTGGAATGAGCACCTCATTGGCTGCCGCCAGAGCGTTAATGGTAAGAAGGCCCAGGGCAGGAGGGCAGTCTATGAAGACGTAATCGTACTCTTTTATGATGGGATCCAGGGCCTTCTTTAGCCTGAATTCTCTGGACAGAGCAGGCACTAACTCTATCTCTGCTCCAGCGAGCTGTACCGAAGAAGGAATGGCATAGAGGTTCGGGACCTTGGTGTCCAACACCATCCCGGATATTTCCTCTTCGTCCACCAGAGCATCGTAGATGCTCTCGTTAACTCCCGCTACCTCTATTCCCAGGCCGCTGGTACTGTTAGCCTGCGGGTCCATGTCCACCAGAAGAACTTTGTATCCTTCAGCAGCCAGATAGGCAGCCAGATTAACGGCCGTGGTGGTCTTCCCCACTCCGCCCTTTTGATTGGCCAAGGCTATGACCCGGGATCTGCGACCAGGTTCCTTTCGCTCCGTGGCAGCCAGAAAGCTTCCCTGTTTTAACCGGGTCAGATTCTGCGACTGACTCTCCCCGCCCAGGCCGAGCTCGCCTCCTGGCTCCGCGCTATCGCGCTCAGGAATTTCTTTCAACTCTTGTGCCCGCGCCTGCGTCTGAGCTGAGTGGATAGTATCAATTGCTACAAATATTCTTCTCTCCTTATCTTCTGCGCGCTGTTGCTCTTGCGCGGCTGGCGTTTTTTCTAACATCTCCTCATCAGGCAAACCGGCTGTTTCAGGAGATGAGTCAATACTTGAGGTTTCAACCCCGGAAACGGGCCCTCTTTTCTCCTCAGCAACTCTCGCCTCTGCAGGACCTCGTTCCCGCTCCTCTGGTTCTTCCTCCATTCCCTTTGGGGAACCCTTGGTCTCCTCTTGTGGACTCCGGCCTCTTTTCCAAAACCACAAAAATCTCAAAGCTTGCTCCAGCTTCTAGGCTCTTTCCCCTATTTCTTTTTCCTATTATAACCTATGAAAAGGTGAGTTCCATAGCATTTTCTTTGCCAGTCCCAGAAAAACCGACTTAATCTATGGTGTTCCTGCAAAAAAGTCAAAAAGTGACTCTTTAGCACCTTTTTCCGAAGTCAAATTACTTAGAAAATAGATTCCCGATTTTCATCGTTCGAGGGTACGGCCCCCGGATGATAAATTAGGTGGTAAATTTATCAAGAATGTGGTTTTTGTAGTACCACCAATCTGTTAAATCGCCTCTTCGGGTTTAGTGGTTAATCAGCAAGGGCTTTGTAAAGGGAAGTGGGCGTATACTCTTTCCGTCAAAGGGGTCTCTTGCGAGGGATACCGGTCTTTCGGGGATAGCGGGCAGGGGTCGGTCCCACCTTTCTGAGAACGACCAGATTCCTCTCAGCCTCCAAATACGGGATTTTTGTCTCTCTTATCTCTTCTATCTGGACTCTGAGCTCCTCCAGGGCATGCCTGGAAATAGCTATTTCCGCGTCCACATCCCTACCTTTGTATAACATAATGTAGTAATTCTCCTTACAAAAAGGGGCAGTATATTCTATGAGGACCCTGGTAGGAGCCACTGCTCTGGAAATAACTGCCTCGAAGCTATCTCTCAGCGAGGGGAGGCGGCCGAGCTCTTCGGCTCTTCCCCTTACCACCTCCACAGAGCTCAAGTCTAGCGACCTCTTGCACTCTTGTAGAAAATTTGCTTTCCTCTCATTGGACTCCGCAAGAGTAATCTCAAGCTCAGGCTGAGCAATGGCCAGGGGAATTCCAGGCAGCCCTCCTCCTGTTCCTATATCTATTATTTTGGCAAGGGAACGTTCTTTCAGCACCGTGAGACCGGTGAGGGAGTCCAGGATATGTTTGAGAACAAGGGTCTCAGGGTCTGAGGTGCCCACCAGATTGAGCCGCCTGTTATACTCCTGAATCATCCCCAGATAGCAAAGCGTCTTGCGCCTCTGGCCGTGAGTCAGTTGGATTCCCTGCTCTGCCGCTCCCCTTCGCAGGAGTTCCTCTATATCGGGCATTCTTAGTTCAGGTTCTGGCCCTTTGCCATCTTTGCAGCAATATGGTTAACATGGATAGATCCGCCGGGGAGATCCCGGCTATGCGGGAGGCCTGCCCCAGACTGTGCGGTCTTATGCGCGCCAGCTTTTCTCTGGCCTCAATGGTGATACCGTCCAGACTCAGGTAGTCTATATCCTGGGGCAGCTTCCGGTCTTCCATGCGCTGGTATTGCCTGATCTGATCGAGCTGTCTCTGGATGTATCCCTCATATTTAATCCCGATTTCTATCTGCTCAAGGATGTCTTCGGTTAACTCCCTCAACCAGCGGCATAGCCTATCCTTAACAAAATCGATGGACACCTCTGGCCTCTTGAGAAGGTCAGCCAGAGAAAGGGGAGAACTGATAGGAGAGCTATTTATGCTGGCCAGAAGGGATTTCGTGTCTTCGGTGGGAAGGATCCTTGCCTCTCTCAACCTCTGTTGGTTAATCTCGATCTCTTTTCTCTTTCGTTCTACTTTGTCTAAGGTCTCCTCGGAAATCAAGCCTACCTCCCTTCCTATT
>CAYYBB010000082.1:0-4929 GCA_964469465.1 uncultured Actinomycetota bacterium
CCAGTAATTGCTCAATATCCTGTGGGAAAAACAAGATACTGAAATTCAGCCCTTTTGCAGGGATGCTAGAGATACAAACAGACAAAAAGCAAAAAACAGAGAATGGAAAACAAAATGGAAGAAGACAAACCAGGGAAGAAAAATCCCTACGATCCAGTTTCCGAAATCGCAGGTCAAGGCCTACTTTCCGGAATAAAGAAAAACGTCTTTGTCCTGGGTGTGGTCAGCTTTCTTCAGGATGTCAGCAGCGAGATGATCCATCCTCTGTTGCCTCTTTTCCTGGCCCAGGTCCTGGGAGTTAGCAAAGCCTATATAGGCTTGATCGAGGGCACAGCGGAGACTACAGCCAGCCTGATGAAGATCACATCGGGCTGGCTGTCTGACCGTTTAAGAAAAAGAAAGGCCCTGGTCTTCTGGGGCTACTTTCTATCTACCCTGGCCAAACCTTTTCTGGCCCTTACCACTGCGGGATGGCAGGTCTTAGGACTCCGCTTCATGGATCGTCTGGGCAAAGGGATGAGGACCTCCCCCCGCGATGCTCTTATCGCCGATTCAACTCCTGAGGCCACCAGAGGAAAATCCTTCGGCTTTCATAGAGCCATGGACACCCTGGGGGCTGTTTTTGGTCCCCTGGTAGCCTTTGTCCTTCTGCCCTTGTTCAACAACAATTACCGCCCCATCTTCCTTCTGGCCCTCATCCCTACTTCTCTGGCCCTCCTGATGATTATTTTCTTTGTCGCTGAGAAAAGGGCTACTGCTCCAGAAGGTGCTTCTCTTCCCAAACTGAGCCTGAGATCCTTTGACCGAAAGTTCAAAATGCTCCTCCTGGTCATCATACTATTCACTCTGGGTAACTCCAGCGACGCTTTTCTTATTCTGAGGGCTCAAAACGTGGGTGTGGCCACTGTGTTAATTCCCATTGTATGGTTCATGTTCAACACAGTTTATTCCTCAGTGGCCTTCCTGGGGGGTGCTCTTTCGGACCGGATCGGCCGCAAAAGAGTGGTGATTATGGGCTTTCTGGTCTACTCTCTGGTATATCTAGGTTTTGCCTTTGCTTTCCAGCCTTTCCACATTTGGACTCTCTTTGTCATCTACGGAATATACTATGGACTGACTGATGGAGTACTCAGGGCTTTTGTAGTGGATCTGGTCCCGGTAGGGCTGAGAGGTACAGCTCTGGGTTTATATCATACCTCTGTAGGACTGACCGCTCTTCCGGCCAGCCTCATCATGGGTCTTTTATGGGAGTCTATGGGTCCTACTATAGCTTTCTCTTTTGGGGCAGTCCTGGCTCTCATCGCCACAATGCTCTTGCTTGTACCATCAAAACAGACCTCAAAATGAGGCCATCATTCTCTCTACTCGCTCGTCATAGGAAACGAAGGGATCAACACAAAAGATGGTTTTCTGGTCCCGATCATTGAGTTTCAGATAGATCCAGCCCACCCCGTAGTCTTTTCTCTTCTTGTTGGCCAGCCTGATGAACTCTCCCCTTATTCTGGCCCGGGTAGTCTGAGGAGGTTCAGTGACGGCTCTTTCTATCTCTTCATCAGTAGTAATCCTTTTCACCTGACCAATCTTTTCCAGCAGATAGTATAGCCCCTTGGAGGGTCGGACATCATGGTACTGCAGGTCGATGAGGCTGATGCGGGGGTCCTCCCAGGAGAGGTGGTGTCTGGCCATGTAGGCCTCAATCAGCTCTCGCTTGATCACCCAGTCAATCTCCTGCTTAAGCTGATGGGGCTCCTCCTCTAGCTTCTCCAGGATGTAAGCCCACTTGGCCAGGACGTCCTTGACCAGGGGGTCGGCTTCCCGGTGGTCCAGGTAGCTTAAGGCCAGCTCCAGGTACTGCCTCTGAATCTCGATGGCCGTGGCCTGGCGGCCGTCCTCCAGGCGCAGCTTGCGCTTTAGGCTGGGGTCATGGGAGATCTCCCTTATGGCCTGCACCGGGCTCCTTAAGCTAAAGTCCTGGTGGATGAAGTTATCCTCAATCATCTCCAGAACTAAAGCCGTGGTGCCTACCTTGAGGTAAGTGGTGTACTCACTCATATTGGAGTCTCCCACGATGACGTGTAGGCGGCGGTATTTCTCGGCATCGGCATGGGGCTCATCGCGGGTATTGATGATACTTCTGGCACTGGTGGTCACGGCAGAGATCTCCCCGAAAATGTGTTGGGCTCTCTGAGAGATAAAGTAATGATTTTCCCGGTATCCCGGCAAAACCTTCCCGGCTCCAGTGTAGATCTGCCTGGTCACGAAGAAAGGAATCATGACCTGGGCCAGTTTCTGGAAGCTGATCTGGCGGGAAACGAGATAGTTTTCATGACAACCATAACTGTTGCCTACAGAATCGGTGTTATTTTTGAATACGGAGATGCTTCCTGAAATGTTGTTTTCCTTAAGCCTCTTCTCCGCCGAGAGAAGCAGGCTTTCCAGCACTCTCTCTCCCGCCTTGTCGTGGACCACCAGATCATAAATGTTGTCACACTCCGGGGTGGCATATTCAGGATGAGATCCTATATCCAAATATAGCCGGGCTCCGTTTTCCAGAAATACGTTGGAACTTCTTTTGCCCGGAATGAGCTTTTCAAACAGGTAGCGGGCCACGTCATCTGGGGAGAGCCTTCGCCGGCCGTTGAAGGTGCAAGTAAGACCGTATTCACTTTCCAGTCCAAAAATCCGACGTCTCATCTCTCTTATGTTCCGCTAAACCTTCCTGGTCCGGAGAGCCAACCCGGCTTTGTTTTTAGCTTTTCAGGATCTTCTTCAGCTCTTCGGGCGATATGCGGCGGAACTTACGCCTCTCCCTCCTGCGATCCAGGATCGCCACTTCCAAATTATTCTCATCCAGGGGCCGATCCTCCAAAGCGACCAGTGCTTTGGTCCCCAGGTGGATGGCCTCTTCCAGACTCATATCCTCCTTGTAATTATTCTTGAGAAACCTTCTTATCTCATCAGCCTGACCACCCATAGCTGCATATCCTTTTTCATCATTGATGGTCCCGTCATATAGAATATGGTAGATCTCATTGGAGGAGTTATCCTCCCCCACCCTGGCCACCATTATCTCTACCTCAAAGGGCTTAAGCTCTTGAGTGAAGATATTTCCCAGAGTCTGGGAATAGGCATTAGCCAGAGACTTGGCTGTCACATCCTCCCGCGAGTAGACATAGCCCTTTAGATCAGCATGGCGCACCCCAGCTATCCTCAGATTCTCGAACTCGCTGAACTTACCTACTCCAGCGAAGGCGATGTGATCATATATCTCCGACAGCTTATGAAGAGTAGTGCTGGGATTCTCCGCTACCAGCACAATGCCATCTTGATACTCCAGAGCTACCATGGATTTTCCCCTGGCAATACCCTTTCTGGCATAGTCCGCTTTGTCCTTCATCATCTGTTCCGGCGAGACATAAAATGGCAATGGCATTTTATCCGCTCCTTCGCCTTTCTATCAAAGTCTCATAGATGGACTTAATCTCCTCCTCGGGAACGTCCCTTATTCCCTCCCTGGTAATGGTCTTCACACTGGGATATATCCCCTTGATAGGATCAGGCCCAGCCGTACCCACATCTTCTTCCGCAGCATCCAGGAGGGCTTCCAGAACCACCTTCACTCCCTCGCTCCTTTCCATATCTTTGCGATATAGCTTCTTGATGGTATTTCTGGCATCTTTGCCCCCGGATCCTGTAGCGTGATACTCAGACTCCTCGTACCTTCCTCCAGTAAGGTCATACTTGAAAATCCTTCCCTCACCCTTCTGTCCATCGTAGCCAGCAAAGATAGGAATAACCACCAGTCCCTGGATAGCAGCAGGGAGATTCTGCCTGATCATCTGAGCCAGTTTGTTGGCTTTGCCCTCCAGGCTCAGCCCCTCCCCTTCCACTTTCTCATAATGTTCCATCTCCGTCTGAAATAGTCTGGCCATCTCTATGCTCGGCCCGGCTACTCCGGAGATAGCTATGGCCGAAAAGTCATCGGTCCGGTAGATTTTCTCGATATGGCGATGGGACACCTGATATCCCTCAGTAGCCATGCGATCTCCGGCTATGATAACTCCATCCTTATACCTCAAGGCCAGAATGGTCGTGCCTCGGGGGATCTTTTCGGACAGCATTCCTCCCCCCGCAATAACCCCACTGAAGTCAGGAAGAAGATGCGGACATTTAGATCTCAAAAGATCATAGAAACTTGATCCCATTGACCCTATATCATTGAAAGAGTCTTGAGAGACCCCTCTACCGCCTGCTCCAGAATCACCCAGGAGAGAATGAAGAGCAGCATCTCTGAAATGGTCTTGAGGCATCACTTCATTGACCACCTTTCTGGACGTAGTTCCTGACAAACTCCTCCGCATTTTCTTCCAGCAAGTCGTCTATCTCATCCAACAGCTTGTCCAGATCCTTCTTTATTTTTTCCCCTTTTTTGGCCAGCTCAGAAGAGGGAAGGGGTCCTCCTCCCCGGGGAATATCTTCTGTCTTGCCAATCTTTTTCCTCTGTGCTCTAGATGAATCTGCCATCTCAGTTCACCTCTTTGCCTTGTTTCTCCTTTACTTAACTACATTAACTCTGAAGTGCTTCCAGAAGACCAGCCGCGGTAGGAGAGCTGTCTATTATTCTGCCTACATCCATCTCCGTTCCTTTGGTCGGCTCCATCATCATGACTTTCTTTAGAGGGCCGTGGTCCAGGTCAAAGATCATGCTGTCCCAGTTGACTGCAGAGATATTATGGGCATACTTCTGCAAACACCTACCCCGAAAGTAGGCTCGGGTGTCACAGGGCGGGTTAACCATAGCCTCCCCTATTTCTTCATCACTGACTATACGCTCCACCTTTTCCTCTCCCTCCAGCAGATAGTACAGCCCCTTAGAGGGTCGGACATCATGGTACTGCAGGTCGATGAGGCTGATGCGGGGGTCCTCCC
>CAYYBB010000082.1:5029-8570 GCA_964469465.1 uncultured Actinomycetota bacterium
GTAGGCGGCGGTATTTCTCGGCATCGGCATGGGGCTCATCGCGGGTATTGATGATGGGACGCTGAAGCATAGTCTCCAGCCCCACTTCCTTCTCCACAAAATCGGCTCTCTGGGAGATCTGATAACTGACTGGCTCAGCGCCGTTTTCTACCCCCACCTTCCCGGCCCCGGTGTAGATCTGCCTGGTCACCAGAAAGGGCATCAGATCCCTGATGATGCTAGAGAAGGGAGTCTTCCGGTCCAAGAGGTAGTTCTCATGGCAACCATAACTATTACCCTTGGAGTCGGTATTATTCTTGTAGACGATAATCCTCTCTCCCCTGCCCCTTATGATCTCAGCTTTCTGGCGGCTCAGGTCCAGAATACGCTCCCCCGCCTTATCGTAGATGACCAGGTCTCTAGGGTTGGTGCACTCGGGAGAAGAGTATTCGGGGTGGGCATGATCCACATAATATCTGGCGCCATTGGTCAGAATGCGATTGATAAACTGAGTAGTCTCACCGGGCTGCTCTCTGAGTTTTCGGGGCGGTACTGACTCCCGGGCATCCCGGGTGGGATCCTCTTCCTCATAGTCCCACTTGACTTTACCGGTCTCCAGAACTTGATAGCTATTAATCAGTAGACTGCACCCGATGATAGGGTCAAAGCCAATTCCGTCCCGGATGGTAATACCGTATTCTGTTTCTATGCCCATAACTTTCACAATGGCCATATCCACCCTGTACTAGTAGAGAACCAACGTTGAGAGGCCAAGAGGTAAAATAGGGAAAAGCTAGAGATACTGCCCGGTAGTAATGGTCTCCGTGCCTCTGAGCTTTTCTTTTGCTTCTTTGAGTAAGGTTTTGACGTAAACTACCTTCTCGCCTTTCCTTCCTGAGATCTTAGTCCAATCATCAGGATTGGTAGTGTTAGGAAGATCTTCGTTCTCCTGGAACTCCTCCCTGACAGCCTGAATCAGGTCCGCCAGCATAATACCCTTTTCTCCGGTGGATATTAGCCTCTTCAGGGCAAACTTTTTAGCTCTGGAGACGATGTTCTCGATCATGGCCCCGCTGGCGAAGTCTTTGAAATAGAAAATTTCCACCTCACCATTGGCATAGGTCACTTCCAGGAATTTGTTGTTGTCGCCTACCCCGTACATCTCCTCCACCGTCTTCTCGATCAGACCCTGAACAACTGCCTGCACATTTCCGCTGCAGGCCTTGAGCTCGCTCTCGTGGATGGGAAGATCGGCAGTGAAATATTTGGAGAGGATGTCCACAGCCGCCTTCTTATCCGGCCGGTCGATCTTTATCTTGACATCCAGTCTTCCTGGCCTGAGGATAGCGGGATCGATGAGATCCTGCCTGTTGCTGGCCCCGATAACAATGACATTTCTCAAGCTTTCCACCCCATCGATCTCGGACAGAAACTGAGGCACTATGGTGGACTCTACATCCGAGGATATGCCTGAGCCCCTGGTCCTAAAGAGGGCATCCATCTCGTCAAAAAAGATGACTACCGGGACATCCTCTTTGGCCTTCTCTTTGGCCTTCTGAAAAACTTCTCGGATTTTACGCTCTGTCTCACCTACATACTTATTCAGAAGCTCAGGGCCCTTAACATTCAGGAAGTAACTCTTGGTATCTTTTCCCGTTTTCTCTCTCATCTTCTTGGCCAGGCTATTAGCCACAGCCTTAGCAATTAGGGTCTTGCCACATCCTGGAGGCCCATAGAGCAAAACTCCCTTAGGAGCAGTAAGTTTATGCTCCCGGAAGTACTCCGCATAGAGATAAGGCAGCTCAATAGCATCTCGCATGGCTTCAATCTGGGCGTCCAGACCTCCCACATCAGAGTAGTCTATTTCTGGCACCTCCTCCAGGATCAAATCTTCTATCTCTGCTTTGGGCAGCTTTTCCAGGAGGTAACCAGATTTGGGGTCAAAAAGCAGGTGGTCCCCGATGTTCAATCTGGTATTCCTAAGAGGAGCAGCCAGTTCGGCCACTCTTTCCTCATCAGCCCGGTAGGTAATTATGGCCCGGCTGTCCCCCAGGATATCTTTGAGCTTGACTACTTCGCCCTGGGCTTCAAATCCCCGCACCTGGACTACATTCAGTCCCTCATTGAGGATCAACTCCTGGCCTTTGGTCAACTCTTCCACATTTATGTCGGAGTGGACATTGACCCTCATTTTCCTACCCGCGCTCAGGATGTCTACCGTCCCATCTTCATTATGGCCCAGAAAGACTCCGAATCCGCTGGGTGGAGCACAGAGTTTGTCCACCTCCTCCTTTAGAGCCTGAATTTGCTCCCTTGCTTCATAGAGGGCAGTCACCAGCTTCTCGTTCTGGTGATAAGCCCGCACCAACTGCTCGTTAGCCTCCCGCAGCTTGTTCTCCAGACTTCTGAACTCTCGAGGGGCGTCCTCCATGCGCCTCTTGAGCTGCACATTCTGGCTCTCCAGATATCTTACGAGCTCTTTTAGTTCCTGAACTTCCTTTTCGTACCGGGACAAGCGACGCTCGTAGGTCAAATCGGTCTTATGGAGGTGACCGAAGAGACCTGAAATAGCCTCACCTAACTCTCGGGGAGAACTTGACTTTTTCTCCAGTTCTGTCATGATCCATCTCCTCCTTCTCCCGAAGGAGAGCTGTGGAGGTTCGAGGTCTCCAGACTAGGGATAGAATCCAGGTGCGGTCGTCCCAACTATGGACATACGGGGGTCAGTTGAGCTAGATCATCACTCCACTTGCTTGACGATCTCAGTAGGTCCACCTTAGATCTCGCACCTCCTTGCTCATACCAAGTTCAGGTCAGCAGTGACACCAACTCATCCACTCTGCCCTTGGCGACGATCTATTTATGGATGTCAACTACGTGGGTGGCCACCCTGCCAGTTATCTCTGGCTCTATGGACTCCCATCGCCTCATTGCCACGGAATCCCTGGCCAGGTACGGGGCTAATTATTAATTTCCTCGGGGTTCCACGGATGCTACTCTCTCCCCGAGGAGTAAGAACTTTCTTTGGTGTTGTCCGAGTTCAACGACTCTTCCAACAGATTTGTCTTCATTTTAAACCCTGCCAGAACTTATTGTCAAGCTGGCCTGGCTGGGTGTGGGCCACAAGCTAGGATGACAGGTTAACCCACAAGCTAAGATGACAGGGTGGTATCCTCGTGATTACTACAATCATAAGTCAGATGATGGTGCAAACAAGGATGGGAATGTCGTGATTTCAGTAAGCGAGAAACAAAGTTCGCCCAAGAAACTTGCTGAAGGGGTAGGTTAGAATTCCACGTCACCATTTCAATGACTGAGAAGCAAAGGTTTGCCTTTGGCAATCCTCTAGCCTTTGCGTATAATGGGGAATATGTGTGAGTCTTGCCAAAAAGAGTTGGCAAAACTTGGCGGAACTGCAAAAACCAGATTTTTGATCAATTTGCCACCTAATTTAGCTTCGGAAAAAGGTGCTAAAGAGTCGCTTTTTGACCTTTTTGCAGGAACGCCAAACATGCTTTTGATCAGAAAGTTACGGACCGTAGAGGGGAACCGTCAAAGGTAC
>CAYYBB010000083.1:0-5311 GCA_964469465.1 uncultured Actinomycetota bacterium
GATCCGGGGTGCTTTCAGGCCATCACTCCACACTTGAGGGAGAAGAACCACAAAAGTATTCATTACTTTTTGAAGAATTTTGTGAAACTAACAACATCCTTGATTACTTGCCCGATCTCACCACCACCTGACCTTTTCGCTCACAGATGGTGAGGTCACAGATCTTGAGAGCAGCTACTTCAGAAACCATGGTGAAAAGATGGAGTTTTTGAAAAGAGAGCAAGGGTGAGGACATAAAAGGTTATGGAGGGTAATTTGTCATGATAATCACTATGAAGAAAGGCGTTACCGAAGAACAGATCCGCAACGTGGTGCAGAAATTGGAGCAGATAGGAGCCAGGGGACATGTTTCGGTGGGCGAATTCAGGACCGTAATCGGGGCCATTGGAGACGATGCAAAGATCGCCCAGCTTCCCTTGGAGGCCTTTCCCGGAGTAGAGTCGGTCATGCCCATCATGAAGCCTTATAAACTAGTCAGTCGGGAGTTCCGGGAGGAAGATACTATCTTGAATATCGATGATGTGGAGATCAGCCCCCGTACCTTTACCGTTATCGCTGGTCCCTGTTCCGTAGAAAGCGAAGAGCAGATAGTGTCCGTGGCCAGAGCGGTTAAAGCTGCAGGGGCATCGATCTTGAGAGGTGGTGCCTTCAAACCCAGGACTTCTCCCTACAGTTTTCAGGGGCTGGGGAGAGAAGGACTCAAACTTCTGGCTTTAGCCCGTAAGGAGGTTGGCCTGCCCGTAGTCACGGAAGTTCTCGATGTCAGAGATATGGAGTTCGTCTATGAGCACGTGGATATTCTCCAGATCGGGGCCAGGAATATGCAGAATTTTTTTCTTTTGAGTGAAGCAGGGAAGCAGGACAAACCCATCCTTTTAAAAAGGGGTTTTAGTGCTACTATCGAGGAGTTCTTGATGGCTGCGGAGTACGTGGCCAAGGAGGGAAATAGTAAGATAATCCTCTGCGAAAGAGGTATCCGCACTTTCGAGACGGCCACCAGAAACACTCTGGATATCAGCGCCATTCCCCTTATCAAGAAGGCCAGTCATCTGCCCATCATCGTAGATCCGTGTCACGCTACGGGCAAACATGATCTGGTCCTTCCCTTGTCTCGGGCTGCTGTTAGTGTGGGGGCCGATGGAATCATGGTGGAAGTGCACCCCTCACCTCAGGAAGCCCTCAGTGACGGTCCCCAGTCCCTGACCCCCAGCGAATTCGAGACCTTGATGTCCGAGATCAGGCCCCTGGTTGAGCTATGCGGTAGAACCCAGCGACAGAGGAGGATTTGACAGACGAGGGTTTAACAGAGGAGGTTTGATAGAGGAGATTTTCCGTCATGAGTGACTTTAGAAATATTTCCATAATTGGTATCGGGTTGATCGGAGGATCTCTGGGCCTGGCTCTTAAGGAAGCAGACTGTAACCTGCGCATCCATGGTTTTGATATAAAACCGGGCACGGCAGCGCAGGCCCAGCAAATGGGTATTATAGACATAGCCCATGATAATCTGCAGGAGGCAGTTAAAGAAGTAAATGTGGTCTTCATCGCTACTCCGGTGGGGGAGATAGTCAAGGTCATCCACAAAGTCCTACCCTGGCTCCGAGCTGGAACTGTTATCACTGATGTAGGAAGCACCAAGGAAAAGATTGTCAGGAGAGTGGAGAAAGCTCTACCAGAAGGGGTGCACTTTATCGGTGGTCATCCCATGACGGGATCGGAGCAGGAAGGCTTTGCCCATGCCAATAAGAATCTCTTTAAAGACTCCTATTATATCCTGACCCCAACTCCAAAGACAGATGCCAAAGTTTATCTGGCCATGCACGACCTTCTTACCAGGATAGGATCTCTGGTGTTAGCCCTGGATCCCAGGGAGCACGACGAGATAATGGCGGTAATTAGCCATCTGCCTCACATTCTTTCTTCCATCCTGGTTAAAATCTCCCAAAGTAAGAGCAAAAAGAAAGAGAGCCTCCTGCTTCTTACCGCCGGGGGGTTTAAGGATATGACCAGGATTGCCGCCAGCAACCCCAGAATCTGGCTGGATATCTGCCTGGAAAACAGAAAAGCCATTCAAAGTATGATTGGGGATTACATTAAGGCTCTGGAAGATTTTAACCGCTGGCTGGAAGAGGAGGACAAAGAGGAGATATGGGGATACCTCAGTGAAGCCAGAGAGATCCGCCGCAATCTGCCCACTCGCATAGACATGGAAGAGAAAGAAATATACGAGCTGATGGTACCGGTCAAGGACAGGCCAGGGTCCATCAGCCAGATCTTGCTCAAGATTGGCTCCCTGGGCATTAATATTGAAGATCTGGACCTCATTCACAAACTGGAGAGAAAGGAAGGCCTGCTGCGCATACTGATTAAAGAAAAGGACAAGGCGAACAAGGCTAAGGATAAGCTTGAGCAAGATGGCTTTCAGGTAGAGATGCGCAATCTGGAGCTGGGGGTTAATTGATGGAAGCTACGTTGACCTCTGCCAAAAATTTAAGGGGAGTTATCACCGTACCTGGAGACAAATCCATCTCTCATCGTAGCCTTATCCTGGCCTCCCTGGCCCATGGAAGATCCAAGATAGCCAACTTCTCCTTCTCCAAAGATTGTCTTTCCACCATGAATTGCCTCCGATCTCTGGGAGTAGAAATGGAGATAGATGCTGAGAAAGTAATTCACCTGGCGGGTAAGGGATCAGAAGGCTTTCGAGAACCTTCGGACATTCTGGACTGCGGAAATTCAGGTACCACCATGAGAATGATGCTGGGAGTACTGGCAGGATCCAACCTTTTTGCCGTCCTGAGCGGGGACAGGTTCTTGAACCGAAGGCCCATGGGCCGTATTGTGGAGCCTCTGAAAAAGATGGGTGCCCGCATATGGGGACGGGAAGAAGAGACCAAAGCCCCTCTGGCGGTTAAAGGCACTCGGCTCAGAGAATGTGACCACCGCATAGAAATACCCAGCGCCCAGGTCAAGTCGGCCCTTCTTCTGGCAGGCCTTCACGCTACGGGAGAGACGTCAGTGACAGAGCCATTTCCGTCCCGAGATCACACTGAAAGAATGCTGGAATATCTGGGCGCGGATATCCAATATGGTGATAGCTACTCTAGAATAAGTTCAGCCAGAAGTCTCGAGGCCAAAGACATCCAGATCCCCGGGGACTTCTCCTCGGCCGCTTATTTTCTGGTGGCAGCCCTGGTGGCCAGGAACTCCGAGATAACCATCAGGGATGTGGGGGTCAACAGAACAAGGGCCGGGCTGGTAGAAGTTCTGGAGAGGATGGAAGCTCATATCCTGGTAAGTGATAGAAGGATTCTGAACAATGAGCCGGTAGCTGATGTGACCTGTCATTGGGGAGCTCTTAAGGGGGCAGAGGTAGGAGGGGAAATTATTCCTCGCCTGATTGATGAGATACCTGTTCTCTGTGTGGCTGCTTCCCTGGCTGAAGGCAAGACAGTGATCAAGGACGCCGGGGAGCTCCACTATAAAGAATGTGACCGAATCGAAGCCATGGCCACGGAACTGGCCAAAATGGGGGCACATATCGTGCCGACTCCGGACGGCTCTATAATAGAAGGTGTGGAAAGACTGAGAGGTACCAGAGTGGATAGCCATTTCGATCACCGGGTAGCCATGTCTCTGGCCATAGCGGCCCTGGCTGCTGAAGGAGAGACCACTATTAGCAACTTTGAATGTGTGGATATATCTTTCCCTGGATTTTTGGATGTTTTACGATCGCTGATGGAATAGTTCTAAAGCGGGTGGAGGTCTCTGCCAACGGCGGCTCCACCCGGCGGATGGAATAGTTGTAAAAAGACTATAAAGAGCTTTTTGAGAGAGACGTTAGATAGAGCATGGTGCCAGAGATATTTAACAAGGCTGTGAGCAGAGATTTGAAACAAGACATCATAGCCATTGACGGACCATCGGGCGCGGGCAAAAGCACCATTGCCCGCCAGGTGGCAGAAAAACTCAACTTTAGGTTTCTGGACACTGGCTCCATGTACCGATCGGTTACCTGGCTTGCTCTGCAGCGTAACATCAGCTTTGATGACGAGACCCGGATCATCGATGTAGCCAGGAACACGCATTTTACCATCTCTATCTTGGGTTATGGAGAAGAAGATTTCAGGATCGAAGTCGATGGACATGATGTAACTCACCATATCCGATCTCTGGAGGTAGAGCGACACGTTTCCCAGGTGGCGAGAATATCCGGAGTTAGAAGAATATTAGTACAAAAGCAGCGGGAGATCATTCAAGAGGGAGGGTGGGTAGTGGAGGGCAGGGATATAGGGAGCGTCGTCTGTCCTCAGGCTATCTTGAAGATATTCCTCACCGCCAGCAGTGAGGAGCGGGTCAGGAGAAGGAGAGAACAATTCCATAGAGGTCCAGCCAGTCTTACAGGCGTGGCACTTGAGGATGTGGGAAAGGAGATGAATCAGCGGGACTGGCTTGATAGTACTCGAGATGATAGCCCCCTCATGGAACCGCCAGATAGCTTGAGAATCGACACCACGGGCAAGTCTGCGGAGGAAGTGGTTGAAGAAATAATGGCTGCCTATGGAAGGAGCCGGCATGCTGGTAGACATAATTAGACCCCCCGTTAGGATACTTTTGAAACTGTTATACAGGATAGAGTATCTGGGGCGAGAGGGGATACCCAAGAGCGGAAGTTTGATAATCTGTGCTAACCATACCAGCTACATTGATCCCTTCTTGCTGGGAGCTATGTGCGATAGGCCCATTTACTTTATGGCCAAAAAGGAACTTTTCCACATCCCTATCCTGGCCTGGCTGGTGCGCATCCTTAATGGCTTTCCGGTAGACAGAGACAATCCGGATCGCAAAGCTATCCAGCAGTCCATAGGACTCTTGAAACAGGGGAAAATCCTGGGTCTCTTTCCTGAAGGAACCAGACACAAAGATGGCAAATTGGGTCGAGCCTACCACGGCGTCTCCCTGATCGCTCTAAAAACGGGCGCCCCCATACTTCCGGTGGCCATTTTAGGCTCTAACAAGATCATGCCCCCCGGCGCAAAACTTCCCAGATTTCCTAAGATAAGAATGAAAGCAGGCCAGTTGATCAGGGTAGATGATCTCAAGAGAGACAAAGGGGATAAGAGATCTCTTCTTCCAAAGATAACCGACCTGATTATGGGGGAACTGGAGCGGCTATTGAGCGAGATGAGGGTTTTGTAGTAGTTTCAGTAATCTGTGCAAATCGAACGTAAGAGCGAACAATTACTCGCTCTAACCTCATACCCTCAGTTGTCAAAGCCGAGTGTTTGGTACCTTTTTGCCGGAGCTAAGT
>CAYYBB010000083.1:5411-8507 GCA_964469465.1 uncultured Actinomycetota bacterium
CTAAGTTTACTGCCCAATTGATCAAAAATCCGGTGTTCGCAGTTCCGCCATTTCTGAGAAGGGACATTTTTAGTTTTGTTTGTAGTAAAATAAAGCTATCCCTCAGGGTCAACTTGAGGAGGCTAGAGTGGTCCAGACCTTATTCCGATAGTCAGCAGCTTTCGGGAGAACTCAGCACTAGTCAGAGAAGGGGGTTGTTAAGAAATGGCTATCAATACCGATCTGAAAAACTATCTGGACAGGAGTCACGTTCCCTACGAAACACTATCCCATCCTCAGTCCTTTAGCTGTTTCGAAATAGCCAGGAATGTGGGCGTCCGAGCAGATGAGGTGGCCAAAGCTTTGGTGGTGAAGGCTAAAGGCAAAAGGGCTATCGTGGTTCTGCCTGGCTCTTCCAGAGTGGATGGCAGAAAGCTGAAAACATTGATGGGGCACAGCGACGCGCGGCTGCTTCTGGAAGAGGAGATGGAGAAGGAATTTCCCAGCTTTGAGGTGGGTGCTATCCCTCCCATCGGTGCCCTATTTGGCTTCCCGGTCTATGTAGATGAACGACTTCAGGCAGAGAAGATAGTCTTTACCGGTGGAACTCACGTTGATTCAGTGAGGATGAATTATTCTGACTTCTTGAGTCTGGTTCATCCCCAGGTGGTAGATCTGGTACAAGAGCCGGAATAGGTCGGTAGCGCTGTGTAGTGGGCGGGGGATCTGCAGAGGGCAAAAAGATTGGCACCGGGGGACTAGACACTCCTCTCACTAGATGTGACCAGGTTTTCATTGTACCGTTCTTTCTACGCACGCGGAGCAATCAAAATTCCTACAGCTTGATAGAGGGTGTACCTGCTTAGAACGACCGGCTAGGCGGTACCGCTTCTTGGAACCTCTTACTCTTCCCTGGCTAGGCCAACATCGGCAGTCATGGATAGGCATAGGTAAAGGCCCAGCGCAGACCAGCCAGAAGGAGGACAGGCCATGGGCATCGGCAAAACCCGGGGCTTTCTATACTGGCTGGCCCGGCTCCAGGGCGACGTATCCTCAGTGCAGAAGGGCAAAGTGGGCAAAAGGATAGCCAGGAGGGCAGCCGGTAGGGCCACCGGCAGGACGTTAAGAAAGCTGTTTAAGTGAGGTCTCCCTGATTGTTTTTCAGGGATTGTAGCATGATATGGCTTAAAAGTTGCTGGATTTAAACCGGAATTATTGCTGGATTTTTAAGCGGAATTCACACCAAAAAGCTTTGGGATTGAGCAGGTGTGCTGGGTAGCTGACCGGGGCATGGCCTCAAAGGGCGTGATAGAGGAGATAATATGGATCACGATGCGATTGTTGCTGAGGAACTAACCTAGTTCACACTGAAAAATAGGCTTTACGCTCTAGGTCAGAGCAAAATTTACTCTCCGGTATTCTGCCTTTATCCTATCGGCAGGTCATTTTTCATCTATGAAAAAGCTGTGCAAGTGTTTTTATAGGTAGCCCTCCCAGATTATCAAGATTAATGACCATTCAGTGCGAACTAGTTAGCAATTTCAATGAAAAAGTTAAAGACCTTTTTCAAGAGGCCCTTGGGGCTAACATTCGTAATGACACGCTTATTATCCTGGCTTCTCTGGTCCAAAGAGAAGCCGGAAGTGAAGAGGAGATGCCCCCTGATTGCCGGAATCATCTGGAACAGGTGGCTAAAGGGGATGAAGCTAGAGATAGATGCCAGCGTACAATACGCTTTAGGAGAGGAAGGCAATTGGTGGCCCATGGTCACACCAGAAGATTATAAGACTGATTCCCCTTATAACACCTATCTTATTGAAGGACGTCCCCCGGCTCCCATTTGCAACCCAGGCCTGGCTGCCATCAGGGCGGTTATCTATCCCGAGGAAACCGACTACCTTTATTTTTTGCACGACCAAGAAGGAAAAATTCATCCTGCCCGCAGCTATGAAGAACATTTGCAAAATATTGAGAAATACCTAAAATGAGTGTCGCCATGAGTAGAGTGAGTCACAGTGAGCGAAACAGCGAACGGTATACCAACTGAGCAACGTATTATGTCTCGCCGGACGTTCCTGAGACTTGGTTGCGGCACCCTGCTGAGCGGGGCAGTGGCGAGCGTGCTGGGGCCGGTCTACGCGACTGAGATTGAGCCCCGCTGGCTTGAAGTGACCCGTCCGGGCATCCTGCTACCTGGCTTGCCAGAGACACTGGACGGCTTCACCATCGCCCAACTCAGTGATTTCCACCTAGGGCCACACGTGAGCCCCGAGGACCTGCGTCGCAGTGTGGAAGTAACCAACATCCTGGGGGCCGACTTGGTTGTCCTGACTGGGGACTTCGTCTACCGCTCAGCCGGCTATAGCACCCCTTGCGCTCGGGAACTGGCATTGCTCCTGTCTCGCTACGGCCTCTACGGCGTGCTGGGCAACCATGATGTCTGGACCGATCCCGACAAGGTGGCCAGTAACCTGACCAAGGCAGGTATCGTAGTGCTGCGGAACGGGCGGCATCCTCTAGAGGTGAAGGGTGTCCGTCTCTGGCTTCTGGGTATCGAGGACACCGGCTACACCGGCTTCCTGGGCAGCTCTTTTGGCGACTTCCGGGCCATGTGGCAGGAGGCGGCTGCTGGGCTGGTCCGCCTGCTCACAGGGATACCGAATGGGGAACCGAGGCTGCTCCTGGTGCATAACCCCGACTTTACGGAGATGTTGCCAGAAGGACGGATTGACTTGGCCTTGTGTGGCCATACCCACGGTGGGCAGGTGCGTTTGCCTTTTATCGGCCCACCGGTGGTACCCTCCTGCTTCGGACAGAAGTACGCCAGTGGGCTGGTGCGGGGACCAAGCACGCTGGTCTACATCAACCGGGGCATCGGGCTCATCTCGCCGCCAGTGCGTTTCAACTGTCGGCCGGAGATCACACTTTTGCATCTGAAGTACCACAGGGAAAATGGGTAGTAGAGAAAGAGCGTGAGGATTGTGTACAGACAGCGATAATGCCATCAAGGAGATCATGGAGTGATGAGGAACATCATACGAATGCAACGTATCAGAGTAGGAACGGAAATAAATTATGGCGTTACTGCAAAAACCAGATTTTGGGCCAATTTACCAT
>CAYYBB010000084.1:0-8461 GCA_964469465.1 uncultured Actinomycetota bacterium
CGATCTCCCGGTTACCCAGAAGAACCTTCCAGCGGTAGGCCCGGACCAGATTACCTAGAGTAGCCACGGCCAGAGCCAAATAGAGAGTGGGCAGATGGATGTTGACCAGCGCAAAGAGGAGATCCTCCAGTTTGATCATGGAAAGGAGGAAGACTACCAGACCGATGGAAACTATCGTAGTTAATATGAGGGTTATTATTCTACGTCTATTCTTCAAAACCCAGCCCCATGTCTTGCTTCAGGGGATCTGCAATGGCAGATATCCTGCCCAACCTCCCCTTTACCGGATAAGCTTAGTCCAGGTTACCATAAAGGGGAGAAGGGTGCAACAAATGAACTTCTTCGGAAGCGCACCGTATATGCGATCACAATAGGGGATTTAGCACAGGCAGCAATAATCTGGTCCAGGAGCTCACGGGGTGTCACGTCAGCCAACCGTAAACGTCCTCCAGGCGGCGTTTCCGGGTCACCAAGGCTTCCCATTCCAGGTAATCCCGTTCCGCCTCCCAGCGGTAATCTTCATACCGATCTTCAGATTCCCAAAGTCGGCGGTACTCATCAAAGCTCATCCCGTACTTTGCCTGAAAGGCATCCAACTCCACCTCGATCTGCTCTAACCGATAGGTAACGGCATCGCGAAGCACCAGTAGCAAAGCAGCATCTGGACGTGACTCACCGGTCAGGTCTCGCAATGCCTGGACCGCACCTTTGGGAAGCATTAGTGTGGACATGAGAATCTCTCTTTGACTAATTATCGACCGTGCTTATGTTTTGAATTATACTATCGGTCGGCCAGCGTATCAACAACGACTCACAAGGAGGAGTCGCGCAGCAGTTCCAAGACGCTCGTGCGTTACCCCCAATGCCTGGAACAGGTCTCAGAGTCCAGAACACTCGAACTTATTCGAGGTACACAAACTGGGACGATCACTCTCCCAAGTACTGCCAGTTGCCATTCGATAACGCAATCTCTTCGGCTTACTTTATTATCCTCTTCACAAGATAAATGGGCTTGTTCTGAGCCTCGTGGTAGGTTCGGACAGTCATTTCTCCCAGAAGCCCCATGGAGATGAACTGAAGTCCCACAAAAATGAGAAGGACTCCCAGGAGGAGGAGGGGCCTATTAGCAAGGGGTTTGTCAAAGAAAAGTCTTTCCACGGTCAGGTAGAGGGAGATGAGAAAGCCCAGGCCAGCGGAGACAAGGCCCACCAGCCCGAAGACCTGGATGGGGCGGGTGGAATAGCTGAGAAGGAATTTCAGGGCTATGATGTCCAGGAGCACTCTTACGATGCGAGAGAGTCCGTATTTGGACCTGCCATATTTGCGGCGGTGATGGGTAACGGGCACCTCAGCTACCGAGACTCCGAGCCAACTGGCCAGGGCCGGGATGTAGCGGTGCATCTCCCCATAGAGATCGATATTCTTTACCACATCTTTGGTATAGGCCTTGAGGGTACACCCGTAGTCGTGGAGATGAACCCCAGTCAGTTGGGAGATGAGCCAGTTGGCGCATACGGAGGGAAGGGTTCTGGTCAGAAACTTATCATGGCGGTTCTTTCGCCACCCACTAACCACATCGTATCCTTCTTCCATTTTCTCCAGGATGCTGGGAATGTCCTGAGGGTCGTTTTGCAGGTCAGCATCTATGGTCACCACCACTTTTCCCCGAGCGAAGCGAAATCCCGCCGCAATGGCGGCGGTCTGCCCGAAATTGCGGCGAAACTGGATGATCTTGAACCTGTTATTTTCAGCGTGGATGGATTTCATTTTCTCCAGGGAACCATCACTGCTCCCATCATCTACTAAAAGGACCTCGTAGCTTCTGTTCATTTGATCCAGGACCTCCTGGAGGCGGTGATAAAGGGGCTCCAGGCTTTCTGCTTCGTTGTAAACAGGAACTACCACAGACAGATCTACTTCTCCGGTCTCCTGCCTGATATCCGGGTTCAAGTTCTTCTCCTTTTGAACCAATCCACAAAGAGAGCAATGCCCTCTTCGATAGGCACCTCCGGATGGTAGCCCAGCAGTTTTTGGGCTTTGGAGATATCGGCGTAAGTGCGAGTGACATCTCCGGATTGAGGAGGCTGGAAGTTGATGCGGGCCTTCAGGCCCAGGGCATCTTCGATCATACGGACCAGCTCTTTCAGCTGTATGGGGCTGGAGTTACCCAGGTTAATGATCTCATAGCCGAAGTCACGGCTCATAGCCGCTCTTACGCCAGAGATGATATCGGAGATGAAGGTGTAGTCACGACTGGAACTACCATCGCCGTAGAGGGGGATGGGCTGCCCTTGATATATGAGGCTGGTGAACTTATGGATAGCCATCTCCGGTCTCTGTCGAGGGCCATAGACGGTGAAAAAGCGCAGACAGGTCACAGAAAGCTGATAGAGATGGTGATAGGTATAGCAGATCAGCTCGGCCGCTCTTTTAGTAGCGGCATAGGGAGAAATGGGCCGTTCTACCCTATCGTCCTCGCTGAAGGGGATTTTATCTTGCTCTCCGTAGACCGAGGAAGAGGATCCGAAAATGAACTTGTTGACCTGGTGCTTGATACACTGCTCTAATAGGTTGATTGTGCCACCTACGTTGACCTTTTCATAGAGAGCCGGCTGGTGCAGGGAGGGTCTTACTCCGGCCCGGGCAGCCAGATGGACTACCTGCTCAATCTTCCAGGCCGAGAACAGCTTTTCCAGAGTTTCGTTATCGGTGATATCCCCTTTTACCAGACGGAACTCCGGCCTGGCCTGAAGTCCAGCTATGTTTTCCCACTTAATCCTGGGATCATAGAAGTCGTTGAAGTCATCGATACATACTACCCGGTAACCTTCTGCAACCAGATTTTCGGCCAGGTGGGATCCAATGAAACCGGCTCCTCCGGTGATGAGTACAGTCATATCCATTCTACTAGCTTTATATTTTCGTCGACTATTTCAATTGGTCATATGTCAGCCCCGATCCACAAAGAAAGGGGTGGGGGCTATCATCATGATCTTAAGTTTTTGCCCCTCCACCTCCGACCCTACCGCATATAGTAGCAGGATTGAGTCATTTATGGTAGAGGTAAGTTATTTGATCAAGAGGTGGAAGGGCACGCTCTTAAAAGAATGTAGACCATCCGAGGAGCCTTCTGGCCAAAGTGATATTTCCGGGACCTGATCCGCTGGGACAGCTCTCTGGGAGAAGAGACATTGCAGATAACCAAGCACGGCTCTGGTCAGAGGCCCATCTCATCCACCATATCTGCTACATATTTTGCTATGGCCGGGCAGGCCGTCAGGCCGGGGGACTCTATCCCAATGAGATTTATAAATCCGGGCAGACCTCTATCATACTCGTGTCTAATCACGAAGTCCCTGAAATTGCCTTGAGGCTCCTCCAGCTTAGGTCTGATGCCTGCCATGTCCGGTTCAAGATCATCGTACTCGATAAAAGGCAGAAATCTTACCGCCGCCTCATAGAAAGCTCTCCGTTGCGAACTATCAACGGTGTAATCTATTTGATCCACATAGCGGGCATTGGGTCCCAGGCGCACCCTTCCCTGTAGATCTAAGGTAACATGAATCCCTAATCCTCCACCTTCATCAGGTGGCACCGGGTAGATTAGCCTTTGGATCAGGCTGCCCTTGCCAGGGCCGACGCTAAAATACTCCCCTTTGCAGAAATAAAGTTTATAGCCGGCCTTGAGGATGTCTATTCCAGCAAGCTCAGCTATCTGGTCCGAGTTAAGGCCAGCGCAGTTTATTAAGACCCTGGTCAGGAAGGAAAAGGTGCTGTCAGGCTCTTCTATGGTCACCTTATATTCATCACTTACCTTTTCTATGCCTACAACCTTGGAGTTATAGGATATTAGGGCTCCCTTTTCTTTGGCTTTTCTAACATAGTATTTCATCAGGGCATGGGAATCTATGATACCTGTGGAGGGTGAGAAAAGGGCAGCGACGGCCTTTAGGTGGGGCTCCAGTATTTTGACCTCCTGCTGGGAAAGCATCTTTAAATCAGTCAGGCCGTTTTCTTGACCATTTCTAAGTAGTGTTTCTAACTTCTCAGCCTCTTTATCCTCCGTGGCCACGATTAGCTTACCTAACCTTTTATGCGCTATGGCCTGCTTTTGGCAGAGCTCATAAAGCAAGTTCTTTCCCTCTACGCACAGCCTGGCTTTCAGGGAGCCCGGGGGATAATAAAGGCCGCTATGGATGACTTCACTGTTACGACTACTTATTTCTAGCCCGAAAGTTTCATTTCTTTCCAGCACACAGACGTCCCTATCCTGGCTTGCCACCTGGGCTGTTATGCTTAATCCTACAACTCCAGCGCCAACAATAGTGACGTCAGCCTGACATTCCATAGAAATTTACGCAAGGGGACTGCCTGCTTTAGCTGGCAGGGGGATTGCGCTTTCCTCCTTTTTATGGCATTATTATCCAGGGTAGAAAGTTGAAAATACTGCTACCGCTTCGCACCTTAACATAAGTCGTGTTAGGGGAGTTGTTATGCTGAAATCCCGCATGACGTAAAACACGTCGGGTGTTACTAATGTGGTGCAACTTAACAGGCCCGGACGGGGCCTTCGGCTCTGGCCTCGAAGTTTGAGGTGTCACCGAGAAGCTGTCGTCTTTAGACGACAGAGTCGTCACGTTATTGTCTCCCCTATTCTTGTAGCAAAATCTATCTGTTAACTCCTAGGGGCAGTCATTTATGTGGTTCCGCGACCTTTCTTCCTGGTCTTCCTCCAGAATATCTTCAGCTTGGTCAACAGCGTTCCTGGCCCCGAGAAAAGGATCCTGGCGGCTACTTTCTGGGTAAGCCTGCTTTTGCCGAAGATCATGAGCCAGGAAGCCAGATATTCTCTGAGTCTATCTCTCAGAGGAAGTTTCGGGATATCCAGATGGTAATCAGGAAAAGATTTCCCCTTCTCTTTTAGTTGGTACAGTTTGACCAAAGCGCGTCTTTTTTTGGCCAGAGCCATGTCAGCATGGTGTGACAGTTCTTCTGCCGGGATTTTTTTTAGGACGATAGCCTCTTCATGGGAGGCCTGGAAAAGAAGCTTTGAGCCCCTCTCCGTCCTTTCCAGGATTACAGACCACCCTCCCGGATATTTCCACCCCCCCTGGTCGCTATTAATCCAGGGATCAGCCAGGGAGATATCAGCCAGCTCGCAGGCGGCATCCAGACAGTACAGGCAGCGTTGTGGATAATAGATACGATGAAGATAATTGTAAGCGCCATTTCTAATATCAGCATAGTGGAGGCTCTTGTACTCTCTGTTCTTTAGTTTGGCTTTGACCCCTCCGGGCCAGGGGCCGCCCCGGTATTCCAGGTGCTTGATCTGACCTAGGGATACTCCAGCAATTTCAGCCAGGTCAAGGGTGGCCTCCTCTTCCAGGGTCATGTGGCAGTAAAGGCCAATAGTGATAGGTATTCTTCGAGACCAGCTTCTGTTTATCTCTTCGAGTTTCCTGAAGGCATGAAGGTGACAGGGGAGTCCCACCAGGGCAAAGGTGCCCTGGTCTCTTTTAATCTCTCTCAGTGCCTCATTGACTGCCACCACCACATATTTGGACTGGGCGCCTTGCAGAATATCCTCTTTAGTTCTGGCCACCATGGCCTTAGCTTTCCAGGGGGTCTCCTGATCCATAACCACCACGATAGCTCCGTTTATCTCACCTTTTTCCAGGAGATAGATTAAGAGCTGGGTTGCAACCCCTCCACTGCTTCCCCGCTCTCGGATGCTGGTGTCGGAGGCATGACCTACGTAGGCGGCCTTGAAGAAGCCGTGGGGGAGAGTGCTGTCGTAGGCCAGACGGAAGACCTTCTCGGTTAGCCGGGGGAAATCCACCTCGTGGCCCGGGCATACCTTCACGCACAACTGGCAATCGGTGCACCTTTGAGGATCCGGGCTGTAGGGATAACTTTTGCGCCCCACAGCAAGAGCATCGGTAGGGCAGATAGCGACGCAAGCCCCGCATCTCACGCAGAGGTCCTCCTGGACAATTTCAGCAATTTTCCTCAAAGAGGAGGCCAAGCTCGGGTCTTTCTTTAATGGTGGGTTTTGGTCAGATCTGGCCAAGAGTATCATTCCTTCCATTGTAGGCCCTTACTTTTTGATGGGGCCATTCCGGTCGTACAAATCTACTTCCAGGGGTGTAGCTTTATTCAATGAGCCTTCCTATCAGGATTACTCTTCAAAATTGTACAGTATTTAAGGAACTTTGGGAAAGCCCGTTTGCTCAGAAAAGTGACTGTTTCCCATGCTTTCAAGCCAGCCGTCCCGCTTTCTTGGGGAGTATGAAGGCCAGGGAGACCACAATGGGTTAATACTGCGGTTGGAGATCGCTGCCCAAAATTAATAGGTGCCAGAAGAGACATAGATAAATGAGTGGTCTTTGGGCCAAAGTAGACAAGCTACAGCTATTTGGATAGAATGAACATTACAATTGACGGGATGAGCTTACCTGGGGGAGCGGTGTCCAAGAATAAGGCTGTGAAGGGTCGCCTGACCTTTTTTCTCCGTCTGAGTGTCAGTGTGGCTCTGGTCTGGTTCATACTTACCAAGATCGAGTGGGCTGGCCTGGTCGACGTAGTCCGGAACACCACTCTTTTAAATATTTCAGTCTTCATTATCCTCAGCATCTTCCTGGCCTTTCTTCTGATCTGGGTTAGCTGTCTGAAATGGCAAATCTTGCTAGCTACCCGTCAGATCCGTGTTCCTATGGTCAAACTGTTAAGCCTTTATGTTATTGGTTATTTCTTTAACAATCTCCTTCCCTCCAATGTGGGGGGAGATGTGGTACGTATGTATGAGCTAAGGAAGTACACCGGCCAGACTTCCGAATCGGTGGCCTCTGTTTTTCTGCAGAGGTTTATAGGTGCCAGTGCCCTGGTTTTTATGGCTGCTCTTTCTCTGATCATCAATTGGGCCCTTTTTTCTAGATCTCCCCTTTTCTGGGTGATAATAGGCATTCTGGGTGCCTACGGCGGTGGAGTGTGGCTTATTTTTGACCGCAGAGCGCTGAAGGCCATAATGGGACGGATCTCTATCAAAGCTCTGGCCAGGATAGGAAATAAACTTAAAGAGGTTCACGACAGCATCTATCGATTCAGGGAGGATAAAGGAGTAATAGTCAAGACCTTTCTTCTATCCATCCTCTACAATATTTTGGCCATATTCAATGTGCAGGTCTGCTTTTTCGGACTGAACATCCCGGTTCCCCTGTGGGATACCGCAGTAGCCGTGCCCATTGTGCTTCTGGTGGGGATGTTGCCCATATCTCTGGGTGGTCTGGGACTCAGTGAGGGTGCCTATGTCTACGTGTACGGCCTGTTCGGAATTTCGGTACCGGCAGCCTTCTCGGCAGCTCTTCTCTTGAGGGCTAAGACCATCCTGACCGGCGCTTTGGGAGGAGTGTTTTATGGATTACAAAAGAGAGGTGCTCCTGGACTGGAAGAGGCGGTAAAAGAGGTCCAGCCAGGACTTCAACAGGATCACCTGGGATAGGAAGGGCAGGACCGTAGTGACAGATGAACTTGGATCAGATCTGAATAAGCAAAGGGGATTCAAAAAGAGACAATGTCCAGGCTGAGAAAATATCAGGAGCTTTTCATCGGCCAACATGATTTTCTATCCTTTCTCAAATATCAGCTGATCATCTCCAGCCTAAGCCTCATGCCTGGTGCTGTGGGGCTCTATCTCCGAGGTGTGTTTTACCGGTCCCTTTTCCTGAAGATAGGCAAAAACGTGGTTTTCGGGCGCAATATCACTCTTCGCCATCCCGGAAAAATGACCTTGGGTAGCGACGTGGTAGTGGATGATAACTGCATTCTGGATGCCAAGGGAACGGAAAAATCAGCTATAACTATTGGCAACGGAGTCTTTATCTCTGCTTTCTCTATCCTGACCATGAAGGATGGAATTATCGAGATAGGAGATAATACCAGGATCGGCAGCCACTGCCGCCTGGCTACCTCGACCAGACTTTCGGTGGGACGGAATGTGCTGGTGGCTCATCAGTGTTATATTGGCGCTGAGAGTTACCATTTTGAGAGCTTGGATATTCCCATATCCCAACAAGGTAAGGATCTGCGGGGTGGGGTGACCATTGAGGACAACGTGTGGCTGGGGGCTGGAGTGGTCGTTCTGGACGGAGTTACGATTGGCCGGGATGCTATTGTAGGGGCCGGGGCAGTAGTGACCGAAGACATCCCCGAGTTTGCCATTGCCTACGGTGTGCCAGCCAGAGTGGTGAGAAAGCGCACTGAGGTGGGAGAAAAGGAATAGCGAATAGAAAGACTGTTGACATGGAGGGGGAAGAGGGTATTATCCCAATTGGACTCATTGATTCTAAGGGTTTATTGTTTGGAAGGAAGGTGTAACGATGCCAAAGATTGTCAGTGCTGAAGAAGCCAGGATACACTTTGGGCAGCTTCTTGATGAGGTCTACTATCAAAAGCAACAGTTTAT
>CAYYBB010000085.1:0-8289 GCA_964469465.1 uncultured Actinomycetota bacterium
TCCTTTTCCACTGTGGTGGCTTAGATATTTACCCATGCTAAAACCGGAAGAACCAGAAAACAAAATTGGAAATACAACACCTGCCATCTGAAATGTCTTCAGGATATCTTCTCTATCTCTATGTTTTTGATTCTTCAAAGATGAGAAATTAAAACTCTATCCCCTTCCTGGCCCTTATGCCTTTGTTAAAGGGATGCTTGATCTCTCTCATCTCGGTGACTAAGTCGGCCATGTCCACTATCTTAGGATGGGCATTGCGGCCTGTCAGAACCAGCTCCATGAAATCCGGTTTTTCCTTAATAAGGCCAATGACTTCATCTAGAGTTATCAGCCCCCGATCCAGAGCTACGTTGATCTCGTCCAGGACCACCAGGTCGTACTTCCCCTCTCTGATTACCTTCCTGGCAAACTGAAGAGCTTCCCGGACTGACTCTCCGATATCCATATCTGGCAAGAGGGAGCCATTCTCATCCAGAGCGGTAGGATACCGGCCAAAACGGGCGAATTTCAGGTAAGGGGAAAGCATCTCGGCCGCTTTGACCTCTCCGGTCTCGTACTTGTCAGGCTTAATAAACTGGATAAACATGATCTTATAGCCCCTACCGATAGCCCTGAGAGCCAGACCCAGAGCAGCAGTAGTCTTGCCCTTACCTGAGCCGGTGTAGACTTGAATTAAACCTTTCTTTCTCTCCATTGTCACTCCTTAAAAATATGGAAAAAGTTCTCCGGTCTTCAGTGCCGGTTCCACCTGGGCTTAAGGGATGTAAGCCCGTACAACAGATCCATGCGCACGCTTCGACGCACTACCTGAGCCCAGCGCTCATAACTCTCTTCCTTGTCCTGACTCCAGGAGAGCTGACTTTGAGTCTGGCTCATAGAAAAGGATTCAGAGCCCAGACCCTTTTTCTCTCTAAGAAATTGGAGAAGCCCTCTCCTTAAAACATCGTTGTCGAAGATACCATGGACATAAGTGCCCCATACCAGAGCGTTCTGGCTTACGGCTCCATCCTCTAACTCTTCCTGTTCTCCTTTTCTCTTTATCTTACATAGAGGAGACGCACCAGGTCCTCGCCGGGTGGTTCCCATATGGATCTCATACCCTTCCAGGGGCACTTTTCTGTCCCCACTCAGGTATCCCGGTTCTTCCATCATCTTTTGCAAATCCACCATTTTTTGTAAGAGTGGAGGCCAGCCGCCTATGATCTGAAAGGTGACCTGCGAAGTGGTCTTCTCAGCCGAGAAAACAGTCTCCACATCGAGAAGGCCAAGCCCCTGTATCTCCTCTTGATTGGACTCGGCATGGTAGGGATCCCTTATTTTCCGACTCAACATCTGATAGCCGCCACAGATTCCAATCACAGGGATAGCTTTTTCTGCAGCCTGGATAATAAGCTCAGCCAGGCCAGTGTTTTTCAAGTAGTCCAGATCGCTCATAGTACTTTTGCTGCCCGGTATAATGACCAAATCTGGACTTCCAAAACTCTCTGGAGAGGTCACATAACGTACGTACACGCCCTTTTCCCTGCTGAGGGCGTCGAAATCGGTGAAGTTGGAGATGTGAGGAAGGTAAATAACAGCTATATCCACATTATCATTTGGGACCAGACTGGTATTGAGGAGTTGTCGGCCTATAAAGTTTTCCAGAGGGACTGAGTCCTCCTCCTCCAGCCCCAACTCTCGATAGTAGGGAATCACTCCCACTACTGGAACTTTGGTCTTATCCTCTAACCACGCCAGGCCGGGCTCCAGGAGTCCAACGTCACCTCGAAACTTGTTGATTACAAATCCCCTGATTCTGGCTCGTTCGGTTGGACTCAGAAGTTCCAACGTCCCCACCAGAAAGGCAAATACACCTCCTCTGTCCACGTCTCCTACCAGAATTACCGGAGCATCGGCCATCTCAGCTATTCTCATGTTAGCTATATCTCTGTCAGCCAGATTGATTTCCGCCGGACTGCCAGCACCTTCAATAATGACCAGTTCATAGTCTTCTTGCAGTTTCTTTAAAGCTCTGGCCACCGTATCCAGCAAAAAGGGCTTGTATTGGTGATAATTGACTGCCGACATATTGCCTATAGGGCGGCCCATGACAACAACCTGAGCTAGTTTATCCGCACTGGGCTTGAGGAGAATGGGATTCATCTCCACCGCCGGATCCAGCCCGGCTGCCTCGGCCTGAACCACCTGAGCCCGTCCCATCTCCAGCCCCTCTTTGGTCACATAGGAGTTAAGAGCCATGTTCTGGGACTTGAAGGGTGCCACTCTGATGCCGTCCTGCTTGAAGATGCGGCACAGAGCAGCCACTATGACACTTTTCCCCACGTGGGAGCAGGTACCCTGGATCATGAGAGTTTTAGCTAACATATTCTCTCCAACTCATATCGAGAACAACATGAGAATTGAAGCCATTCTTTTTTGATGTTCAGGTCAACTTCCTTTACTGACTTTTGCCAGAAAGCCCTTGGTTTTAACCGTAGAATGAATGGCCAATTTTCTCTGGACTCATACCTTGTAGCACTTTGATAACGTATGAGGTTATTGCCACAAGCCCGTGCCATGTAAAACGTTGTGGGTATTGCGTATAGAGTTGTTAAGACTCTATACAGCCAAAGTAACGGGGAGCCATCCCTGTAGTCGCGGTTATGGCACCCGCCCAAGTTGCTCAGAATAACGTCTCAGAACCCCGGCTTTGCCTGGAGGCAGTGCCAAATCTCCCCATCTCCTTATACTCCTCAATTTTGCTCCCCAATTTTCTGCACCAGCTCATCCAAATTACGAACCTCCAGAACCCCTTTCGCCACCAGGTGGCTGTACAGCTCCGTGGCCTTGCCACCACTAAAATCTCTTGAGGAAATGGGATCTGCCGAAAGCAGGATAACTTCTTTGCCCTTTTCCACAGCCTTGAGGGCGGAATGAAGGTTAGCCAGATTCCCTTCCCCGAAGAAAAGGTTGGA
This sequence comes from uncultured Actinomycetota bacterium, assembly GCA_964469465.1. Classification (GTDB taxonomy): domain Bacteria; phylum Actinomycetota; class Humimicrobiia; order Hakubellales; family Hakubellaceae; genus Hakubella. Next base: position 2,955 of record CAYYBB010000085.1, read on the forward strand.
AACAACAATCAGATCCGCTCCCTGGATCAGTTTGTCGTTCTGTCGGGCAGAATTCTCGGAAATGGAGGAGAAGGGAGCCTCGGAAACAACCGGAATATTCAGACTCTGGGCTGTCTCATGGTCCGAGTCCAGCACGTTTATCACTCCTGCGGTCACGCCAAACCCCTGCTCCCGCAACTTGTGCATGAGCTCGCCCCCGCTATTGCCTCCGCAGATCAAGTGCACCATCCTGGACCCGGATAGAACCTCCTTATAACGCCACCTCTTAGAAATGGGGGTGACATAAACCCTCCCGGTCACAGGACTACGATTGATACTGACCTCCACACCATAGACAAAACCTATTTTCTCCTTGGTCAGAACCTCCTCCGTCTTCCCATAAGCAAAAGGTTCTCCATCTGATAAAAGTAATACCTTCTGGCAGTACTGAGCAGCCAGATTGATATCATGGAGAACAGCTATGACCGTAATTCCCTCTTCGCTCTTTTTATGCACCAACTCCATGGTCTCAATTTGATAGCTTATGTCCAGATGGGAAGTGGGCTCATCCAGAAGGAGAATCTGGGACCTCTGGGCCAGAGCTTGAGCAATGACCACCCTTTGCTTTTCTCCTCCACTCAACTGGGTAAAAAGTCTGTCCCGGAGCTCCCAGGTTTTAGTCTCCATCATACTTTCAGCAACGGTTCGGAAATCATCAACCTTCTCTCTACCGAAACGTCTCTGATACGGATTTCTGCCCATCAGGACTACCTCCAGAGCTGTGAAGTCGAAGCCCAGAAGGCTGTCCTGGGGAACAATGGCCACCTTTTTGGCCATCTCCCGGCTGGAAAGGGACCTGAGATCGAGGCCATCCACCATAACCCGGCCCTGGTAGTTTCTCAAAGTACCGCACAGGATCTTGAGAAAAGTGGATTTTCCCGCTCCATTGGGGCCCAGAATGCCGATGAGCTCCCCAGCCTTAACCCGGAGCTGAATATTTCTTAAGACTGGAAATCCATCATAGGCAAAGTGGAGATCCTCAACCAGGACTTTGAATCCTCTATCCATCTATCTCACCAGACCCCTCTTTCTGGATCTAAGAAGATAGATGAAAAAGGGAGCACCAATCATGGCGGTGATCACCCCTACTGGAATCTCCCGAGGAGATAGAGCTAACCTGGCAAAGGTATCCGAAATAAGCATGATCAAAGCTCCAGCCAGAGCTGAGGTAGGGGTAAGCAGCCTGTGGTCAGGGCCGGTCACCAATCGGACGGTATGAGGGGTTATTAAACCCACAAAACCGATAATCCCAGAAACGGACACAGCCAGAGAGGCTATGAGGGAGGCCAGAAGGATCAGGATTAGCTTGACCTTCTCCGTTTCCATGCCCAACTGAGTGGCTCTTTCTTCTCCCAGTAGAAACAGATTTAGATCCCTGGAAAAGAAAAGCACCACCACCACACAGACCAGCACAAAGGGCAGAGCCAAAATAACCCTGTTCCAACTGGCCCCGGTGAAACCACCCAGCATCCAGAAGAATATCCTGTGAAGGTCCTCTTGCCCGATCATCATTAATAAGGAGACCAGGGCGTTGAGAAAAGCACCAGCGGCAATGCCCGAAAGGAGAAGATTGGCCACAGGAACAGCGGTACCCGCTCTGGCAATCCGGTAGACAAATAAAGTGGTGCCCATGGCTCCCAGAAAAGCAAGCAAGGAGAGGGTAGAAAGGGCAATCATACCCTGGCCGATCTTGAAGACTATGGCTATGGTGGCTCCTAAAGCAGCTCCTGGTGAGACTCCGATGATCCAGGAATCAGCCATGGGATTTCGGAAGAGAGCTTGAAAAATCACGCCCGCGGTGGCCAGAGCTGCTCCTACTACCATAGCCAGCACTATCCGGGGCAGCCGAATTTGGAGCAGAATGACTTCCGCCGCACTGTCCACCCTGGTCGCATCTGCTACCCTGGAGAGGAGGGGAAGCCGAGAAAGGAAGACGGCCGCGGTGGTAGACAGAGAAAGATCTGCCGCTCCCAAAGACGCTGAGATAAATAGGCTTAGAAGCAGAGCCAGAAATAGAATAGCTATGTACTTGAGAAGTCTAGTACGTTTTGTCCCTGGATCCAATTTCCGTCCTTTGCTATTCAGTAGCTTTCTTTATCAGCTCTGCTCTTTATTCGAACACTTGTCCTCTTCTCCAGCACCCGCCTCGTCGGCCGGTTTAGAAGTAATTTTCCACTAGGGGCCGCGACGCCTCCTTCCCTCCCCGTCCCCTCATCAATTCCTTCTCCTGTTTTGCTCTCCTCCGCCCAATCTCCCTGGGAAACGTTATTCTACTAGAGAGCGCTACAACCGACTTCATTGGAAGAGCTCAGGGTGAATCGCTTTGGCTACTAAAAGGAGACCTTGCGTTACTCGAGGCCCAGGCCGCACAACAAGATTATCCGGAACCACATAGACCCGCTTCTCCTGGACAGCCCTAAGACTGCTGAACCTGGCATCTTGCAAAATGACATCAGGGGTGGGGGCCAGCGTCTCGGGAGCAATGATGACATCAGGATTATGCTCTATCACCTTCTCCACGCTGTACTCTGGCCATCCAGTCAATCCATCCAGAGCCAGGATGTTCACACCTCCTGCGGTCACGATTAAGTCGCTAATGAAGGTGTCCTGGCCCGCAGACATAAGGGGATCATTCCAGACCTCCCAGAAGACTTTGGGTCGTTTTTCTTCTGGTATGTCCGCCACCCTGGATTTTACGGCATCAATATCTTCCTGCATCTGAGATATCAGCTCCTCAGCCTGGGCGTCGGCCCCAGTAAGGAGACCGATCTTTCGGATATTTTCTAAAGCTTGATCCAGAGTTTTTGGCTCGGCAGTGTAGATAACTATGCCTTTATCTTCCAATTGAGCTATTGCTTCTTCGGCTCCAGATATAACCAGAACCAAATCCGGCTGCAAAGAAATTATCTTCTCTACATTTAGATCGTAGAGACCACCCACTTTCTCTTTCTCCTTGACCTCCTCTGGGTAGTCGTCAAAGTCGCTTACTCCGACCACTTTTTCTTCCAGACCCAGAGCAAAGAGAATCTCCGTATTGCTGGGGGCGGCGGAGATAATTCTTTCTGCTGGTTTTTCTAAGATGATCTCTTTCCCAGTATCGTCAACTACCGTAATGGGGCCCTCAGCCTCTGGAGCAGGTGCTTCTTCTGAAGCTTGGGCTTCTGGCGTGACCTCTGCTTCTGCACCGGCCTCGGTGGTAGCTTCTGACCCCGTTTTCGAGGGCGCGCAGCCGACCATAAGGGATAAGGAGAGCCCCGTAATTAAAAGTAGGACCAGCAACCGACTTAGCAACTGATTTTTCAACATCTAGCTACCCCTTTCTTCTATCTGGCTTTTTTCTATTTAACTCAACCTTTTCTGTCAGTCTTCCTACATGCTGAATTGTGCCTTTGGCAGAGCCACCGTCATTAAATCTAACCTGGGGAATTTACGGCTACCTACTTTTCTCTTTTTTGGCAATAACCCACAGGTGCAGCTACTCTACCAAAGGCCACATCACCTTGGTTCTTGTCTATCCGCTACCTCTATCTCCGGTAATCTCACCTCCCCTTAGCATCTTTCCCTGCAACAAGGGGCGCCCGTCATGTTGCAGAAAAGCAATCAAGGCAATTCTCAAAAAAGAAATCCACCTCCCTCCTTCGAGAGAAGTGGATCCCTTTCAATAAAAATAAGCTTCCTCTCTCCCTCGGAGAGTGCCTTGCTGTGGACTCAGGTAGGTATCCTGACTTCTGGTCTTCCGTCCCCATCCCTTCCCAGGCCTATGCCCAGTGGTAACGATGAGAACAACCCAGTTACAGTGGCGGGACCGTGCTGGCCTTTCACCAGCTTCCCTTTATAACCTTTCGGTTACCTAAGCCCGCTGCTATTTAATTGTGATAGTTTACTTTTACCACATCAGAAGCGGATAAGTCAATAGGTGTTACCTGGAGTTTACCCAGATCTTCTGACCCTCTAAGATCCTACCATAGCCTCTCCCTGAAGGTCAAAACCTGTAAGTCCCCTTGAAGAATTATTTTTATTGGAGTTTACCCAAATCTTGGAGTCAGAAAATCTGGGTAAACTCCTATTCCAACTAATAGGGCGCTATTTCGAATTTCGGATAACAAGGAGAGGATCCTACAGGTCCACTTAGAGAAAGATGTGATAAAATGAGAGCACATTATGAAAAGAGTTTGACACGCTCTGAAATGGCAGAAAATAAGGGAAATCCAGCAATGTGGGACTATAGCAGATATGTAAAGGCTTGGAAAAAGCGAGCCATAGAGAGACAAAAGGAACTGGCCCGGCGCAAGCAGAAGGCTAGCCACGAGGCTATGAGACTAGCGGAAATTCTTGTCCATGAATACGGGGTACGGCAAGTGTATGTATTTGGATCATTAGCCCAGGATGAATCACTCCTCACTGAAACTTCCGACATTGATCTGGCTGTCTACGGATTGGATCCAAGGCTCTATCTCCGTGCCCTGGGGCGTATCCAGGATGCTACCCAATTTGGAGTGGATTTAGTTACCATGGAATCTTGCTCTGACAGCCTAAAGGAAGTCATCCTTAAAGAAGGGAGACTGCTTTATGATGGTAGGGCCAAAGGAAAAGCAAAGGTTAGCTAGACTGGCTGCTGAAATCAGAAGAGAACTGAAAGACATCGCTAAAGTGAAGGAAGAAGCCCTTTCTGCTTTGGAAGTGTTTCAGAAGAAACAGCCAAAACTACTGGAAGTGAGAGGGACGGCTGGCATCCTGCACGATTTCTATAATGGCATGGAGAATGTCTTTGGGCGGATCAGCGATGAGTTGGACGGGGGAATACCCACCGGGGAAAATTGGCATAGGGTGCTGCTCTCCAATATGGCAATGCAAATTTCTGATATACGTCCACAGGTTATAACCCAGGACACTGAGCAAATGCTGGACGAGTTCCTACGCTTCCGTCATCTGTGCCGACATGGATATGGACATCAGTTGGAGTGGGAGAGAATACAAGAACTACTCCAGAAAGTGGAAGTTGCCTACAGCTCTTTCGAAAGTGACCTTACTGCCTTTATGTCATTCTTGGAAACCTTAGCCCAATCTTTGAAGAGCTAGTTTGTCTAGTAATAGGAAGCTTTTGACAGAATTTTCGTTCCCTGAACCATCTACGCTCACCTCGGATATCCGCTATAATTTCTTCGGCCGTCCTCTCGTCTCTCCAGCTTCCACAGGGTCAGTTTCCTCTGCCTTTCTCACTGAGTGATCAGTATCGCCCGATTTCTTCGGCGAGGGGAACGAGTAGCTCCAGCTTCCAGGCTTCCACGCGGGGCGC
>CAYYBB010000086.1:0-8260 GCA_964469465.1 uncultured Actinomycetota bacterium
GAAAGACAAGATCCAAATTATGGTGAGCCAAAGAAACGACCACTTCTATGAGCTCCACTAAAAGGGTCATGATTTTGGTCTGCTCGTCTTTGAGGTACATCCTGAGGTCAAGGACCACCTGGTCATTGCGGCTGCGGGCGGTGTGGAGCTTGCCCCCAATTTCACTGCCCACCTTCTCCACTACCCCTCTCTCTACAGCAGTGTGGATGTCCTCATCGCTCTCCAGATAGGAGAACTGATCATGGGATATCTCTTTTTCCACTTCCTTAAGAGCAGTTGCAATCACCTCACAATCGCGCTCGGAAATTATGCCACAAAAAGCAAGCATTCTGGCGTGAGCTATACTTCCCAGAATGTCATAGCGATAAAGCCTTTTGTCGAAGGACAAAGAGCTGGTGAAGGACAGAGCTCTCTTTTCCGTCTCCTGGGAGAATCTACTGCCCCAGAGCTTCTTCATCCGCTTCGTCTCCCTTCAGGGCCCAGGTTCGCATGGGCAGGCCATAAAGCTCAATAAATCCCCTGGCACTCTGGTGGGAGAAGAGGTCACCCTTTCCATAAGTAGCCAGAGCAGGATCATATAGAGAGCGATCAGATTTCCTGCCCACCACCACACACTTGCCACATTCTAGCTTGAGCCGAACGGTTCCATTGACCCTCTCCTGGGTAATAGAAATGAAACCGTCCAGGGCTTCCTTGAGAGGGGAAAACCACTTGCCGCTATAGATAAGATCGGCATACAGGTGGTCAACACCGCTTTTGTAGTCCAGAACATCCTTGGGCAAAACCAAAGACTCCAGATCAGCATGGGCAGTAATCAAAATGGTGGCCGCCGGGCACTCATAGATTTCCCGGGACTTTATGCCCACTACCCGATCTTCCATCATGTCGATCCTCCCCACACCGTAGGTGCCGCCCAATTGGTTTAGTCGGCGAATGATCTCTACCCTGGAGAAGGAGACCCCATCCAACTGCACCGGAATTCCCCGCTCAAAGACTACTTCCACATAGAGAGGGTCGGCGGGACACTCCTTGGGAGAGCAAGTCCATTCATAAACATCCTCACCGGGCACATACCAGGGGTCTTCCAGGGGACCACACTCAATGCTCCTCCCCCATAGATTTTCATCTACGCTATAGGGAGAGCTCTTGGTCACGGGAACATCCAGACCGTGCCTCAGAGCGTATTCGATCTCTTCCTCCCGGCTCATCTTCCACTCCCGGGCTGGAGCAACGATATCCAGATAAGGATCTAAAAGAGCCACCGAGACATCAAAGCGGACCTGATCGTTCCCCTTGGCGGTACAACCGTGGGCCACGGCTCTGGCCCCGTACTCATGAGCATGAGCTACCAGAGCCTGTGCAATAAGAGGTCGGGCCAGAGCAGTAGACACCGGGTATTTCCCCTGATATAGGGCATTGGCTCTAAGAGCTGCCGCAATATACCTTTCTACAAATTCTTCCTTGAGATCCACCAACAACGCTTCTTTGGCCCCATTGGCCAGAGCTCTCTTCCTGATGACTTCCAGATCCCCGGGCTGGCCCACATCAGCTACCAGAGCCACCACTTCAAAATTGTAGTTATCCTGTAGCCATTTTATGGCCACCGAGGTATCCAATCCTCCTGAATAGGCTAAAACCACCAGATTCTTCATATCGTCTCCTTTAAACCTAGTTATCATTTGAGGACCGCGTCCTCGAATCACGAAAAGAATCTATTTTTACTAAGTATAGCTTAATAATTGGCGGTAAAAATCTTGGGCTTCTTCATTATTCTTGGATATGACCAAAATGGTGTCGTCACCTGCTAGGGTGCCCACCACTTGAGAAAAGCCGATGTCATCTATAGCCGCGGCAAGGCTATGGGCGCTACCTGGAGTCGTCTTTATAACTACCTGGTTCAACACTACCTCCGCTGAAATCAGGGAATCTTCTACTCTCTTTCGGAGGGTCTTTAACTTATCCTGAGACAAGGAAAGTCTATTTGTGCTCTGTAGGGCATAACTTACTGTCCCATCTCTGTTTTTTGTCTTTACCAGACCCAGGCTCTTTGTGTCCCGGGAGATGGTGGCCTGGCTCACTTCAATACCCACCTGAGCCAGTTTCTTGGCCAGCTCCCCTTGAGTGTTAATGTTGTTTTGAGCCACTATCTGCTGGATAATTCTCAGCCTCTCTTTTCTTCCCATATCCCGGTCTAACCCTGCCTACTGATACAGAAATTTAAAGACAGCCTTCTGGGCATGAAGACGATTTTCGGCCTGATCGTAAATGACGCATCTTGGGTGAGCCATAATCTCATCCGTGATCTCCTCTCCCCGGTGAGCAGGAAGACAATGCATTATGATGGCATCCTCCCGGGCCCGGGAGATCAGTCGGGAGTTTATCTGAAAAGGGCCAAAAATTCTAGCTCGTTCTTCCTGGTCCCTCTCCTGGCCCATGCTGGCCCAAACATCAGTATAAAGGACATCGGCTCCCGGCACAGCTTCCGCAGAATCGTGGCTTATCAAGGCCTTCAAGCCAGAGCCTTGAGCTATCTCCTGGGCCAGGGCTATCACATCTTCGGCTGGCTCGTAGCCCAGGGGGCAACATATGGTTACATCCATCCCCACTTTGGTCATTCCGATAAGGATTGAATTAGCCACATTGTTGCCGTCCCCCAGATAAACTAGCTTTAGACCTCGCAGTCTTCCTTTCTTCTCTTTGATAGTCAAAATATCGGCCAGGATTTGGCAGGGATGGAACTTATCGGTAAGAGCATTGATGACCGGAATATCACCAGCTCGGGCATACGTCTCGATCTCCTCCTGGGCAAAGGTCCGGATAACCAACCCATCCACATAGCGAGAGAGGACTCTGGCGGTATCCTCGACCGTCTCTCCGCGGGAAAGTTGGAGATCCTGAGCGCTCAGGAAAAGGGGATATCCGCCCAGATCGCTAATAGCCACCTCGAAGGAGACCCGGGTTCTGGTAGAGGGCTTAGTAAAAAGGAGAGCTATGCACCTCCCTTTCAGAAATTGCTCCTCCACCCCCCTCTTGGAATTCTCTTTCATCTTCTCCGCCCAGTTGATGATCTCCTCGATCTCCTGGCCAGTCAGATCTTCCAAGCTCAAAAGGTCTTTCTTCTTTCTCTCCAACGGACAACCTCCTTAATGCTGTTTTTCCAGTTTTATCAGGACCTGGTTCAGAAAATCTATTAACCTCTCTATGGCTGACTCTTCGATGGTCAGGGGGGGTAGGAAGCGAATCACTCGGGGGGTCAGGCCATTGAGCACCAGGCCCTCCTCAAGGCCCTGTCTGACTATCTCCTGAGCTAGGTCCTCTTTGAACTCCATAGCCAGCATGAGACCCTTTCCCCTTACTTGACTGATAAATTGGGGCCACTTTCTATGTAGTTCCTTAAGCCCTTCTAAAAAGAACTCTCCTGTTCTTTTGGCCCGGCTGGGTAGATCTTCCTCCAGAACTGTCCTCAGAGTAGCCAGAGCAGCGGCACAGGCCAGAGCATTGCCTCCAAAGGTAGAGCCGTGAGAACCCACATCAAAGACTTCCCAGAGAGAATCCCTGGCCACCATTACTCCTATGGGTACTCCTCCTCCCAGACCTTTGGCCAGAGTGAGGATATCCGGCTCTATCCCATAATGTTGATAGGCAAAGAGCTCTCCGGTGCGGCCTATACCAGTCTGGATCTCATCGATGATGAGGAGCAAGTTGCGATCGTCACAGAGTTTTCTTACCTCACCCAGGAAGCTTTGATCAGGCACAATTACTCCTCCCTCACCCTGGATGGGCTCAATCATGACCGCACAGCTCTTTTCACTAATGGCCTTCGCCATCTCCTCCACATTATTGAAGGGAACGTGCTTGAAACCAGGAGTAAGAGGCTCAAAGGGCTTCTGTTTGGACGGCTGGCCAGTAGCTGCCAGAGTGGCCAGGGTGCGGCCGTGGAAGGAGTTGTAAGCAGTGATAATTTCGTATCTGTTCTCCCCCAATTTCTGGCGAGAATACTTCCTGGCCAACTTTATGGCCGCCTCATTGGCCTCAGCACCACTGTTAGCCAGAAAGGATCTCCCTCCCATGGTCAAACGACTCAGAAGTTCCGCCAGCTCTACTTGAGGACAGTTGTAGAAGAGGTTAGAGGGCTGGATTATCTCTCTGGCTTGCTCAACGATAGCCTCTACCACCCTGGGATGAGAGTGCCCCACGCTACATACTCCGTATCCAGCAATGAAATCAAGATATTCTTTTCCCTCCACATCCCAAAGATGATAATCCTCCCCTCTCTGGAAAACCACAGGCAGCCGGGCATAGGTAGCCATAAGGTACTTATTTCCTTTGTTGATAATTTCCTCAGTATGAGTCATATGCCCTCCCTGGAGCTCTCCCGCAGGGTAAAATTCAGGGGTGAAGCCCCTTTATTTGGCCAGCTCACCTTAAAAACCCAGCCATCAGGTGAGCTGGATTTTTAAAGCTCTTTGCTCAGCCATTTACTACATCTGTCCCAATTTCTTTATCCTCAAGAAGTTTATCCAACAGACAATTTCTGCGATAGCCGTTCAATATGTGCACCCGATCTACTTCGCCCTCTAATGCCCTTATGGCTGCCTGGACCTTGGGTATCATCCCTGCCCTGATCTCTCCTTCCTCTATAAGCTTCCGGGCCTGGGAGACCTGTATCTTGGTCAGGAGTCCAGATGTTGCTCCCCTATCCACCATTACTCCCTCCACATCAGTCATAAGAACCAATCTGGTAGCCCCTATGACCACGGCCAGCTCCGCAGCTATGGTATCAGCATTGATGTTATACGGTTTTCCTTCCTCCCCTATACCTATGGAGGCTATGACCGGGATATAGCCGCTATCCACCAATCTCAAGATCAAAGAACTATCTATCTCCCTCACATCTCCCACAAAGCCTAGGTCTACTTCTCGGCCCTCCCGGACATGCTTATGGCGGCTCACCCTTATCAGGCAGCCATCTACTCCGGAAAGGCCTATGGCTCTGGCTCCACATCTGTTAAGAAGACAAGTAATTGTAGGATTTACCCAACCAAGGAGGGAGGCCAGGATTATCTCCATAGTCTCCTCGTCGGTCGCCCTCAGACCTTCCACAAAGTTAATCTCCTTGCCCTTCTCCTTCATCATTCTGCTAATCTGAGGACCGCCGCCATGGACTACTACGAGGCGTGCCCTGGTGGTATGAAGCAGAGCTATGTCGGTAGCCAGAAACTCCAGAGAGGACTCATGGTCCAGAATGCTACCACCCAGCTTGACTACGATACTCTCTTTCTCCAACTTATCTCTCTGTGCTCTCAAATTCATTCCTCGATTTGCGGCGTCGGAAAGGCCTTTGGCTTGGATAGAGAACGATCCAGGTTTTCCTCTAAAAATACATTAATTTTCATGCTCCTTTGTGCTACATGGGGCATGAAGGTTTCATGCTTTCTGTGATAAGGCCCTGATGCCCAATTACCTTGCGAAAATCTACCCGAGAGCCTGCCTGGACAGACCTTCTGTCTCTGGAAAACCAAAAATCACGTTCATGTTCTGAACTGCCTGCCCGGCAGCTCCCTTGAGAAGATTATCCAGAGAGGAGAATATTTTCAGGATTCCCGCTCGTTCATCATAGATATATCCTATCCGGCAATTGTTGGACCCCACCACATCTCTTATGCTCGGTATCCCCCCTGATTCGAGGACCTGAACGAAAGGCTCCTCCCCATAAAACCGGCGGTATCGCTCTTCCACCTCATCAACATCTTTGCCTTTCCTGAACCTGCAATAAATGGTGCTCAAGATCCCTCTGTTGAGGGGCACCAGGTGAGGAGTAAAAGAGAGCCTTATATCCCGGCCGGTAAGATTGTAGATCTGATGTTCCATCTCTCCAATATGGCTGTGCATTATCGGACGATAAGGCACAATATTCTCATTGCAGTTGTAGAACAGGTATTCCTCCTGGAGCCTGCGGCCAGCTCCGGAGACCCCAGACTTGGCATCAGAAATGACTTCCTTTTCAATAATAGCCTCGTCTCTCAAAAGAGGCACCAGAGCAAGAAGGATGCCGGTGGGATAACAGCCTGGATTGGACACCAGCCGTGCACCTCTGAGCGCGTCCCGATTGAGTTCGGTCAGGCCATAAATGAACTTGTTTTCCTCACTTTGAAAAAGGTGATCCTTCCCGTACCAGAACTTATAAAGCCCATAATCCAGGTATCGGAAATCAGCGCTGAGATCTATAATGGACGGTCCATCCAGACCTATATCCCTGACCAGAGACATGGCTGCGCCGGCGGGAGTGGCCAGAAACACCACATCATATCCTCGCAAGGTGATCCCATCCGGCACCTTCTGGTACCGAAGCCTTATTTCTCCAGCCATATTGGGATAATGCTCATCAAACATTTTCCCGGCCAGGCTATTGGAGAAGATCTCCAGCTCAGAGACCTTCTGATGCACGGCCAGAAGTCTGGTTAGCTCAGCTCCACTGTAGCCTGATGCTCCCACTATGGCTCCTCGCACTTTATTGCCTCCAAAGCATGATAGGATGGATTCAATCCTTGTCAGATCTTCCAATGGATGCATATTATACAGCATTTATGGATAATATGCAACATTATTTATGAACAGAACATGAAGAGAACCACTAAGTTACTAATCGGTCTTCCCAAAATAGAAAGATGCCTTCTCTTTTCGCCACTTCAAGCATTTCAGGGGTAAATCCACTCCGGCTGAAAAGGCAGTAATATCCTTTTCGCCCTGGCTTTCCCCACTCGACCAAATGTGCTTTCCGCTTCAAGTCCTCGTAGATATTTACTCCGATCGGACGACGCGACCACTTGGCCTCTCCAAAGAGAATTTCATTGGACTCATCATTTGTAGCCACCAGATCGATTTCTTCTTTTTTATCCCACCATCGACCATAGTGCTGGAAGCGCGGCACCGCGCCACCAAAAGAGCTATCCAGGAAAATCTCGCCAATAACGCGCTCATAGTTCTCGGCCAACATAGATGGCAGCTCTTCTTTAATTTTGGCGATAACGAACCTAGTATCGGCCATTTCCAGGCGATCTCTATGTCGAAAAATAAAACGAAACCAGAAAGAAAAAAAGTTATCGTCAAAAAAATAGATTCCCCTACGGCTCTTCTCAGGAAACTTTTCGGTGACGGGCGTTTCTTTCCTGATGATCTGGAGGTTATTTAAAATTGCAAGATAACGCGAGGTCGTCCCCTTGTCAAAGCCACATTCATTCATAATTTCACCGAATTTTGTCTTTCCCAGCGACATTGCCCTGAGGATAGCGAAATAGTTTCTGGGCTCCATCAGTTCTTCTCTGAGTAAAAACTCAACCTCTTCGTAAAGAGCCTTGCCTTTAGTCAGAATTTCCCCCTCGACAGTTTTCCAAATATCTTTCCGTTCCCAAAATGGAACGAGATAAGCAGGAGTACCCCCGACAAGAGAGTAAATTGTTAGACACTTCTCAAACCCAAGGGCCGGGAATGCCTTCCTAAGTTCCAAAAAACGAAACGGCTTGACTAACAATTGACCCGTTCGGCGCCCGTAGAGTGGCGCCCGATAGGCAAGAGTTTCTTTTTCCATCATTGAAATACTGGAGCCCATCAAAATCAAGAAAATAGGCGAATTTTTTAGATAAAGATCCCAGGCCTTCTGAAAAATAGAGGAAATGGCTGGATTAGACTCAACCAGATAGGGAAACTCGTCAATAGTCAAAACAAACCTTTGGCCTTTCTCAGCAATATACTTCAGAGATTCTTCCCAGTTGTCGAAACCTCGTCGAGCTAAAACGCTGTCGTTAAAAAAGTTACCCACCGATTGGGAAAACTTTTTGATCTGAATATTATCTGGTATTTTGTCCGCCAAGAAGTAAAGGTGCGGCCTGTCCTTGATAAACTGCAAAATTAACTCTGTTTTGCCAACTCGCCTTTTTCCATAGACGATAACAAACTTACTTTCCTTTGATTTCCATTCACTGTTTAAGAAAGCCAGTTCAGATTCACGGTTTATGAACTTCATATTTCTCCAATCTAGTATAATTATGATTAGTCTAATCTTGTTTAGACTAGTTTAAGATCCACGTTCTAAGTTGTCAAGAGTAGAATCTATTTTAGTCTAATCTGTTTTCGACAATTTGAATTTACCTTGCTATGGACTATAGAAATTATAGACGATATATAGACGATCTGGTCGCTTCCTTATATACGGTTCTTCTCCCTCAAGTGTGGAGTGATGGCCTGAAAGCACCCCGGATCT
>CAYYBB010000087.1:0-8208 GCA_964469465.1 uncultured Actinomycetota bacterium
CCTGGTAAACCGTATTATTGTATTTCACAAGATGCCATTTTCTGTTGAACCTCGGTTAAAAGGTTTGTAAAAATCCCCTGATCCCCCGAGTACAATGTTGCTCTCTTATTTCTTCTGCTTGAGCATGGTTCTGAGCTCCTTCTCGAAGGTAGCTAGATCAGCAAAGGAGCGATATACACTGGCAAAACGGATGTAGGCCACCTCATCCAGTTCCCTTAGCCTCTCCATAACTAGCTCTCCGATGCGGGCGCTGGGAATCTCCATTTCGGCTCCAGCCCCCAGCTCGCGCTCAATGCCAGTGATCAGGTGTTCGATCTGATCGGAGGAGATAGGCCTCTTTTCGCAGGCCTTCTCGATCCCAGCCCTCAGCTTATCGCGGCTGAATTTCTCGCGTCGGCCATCCTTTTTGATAACAAAGAAATTAGTAGCCTCTATCCGCTCATAGGTGGTAAAGCGCGATCCACACTTGAGACATTCCCGTCTCCGCCGGATGGCCTTTCCTTCATCAAGGTCTCGGGAGTCAATAACTTTGGATTCTGGGTGACCGCAACTGGGACATCTCATGATGATCCTTATATTGTGTACTTAAAAAGGATTATAGCGCAATATAGTGGAGAGTCAATAGGAAAAGGGGGAAAATTCCCATATTTTGGGGCTTAATTTTCAAACGCTATACAACGAAGAGCTTAGATGTCTTATTTTTGTGCAGAAACGCATGTCTTATGACTGATGCCGGCAAAAGCTTCAGAGGAGGAGAGTCTTGCGAAACCAGATTATGTCTTTCAGATAGAAGAGCTTTTCAAAAGTAACTATGGCGTTACTGCAAAAAGGTCAAAATTTGTGTATTTGGCTCTGTCCGGCGAATCTAAATCGGATGGTAAATTGGCCCAAAATCTGGTTTTTGCAGTAACGCCAACTATGGATTTATCGCGAGATTCTAGATCGCCGTCCCCACCAGTCGCTCCTGTATCAGATCAAGGGCAAACACTATGGCTCCGTATATTACTGCATTTGTGGTTAGAGATGAGAGGGTGATGGTCGGGAAATAAGGGACATGAGGCTTGATGAGTGCTCTAATGGGCTCCACGAAGAGCTCATCCACATCTGGAAGACCAGCCAGATCGCCGCCAAGCACTACTATCTCCGGATTAGTCACAGAAATGGCACTGGCGATGGCCACGACCAGGTACTCACGGGATTCCTCCACAATGGCCGAGGCTACCGGATCATTTTGGATGGCAGCCCGGCATACTATCTCGGGCGTGAGGACATCTATATCATCATTACAAAGTTGCTTCAACAGAGGACTTTCTCCCCTCTTGACCGCCTCTTTGGCTTTAGAGGCCATTGCTGAAGTGGAACATAGACTTTCTAAGCAACCCTTTCCCCCAAAGTTCATATGCAAGTTTGAACGATCCACCAGGGTGTAACCAATCTCGCCCGCAGCACCGGTAGCGCCACGGTATATTTTCCCATCTGTTATGAGGCCAGATCCGATTCCTCGGCTTACCAGGACAAAAAGAGAGCTTTTAGCCTCTTTGGCTGCCCCAAAACTATACTCTCCCCTGGCTGCCGCGTATACGTCGTTATCAAGATAAGTAGGCATCTTAAGTTCGGTTTCCAGAATTTCCCTTAAAGGGTAGTTCTGCCAGGAAGGAAAGAGAGGAGCAAAGGAAACACTGCCAGATTTGTAGTCTACAACTCCCGGGACTCCCACTCCCAGGGCGCTGCGAAGGGGATCATAATTTGGAATTTCCTGTAGGACCTCTTTGATTCCCTCGATCACTTTTTCCAGTTTTGATCGGTCATCCCATGACCAAACGGATTTTTCTCTCAAGGTGATAATGTGGCCCCCAAGGTCAGCCACGGCTATTTTTACCTTTTCACTTCCCAGATCAACTCCGATCACTCGACCATAGTCCAGATTATAGCGTACCAGTGTAGGGCGTCTACCACCGGTAGATTCTCCCTTCCCGGTTTCTTTAACTACCTCTTCGCTAACCAGTCTGTCCACGATACTGGTTACTGTGGGCATGCTGATGCCAGTGAGTCTAGATATTTGGGCTCTGGATATAGTTCCGTGCTCACGAATGCATTGGAGAATGATGGATCGATTAAGGCCGTACATTAGTTGAGGACTTCTCCTTTGGGCCATTTTCTGACTTCCTTTCTATGGAATATAAACTTAGTCTCATCATAGGGCAAAAATTCCATCTTGACAAGTAGGAGAGGTTCGTTGTTTAATATATTTGCTCGTGCTTGTTTAATAAGCTTTAAAAAGAAAGTTCCTCGATGACTTTTGTTTTCGGTATGGACGGTGGAGCGAGCAAAAGTGTTTCCATCGTTGCGGATACCAGCGGAAATGTACTCAGTAGAGTCGAAAGTGGCCCATCCAACTACCAGAATATAGGGGAGGAGAAGGCCAAAGAGGCTATTGAGCACGCTGTGCAGAGGGCCATTGAGGCATCCAGAGCCAAGATTACTGAGTTTGAGGTAGCCTGTTTGGGCTTGGCCGGAATGGATTCACAAGCAAGCTACGACCTGCTCTACGCGATTATCTCGGATATTGAGGTCTTTCGCAAAGTGCAGCTTCTTAACGATTCCGAGATAGGACTGGCTGGGGCCACGGGATGCCGTGATGGCATTGTGGTCAACGCCGGCACTGGCTCAGTAGCCTTCGGAATGAACCAAAGAGGGGAGAAGAGGAGGTCTGGAGGGTGGGGCTACCTTATAGGAGATGAGGGAAGTGCATATGATGTCTCCCGAAGGGCTCTCATGGCTGCCGCCAAAGCCCATGATGGCCGGGGCGAACCCACCTTGCTTTTACCTATGATCGTGGAGACTCTTGGCCTTGGGCAGTTTGAACAGATCATAGAACTCCTGTACCACAAAGGGATGTCTCCTGAGGCTTTAGCCTCCCTGGCTCCTCTGGTATTTAAGGCCGCCCAAAAGGGAGATAGGGTCAGCCAGGAGATCCTGGAATATGCAGGAGAGGAATTAGGGGTAGCAGCCATAGCTGTGGCCAGGGCTTTGGGAATGGAGAGCAAAGAATGTGAGGTAGTACCTATAGGAGGTATGTTTCGTCCCCATACCCCCCTGTATAAGTCGTTTGCCAGGGTGCTGCGAAGACAAGTACCTGATTGTCGTCTCATAAAACCCCTCTTCGAGCCAGCGGTTGGTGCCGCCCTGCTGGCTCTGAGGGAGGCGGGTGTAGAACTGACCGACCTCCTCATGGAGAGGATCGGCCAGAGCCTAAAGGGGCGAGTAACTACCTGCGGTCTTAAAAATGGTAGTATTCCATGCAATAGTATTGTGTGAAATATTGTGATGGATAAGTCCTTATTTATACCAGGGGGCAGTTATGACTCCTAGTCGACGAACCAGTTTCTGGAAATTGGAGCTTCTGGAGGAGGATTCTATTAATAGGATACATCTTTGCTCCCTTGATATTTTGAAGGAAATAGGGGTGAAGATTCACAATAAGGAACTTCTCCAAAGACTTGATAGCACAGATGGTATCACTGTTGACCACCACAAGGGGGAAGTGAGGTTTGACCCTGGAAAAGTAGAGAAAGCTATCAAAATAGCAGGGAAAAATTCCATATATTTCGGCAGAGACTACACCAAGAAAGCAAAGTTTGGCCATGGGGAAAAGGTATTTTCGTCAAGCGCTGGACAGAGGGGCTGGATAGACTGGAGAAAAAAAAGAGGAGAAGCCCAAATCAGCAGGATTTTTTCGATGCCATAAAACTTGCAGATGCTCTGGAGAATATAGACATTGTTGGCGGAATGGCTGAACCTGAGGAAATACCTCAGGGGGTCCGCGATATCTTCATGTATAAAGAGCTAATAAAGAGAACAAAGAAACCTACCTATACGTGGATAAGTTGTAAAAATACGGCGAAATATATTTTGGAGATATTTAAGGCTGTGAGCGGGGGCACAAAAGAACTTCAAGATAAACCCCTGATACATGCTCTTGTTGACCCCGTGAGTCCCCTCCAGTTTAACCAGGAGGGGAGCGATATTCTGATGCTCTTTGCCGATGTAGGACTTCCCGTGGCGTTTGGATCCATGGCCATAGCGATGCTAAGTGGACCTGTCACCCTTGCGGGCACGGTTGCCCTCCAAAACGCCGAGATTCTGGCAGGTATAACTATATCCCAAATACTGAGACCTGGACTCCCTATCCTCTACGTGGGGATACCCCATGTTTCCGACCCGCGGAATGTTAACATCTGCTTTGGATCGCCTGAACAGGGGATAATGGCCGTAATGATAACCGAGCTCACTAAGAAATACGGTTTCCCTACGGCAATAAATGTGGGTCTTACTGATTCAAACGTTCCCGATGGACAGGCCGGTGTGGAGAAATCGGCTACTCTACTCCTCGGGATGCTGGCCGGGGCGGATGCTTATGGGAGTATGGGGATAAGCGGTGCAGATCAGGGCTTTAACATCGCCCAGCTCGTTATGGACGACGAGACAATAGCTTACCTGAAGAGGATAATTAGAGGGGCTGAGGTGAGCGATGAGACCCTTGCCTACAATGTGATTAAAGAAGTCGGTATCGGCGGAAGTTTTATATCAACGGATCATACCATGCGGCATTTCAAGAAAGAGCTATGGTTCCCGACAATATTTAAGAGGCTGGGTTGGGAAGCTTGGGAGGAAAGCGGCAGGACGGATCTTCTTGAACGGGCCGGAGAGAAGGCTGAAAAAATAATACAAGTCACGAAGGAAGAGGAAATAGATAGAGATCTGGGAGAGGAAATTGATGCTATCTACGCCGTGGCAGAGAAAGAGATCCTGGGTGCTTAAAAGGTGGGCGAAAAGATATTTCTTAGAATAGAAGCACTCTTTAATTATGAACCATCACTTGCATATGCGTATAGGTAACACAATTTACGAGATACACCACTAAGTGTTTCAAGGAGGTGAGACTATCGCTATGAGGTTCGAATAGTGCCCAGAGGTTTCTGGGAAGAGAATGTTGAGAAGATAATGAATATAAAGAAGGAGACTAGATGGAAAGACATAAGAAACTTGCGATACCTGTAATTCTGCTTGTTTTAGCAGCTACGATCCTCGGAGCCTGCGTGCCGGCTGCGCCCGTGGAGGAGCCTGTACCGCCTGCAGAGGAAGAAATTGCACCCCCAGTCGTCGAGGAGGAAGTTGAGCCTATCACTTTGAGGGTGTGGGACACATTGGACGGTGCGGAGGAGAATAAAGCCATAGAAATACTTAACGCCGAATTTGAGAAGGCATATGACGTCAAGATCGAGCGTGTAGTCAAGAGCTTTGATGACATGAAGGCTACGCTTCCCCTAGCCATGACCGAGCCCGCTGGGCCAGATGTAGCCCAGGTCAACCAAGGCCGGCCTGATATGGGCGAACTAGTTAAGGCCGGGCTGTTAGTCGATCTGACACCCTACGCGGAGAAGTACGGCTGGGACGAGCTGTTCTCACCAGGGATCCTGGCCCGCACCATGTTCACTGGCGATGGGAAGGAATTCGGCACAGGCAACCTGTACGGCGTGGCGGCTATGGTGCAGAACGTGGGAGTTTACTACAACAGGGAGAAATTCTTGAATCTGGGCCTGACCATCCCGCAAACGTTCGACGAGTTTCAGGCCATGTTGGCCGAGATCAAGGCGACCGGGGAGGTACCTATCGCCTTCGGCAATCTTGACCGGTGGACCGCCATTCACGCGTACAGCGTCATCCAACACGTGCTGGTCACCCGCGATCACCTTGACAACTTTGTCTACGGGCGACCCAACACGCGCTTCGACATCCCGGAGAACATAGAGGCAGCCGCAATCCTGCAGGACTGGGTGAAGAAGGGCTACTTCACTGATGACTTCGCGGGCATAGGCTATGACGATTCATGGACGTCCTTCGCCGGCGGCGAAGGCGTGTTCCTCATTACGGGGAACTGGGTGACCGCTGACTTGGTTGATGCAATTGGCGGCGCGGACAGGGTTGGCTTCTTCCTGGTGCCGCCGAAGGAGAAAGGGGGTAAATACCTGGCCATCGGAGGTACTGACGAGGGGTGGTCCATCCGTCAGGGCACGAAGCACCCTGATCTGGCGGCTGAGTACATAAACTGGGTAGTCGCGTCGCCGCTCGCGGTGGACATCTGGGGGGATTACGGGCTATTGTCGGTCGTCCCTGTTGACGTGGCTACACTGCCGGAAGGTACTGTGCAACGGGACATCGCGGCCGCCTACGACATTCTTAATAGAGACGACGGAATTGGCCACTATATCGACTGGGCCACGCCGACTATGTACGACCTAATAGTTGCCAAGCTCGAGGAGCTGTTGGCTTTCAAGATAACGCCCGAGGATTTCGTGGCTGCGATACAAGAAGACTTCACCAACTTCTTGTTGGAGTTGGAGAAGGGGTAGCAGAGAAGAGCGGGGGCGAGCGAGTTTCTGATAGCCCGCCCCAGCCCCTGGTAGAAGGAGATTCTCTTGAGGATCTACCAAGGAGACGTTCTGAGGCAAGGGAAGAGGTTTTGGGTGCGCCACAGGATGGCGGCTGTAGCGGGTGGATCACGCCGGGTGGGCGAGCAGAACTGGCTGGGTTACTTCTACCTAATACCGGCCCTAGTTGTGTACGTCGCCTTCGCGCTATACCCCATGCTTGGCACGGTGCGCTATAGTTTCTACGCGTGGAGTGGCTTTGGCGACAAGGTCTTCATCGGCCTGCGCAACTACGCTGCCATGGTGGGCGATGGGATCTTCAAGCAGGCGATCTTTAACAACTTCACTTTGATTTTCTTCTACAGCGTCTTACCCATCCTATTGGCACTCTTCCTCACCGGGCTACTGACCAGCCGCCCCTTGCCTGGGATGACGTTCTTCCGCGTTGGGTTGTTCGTTCCCTATATCATACCGATGATCGCCGTGGGTGTGACGTGGCGTTGGATCTTCCACCCCACGTTCGGGCCACTGAACGCAGCCTTGCGGGCGATGGGACTGAACGACTGGGCCAGGAGCTGGCTGGGCGACTTCACCTGGGCTCTGCCAGCCGTGGGCAGTATATCGGCACATGGGTGATGTACGGCCTCTGCATGGTGCTCTTTATTGCGGAAGTGCAGCGGATCGACGAGGAGCTGTACGACGCGGCCAAGATCGACGGAGCCAACACTTTCCAGCAATTTCGCTACGTTAGCCTGCCCGGGCTGCGCCACGAGCTCCTGGTTGCGTTCATCCTCACGACCATCGCTGCCCTGCGGGCGTTCGACCTGGTGTTTGTCACCACGCGAGGCGGCCCGGGCAATAGCACTATGGTAGCTACCTTGTATATCTTCCGCCAGGCTTTCGTGCTGAAGAGGGTGGGCTACGCGGCCAGCATGGCGGTGGCCATGACCACAGCCATGCTGGCTATCTGGGTGGCTATCCTAACTTGGCGGGAACGCCTAAGGCGCGGGGAGGCATGATGGTACAGCTAAGCTGGTCGAAACTGTCCCCCAGATTGTTGACCTACCTTCTGTTGATCGTGTTTGTCTTGGTGGCCGCCTATCCTCTCGTCAACATTGTCCTGACCGCTTTCAAGACCAAGGCTGACATGGCCGGTGACCCGCTTGGCCTACCTGGGGAGTGGCGCTTTGATAATTTCACCAAGCTGTGGCGAGGGGGTTCCTTTGATATATATTTCCGTAACAGTATCGGTATCATCATTCCAGTGGTGGTCGCCTCGGTTATCCTGTCGGTGCTGAGTGGCTACGCCTTTGGGCGTTTCCGCTTCTTGGGCGACCGTATGCTCTTCTATCTGTTTCTGCTGGGCATCATGATGCCCTCCGAGGGTTTGGTCATCCCGTTGTACTACAATATGCGCGCTCTCGGCCTAATTGATAGCTACTGGGCGGTTATTCTACCACAAGTCGCCCTGAGCGTGGCCTTTGGTACGCTCTGGATGTGTGGGTTCTTCCGAGAAATACCTCGAGAACTCATCGATGTCTCGGTCATCGATGGCTGCACGACGTGGAATACGCTGTGGTACGTGCTGGTGCCTGTGGCCCGCCCGGCCCTCCTGAGCCTGGCAGTGCTCCTATTCGTGTGGAATTGGAATGACTTCCTGCTGCCTTTGGTGCTGCTACCCACAAGGTTCACTTTACCAGTAGGCCTTGCTCTCTTCCAGGGATCTGCCCGAGTGCGTCGGCTACCTGCAGCGCGCAAACATTGCCTATCGCAAGGC
>CAYYBB010000088.1:0-8133 GCA_964469465.1 uncultured Actinomycetota bacterium
GTAAGAGATGATATTGAGCATAGGATTGAGAGATTGATTTCTGAACTTTCATAGATCTGAGAAGCTTCAGCCTGCCGAACTCTAAACAGCGTCGGCAAAAATTAACCCAAATTTTACCTTCCATTAAATAAGCCTTAAACCAGGGTCAAACTTCCTCTGCTAAGCTAAGCAGAGGAGGCAAAGTGGTTTAAGGCTTTTCATTTAGGCAAATGTCACGAAACGATCATGCCGACCGGGCGGCACAAAGGAGGATGAAAATTAGGATGCATTTTCAGAGGAAAACATCATATCTGGTCTACTTCCTGGGGGAGCTCTAGAGACATTATTTCAATGGCGAAGTCTATAGATCAGACAGGGGTTCAAAAGGAAAGAGGGAGGTGCCAGCTTGTAAGGTTAGACAAATCAGACCAGAAGTAGAGCAGGAACACCGCCGTAAGGGGACAGCAGTGGCTCCTGCCAATCCTAGTAAGACTAGTTGCTGACGAAAGTTTTCTAATCAAAGCCAACAGAAGGGAGAAAAAACATGTATACTAATGGGATAAAAAAGTGTGATGCAAGAAGAAAGTGGTTTTTGTTAAGTATCGCAGGATTGATCACCATAGCACTAAGCCTGACTGCCTGTGCCTCTGCGCCGACGGCCACCGAGACAGCCCCGTCCCCGCAGACGGAAGCTCCCGCTACTGCGGAAACTCCCACCCCCACCGAGCCTTCCCTGGAATTAAGCGGTACCATAGCCATTGACGGATCCAGCACCGTCTACCCCATCACCGAGGCTGTAGCTGAGGAGTTTCAGAAGGAGCACCGTAAGGTCCAGGTGATCGTGGGAATTTCTGGCACTGGGGGAGGCTTCAAGCGGTTCACCGCGGGAGAGACAGACATCAGCAACGCCTCCCGCCCCATTAAGGACGTCGAAGCAGAGCAGGCTGCTGCCAATGGCATCGAATATATCGAACTTAAGGTCGCCTTCGACGGCCTATCGGTCATGGTCAATCCCCAGAACACCTGGGTGGACTACCTGACCGTAGAAGAACTGAAGAAAATCTGGGAACCGGAGAGCACCATCACCAAGTGGAACCAGATCCGCTCCGAGTGGCCCAAGGAGCCTATACAGCTCTATGGTCCGGGCACAGACTCAGGTACCTTTGACTATTTCACTGAAGCCATTGTGGGGGAGGAAGATGCCAGTCGCGCCGACTATACCGCCTCCGAGGATGATAGCGTCCTGGTGATGGGCATTGCCGGCGACAGAAACGCTCTTGGTTACTTTGGGTATGCTTACTATGTGGAGAACACCGACAAGCTAAAACTGGTCGCTATTGACAGCGGTAATGGTCCCGTTCTCCCTTCGGAGCAAACCATAAACGACGGGACGTACTCCCCGTTGTCTCGCCCAATATTCATCTACGTTAGCAAAAAGGCTCTAGATAGGCCAGAGGTGCAAGAGTTCGTGCGGTTCTATCTGGTGAAAGCTCCTATCCTGGTTCCTCAGGTGGGCTATGTGGCACTACCCCAGGCGGACTATGATGAGCAATTAAAACAGGTGGTGAAGTAAGCCTCGGAGACTGCTGCAAGCCAATAAACCCTTAGTGCCGAGATGGAAAACGGCGTTCCTGGTGGGTGTTACTGCCTGCCAGGAACGCCTGCGGTCGGAAAACTGAGATGTTACCCAAACATTTTAAATGACCTAAAATTCCGCATTTAAAATGTCTCAAGACTTCTCTTTCGGATTAGACTAATAGAAGCTAAACATAAGATCAGAGATTTCAAAGACTGAATGATTTCTAAATAGAAGTTGAGTTATTTTAAATGTGGAAAAGTGAGACATTTCAAATGTGGAATTACACTGAGAATTGAACTTGACAAATAGACCAATACCTGGAGAATGTTTACTATGCAAAGAGACGCACCAATGCTCGTGGGAAAGGTAGAGGCCCGCACCGAACTGAAGGATCTGCTTTTCAAGAGAACCAAACGACGCCGTATAAAAGAAGGAGCTATCCAGGGGGTGCTCTTACTATGTGGGCTAGTCTCCGTCCTCACCACTATAGGCATCGTTATTTCCCTGCTCACTGAGACGGCGGGCTTCTTTCAAGAAGTACCCCTCATAGAATTCCTCACCGGAACCAGGTGGACGCCTCTTTTCACCCCCAAACATTTTGGTATTCTGCCTCTGGTGGCGGGAACCCTTCTGGTCACTGCAGGGGCAGCTCTCCTGGCCCTTCCCATTGGCCTGACCAGCGCCATTTACCTGAGTGAGTATGCACCGGATGGAGTGCGTCGGCTAGTCAAACCAATCCTGGAGATTCTGGCTGGTATCCCAACCGTGGTGTACGGCTATTTCGCCCTTACCTTTGTTACCCCTCTGCTGCGCCGCTACCTCTTCCCAGATATGAACATCTTCAACGCCCTCAGTGCCAGCCTTGTGGTAGGGATCATGATTATTCCCATGGTTTCCTCGCTGAGTGAGGATGCCATGCTATCCGTACCCCGATCTCTCCGGGAAGCAGCCTACGCTCTGGGCGCGACCAGGTTCGAGGTAACCACGCGGGTGGTCGTGCCTGCTGCCTTCTCTGGCATCACTGCTTCCTTCATCCTGGCCATCTCCCGCGCCATTGGCGAGACTATGATTGTGGCCATGGCAGCAGGCGCAACTCCCAAACTGACCGCCAATCCCCTGGAAAGCATTCAGACGCTGACGGGGTATATCGTGCAGGTAAGCCTGGGTGACACACCTGCTGGCACCATAGAGTACAAAACTCTCTTCGCCGTCGGCATGACCCTCTTTGTAATGACTCTCATCATAAACATCCTGGGCCAGTTTGTAGCCCGCTACCGGGAGCGATACTGATGAAGACTGAGGACATATTCGACAGGCGGCTTTTAGCTCGGAAGAGGGTGGGTAAAGCTTTTTGGGCAATGTGCCTGGTGGCGACCCTGGTGGGGATTGTGGTATTGGCAACGCTGCTAGTAGATGTGTTTGCCGACGGAGTGGGCTGGCTGGACTGGCAATTTCTTAGCAGCTTCCCTTCCCGCTTTCCTGAGCAGGCAGGTATCAAGTCCGCCCTATGGGGAACCCTCTGGCTGATGGGCCTAACTACTCTGTTTTCCCTGCCCCTCGGGGTGGGGACGGCCATTTACCTGGAAGAGTACGCCTCCCGTAACTTCCTGACGCGGCTCATTCAGACTAATATCTCCAACCTGGCCGGGGTACCTTCTATCGTCTACGGTATCCTGGGCCTGGCACTCTTTGTGCGAATGCTGGCCCTACAGCGGAGCGTCTTATCAGGAGCACTGACCATGACCCTGCTCGTCCTCCCCATCGTGATTATCGCTTCTCAAGAGACCATCCGCGCCGTTCCCGATGAGCTGCGCCAGGCCGCTTATGCCCTGGGTAGTACCCGCTGGCAGACTATCCGCTATATTGTCCTTCCTGCAGCCTTTCCGGGGATTCTGACCGGCTTTATCCTCTCCATGTCTCGAGCCATCGGTGAGACCGCGCCACTGATCATGATCGGCGCCCTGACTTACATCGCCTTCACCCCAAGCAGCCCTCTGGATCCTTTCACTGTGCTACCTATTCAGATCTTCAACTGGGCATCTCGGCCCCGGAAAGAGTTCCACGATATTGCAGCCGGCGCAATTATTGTCCTTCTCATAGTACTACTCACTATGAACGCAGCGGCTATCCTGCTCAGAAACAAGTATCAGAAAAGATCCCAACTGTAATGCCAATGCATACCGACGGTGCGATCCTGGAAACCCGCAACTTAAACATCTGGTACAGAAACTTTCAGGCACTTCGAGACATCACCTTGAAAGTGCACCGCCACCAGGTTACCGCGTTCATTGGTCCCTCGGGATGTGGAAAGAGCACCCTACTTCGCTCTTTCAACCGCATGAATGACCTGATTCCCCAGGCCAGAGCAGAGGGTCAGGTGTTGTTCCACGGTCAGGATCTATACGCCAATGATACGAACCCCACCGAAATTCGCTACCGGATCGGCATGGTATTTCAGAAACCCAATCCCTTTCCCAAATCGGTGTACGACAACGTAGCCTTTGGTCCTCGGATAAATAGCTACCAGGGAAACCTGGATCAACTCGTTGAGCGGTCCCTCCGTCGGGCAGCCCTGTGGGACGAGGTCAAGGACCGCCTACATAAAAGCGCTTTGACCCTCTCCGGCGGCCAACAACAGCGTCTCTGCATCGCCCGAACTCTGGCGGTGGAGCCGGAAATCATCCTTATGGATGAGCCCTGTAGCTCCCTGGATCCTATTGCCACTTTAAAGATCGAGGACCTCATCCGGGAACTGCAGAAGCGCTACACCATCATCATTGTCACCCACAATATGCAGCAGGCGGCCCGCATGTCGGACTACACAGCCTTCCTGATGATGGCAGAGGATGGAGCAGGAGAACTGGTGGAATATGGGCCGACCGATCACATTTTTACCAGGCCCAAGGACAAACGAACAGAGGATTACATCACTGGCCGCTTCGGCTGAGGGCTGGGAGATAAATAATTATTGGCGGAACTGCAAAAACCAGATTTTGGGTCAATTTGCCGTCCGATTTAGATGCGCAGGATGGGGCCAACTACTAAAATTTGGCCCTTTTTGCGAGCACGCCATTATTGCTGGGCAGCACGATACAAATTAGTATTTTCGGCTGTCCCCTGCTTTGACTAAAGGCTGGGGCACAATTACTGCGGGATGTTCTTGGGTAGATAAATAGTGAACGTAGAGCCTTTGCCTAAGAAGCTTTTTACCTCTATGCGTCCCCCATGTTTTTCTACCACATGCTTGACGATGGAAAGGCCAAGGCCGGTACTTCCTGACTCGTGGGAGCGAGCCTTGTCCACCCTATAAAAACGCTCGAAAATGCGGGGAAGTTCTCTGGTAGGGATACCTACCCCTGTATCAGACACCCTGAAAGAGATCTCCTCCTCTTCCTCCTCTAGGATTACAGAAACTGTGCCGCCAGCAGGAGTATACTTGATGGCATTATCCAAGAGATTAGAGAGAGATATGATGATATACTGCTCATTTACCGGCACCGGGGAGATATTAGGAGAGATTTTCACCTTCAGTTCAATTCCTTTCTCTTTGGCCCGGGTCCGGAATGGATCCACGGCTTTCTCTGCTATCATCTCCGGGGAGACTGGATGTTTATGGAGAGGGATTTCCTCTGATTCCAGCCGAGAGAGGTAAAGGATGTCATCCACCAGATTAGCCAACTGTCTGATCTCCTGGTAAATACTTTTCGCAAAGCGAGTGCTAAGATGAGGATCTTGACTTGCACCCTCCAGAAGAGCCTCTGCCAGAGCCTGGATCGCAGATATGGGGGTGCGGAGCTCGTGCGAGACATTGGCCGTGAATTCTCTGCGGGATCTTTCCAACTGTCTCACCTTGGTCACATCGTCCACCACCAACACCACGCCCATCATCTCATCCCTTTCCGCTCGCAGAGGCGAGACTTTCATTTTTAAGATCCTCCGTCGGGGATCATGGATCTCCACCTCTGAAAAAGCTTCCTCTCCTTCCAAAGCTTTGGATACCAGCTCTTCCACTCGATAGCTTGGGAATACCTCGATAGTTCTTCGTCCTACCACTCTGGAGGCCTGAAAACCAAAGATCTTTTCTGCTGCCGGGTTACACATAATTATTCTGGTCTGGGCGTCAGTCACCAGGACTCCATCAGCCATATTGGAAAGCACTATCTCCAGCTGGGTCTTCTTGCCGGAGAGTTCCCTCATTTGGTCTCTCACATGCTCAGCCATACGGTCAATATCTATGGCCAGCTTCCCCAGTTCGCTACGAGGAGTCAGGTGAACCCTTTGCTCCAGATCTCCCTGAGTCATGGCCCGAACAGCCCGGCTAATATCCCGCAGCTCCTGGGCCCTTTTCCTGTCCAGCACCAGACTAACCAAAAGAGAGACGGCTGAGGCAATGGCAGCGCTGCCCAGAACCCAAAGGAGCCAGGCAGTGGCAGGAAGGATACGGAGCAGAACCAGAATCAGGGCTACAGCCAAAAGGCTGGGCAAAGAGATAAAAAAACAGAGGAGAACGGCTTTAAAACTGCTCGCTTGCACTGGTCTCTCCTTCATACTGCAAGAACCAGATTTTGGGTCAATTTATCATCTGATTTAGACTGACCGGATGGGGCCAAATACTAAAATTCGCGCCTTTTTGCAGGAACGCCACCTTTGCTTCTTAGTCCATATTTTCCAACTCAAATCTATAACCAATACCCCGGACAGTCTTAATAAAACGGGGAGTAGCAGGGTCCGGCTCTATCCTTTTCCGAAGGCGTCGGATATGGACGTCCACAGTTTTGTTATCGCCGTAAAAGTTGGGGACCCAGATCTGTTCCAAAATTATCTCTCGAGTGAGGACTCGTCCTGAATTTCGCAGTAATAGTTCCAGAAGCATGAATTCCTTAAGGGGTAACTGAAGAACTTCTCCGTGGTATCTAATCTCATGTCTTTCTCTGTCCACCAGAAAAGGACCCACAGAAAAAGATTCCTTCCTCTCCTGACCGGAAGGAGATTCCCCAGAAGCTCTTCTGAGGAGAGCCCGCACCCGGGCCACCAGCTCCCTTATGCTGAAAGGCTTGGTCACGTAGTCATCAGCTCCAATCTCTAATCCCACTACTCGGTCTATCTCTGAGTCCTTGGCGGTGAGCATGATTATAGGGATGGAGCTCTCTTTTCTAACCAAACGGCATACCTCTTCCCCACTCATTATGGGCAACATGAGATCCAGGATGATGAGATCTGGTTTCTGGGAGCGAAATACCTTTAGAGCTTCCGCCCCATCAAAGGCACGCAGAACTTTATACCCATCCCTCTCTAAAGCATATTCCAGGGACTCAACGATAGCTCTCTCATCGTCTACAACCAGAATCTTTCTCATAGGTATCCTCTGTTGACCATTATAAGATCTATGATATGGAGCTATCCAGATTAGTCACCAGCGCTTTGGGGCAAGCTAGTTGTCAGTACCAGGCCATAGCAAATGGTTATTTAGAAAAGAAGAAATACAGCAAGGGCAAACCGTGTTGATTGGATCAAGCTTTCTCTTCCACCTATCGACTCATCTCAACCTCGGCACGCCGGACTACTGAGGAGCCAACCCTCCGTCTCCTGGCCAGAAGGTCTACAAAGGCTTCCAGACGGGTGATGATACCCGCTTTGCCGGTCTGTTCATCCAGACTCAGGCTCAGGATGGGTAGAGCCAGATCTCTGCTTACCCGAGGGAGAACGCTGCGAGCGGTTATTTCGGGCATACAGGCAAAGGGAAGAAGGTGAATGACTCCGTCGCACCCTGATCGAGCGTGAAGCACGGTCTCTCCCACAGATTCCTGTCCGTGACCCCCCACAAAACTTCTTATATACGGGTATGCTGCCTGGTGAATTTCCTCCCTCCTCTTCTTGCTCTCCGAACTCCCGACAAGATTATTCCGCACCCACTCGCTTACGGTGAGGAAGCGGACTACTTCCACTCCCATCTCGCCCAGAAGTCTTTCTATATCCTGATTGGCAAAGGGCTCAAGCACGGTATAGAATTCTCCTACCAATCCCACCTTCAGCACGTCATTTCGGGATCTAACAGGAACTCTGCTTATTTCTTGGAGGGCAGCCTTTTTGGCTCTTTCTATGGCATCTAAATCTTTCGCTTCATCAATCAAGTCCAAAGCTCTCCGATAAGCCCTGGTTGTAGCACCTTTGGTCAGCTCTCGGGGCCGGATCTGTCTCACCATTTCCTCGACCTCATCTATAGCCAATATTTTAGCCCAGGTAGTCTGGATGGTCCTGCGGATCTCTTTCAGAGAATTGCCCCGAACCAATTTGTGAATTCCTCCTAGAAACTCCCGCCAGGATATTTGGGGTGACTCCAGTACTATCATATCGAACTGATAGCCCAAATCCTGCAGGATTAGTCGCTGTATTTCCGCATAGTAGCCAAAGCGGCAGGGACCACAACCCCCCAGCATAACAATGGTATCCGCTCCCTTCTCCAGAGCCTCCAGATAATTACCCACATTTACCTTGAAGGGAAAACAGACACACTCGGGAGAGTAGCGTGTTCCCAGAGTAAGAGTTCTCTTGCTCGGAGGTGGTGGAGGAACGAC
>CAYYBB010000089.1:0-8105 GCA_964469465.1 uncultured Actinomycetota bacterium
GGCCCAAAATCTGGTTTTTGCAGTAACGCCATATATGGAAAGATAAAAAATCGGGCACGGCGTTAGGCGACATATTACTCGGCTGATGAGAAAGTTTGAGGTGGTAAGATGGAAAAAA
Source organism: uncultured Actinomycetota bacterium (assembly GCA_964469465.1). Lineage (GTDB taxonomy): Bacteria > Actinomycetota > Humimicrobiia > Hakubellales > Hakubellaceae > Hakubella. Next base: position 119 of record CAYYBB010000089.1, read on the forward strand.
TAAAAATTGAACATTTCGAATGCATCAAGGAAAATAACTCAGAAGAAGAGTACGAAAAACAATGGAAAAGGTCTAAAATAATCTTCGATCATTTTTATGAATATTTGAAAGACAAAGGAATAAAAGAGAGCACTGCTGGCAAGCGAACTGAAATGGCGGCGTTCTTTATAATGAATTATCTCTTTGTTTATGACGATGCCATGAGTATTTTGGAAGTTTCTGGAGACACTATTAGAACATTTTTGGGCAATTGGTATATTAGAAAGTTTTGGAATCCTTCTTTGCCTACCATCAAATCTTATCTTAAGTCCATTTCCGATTTTTTCACATTTCTCAATGAGAAAGGTTTTATATCCGAGGAACAGTTGGGTGAAATTAAAGATGTATGTAAAGATAAAGCATGGTTTGAAATGAGACTTAAAACATACTTTGAAGCTGAGGATGATGATTTCCATGAGTGGATAGAAGAATACAATTACGAGTGGTGAAATATGAACAGCCTGCGTCATACGTCGTCGTTAAACGAAATTTGCCTGCTCTTTTCCAAAGGCAATGCACTGGACAAAATATCACAAATGGAGGGTGAAATCGTGCCTGTTGTACAAGTCGAACACCTGCGTAAAGTCTATGGTCCTGTGGTGGCGGTGGATGATGTCTCTTTCGAGGTACAGGAAGGGGAGATCTTTGGTATGGTGGGCCATGTCCTGCCCCTGACCTATGTGGTACAGTTGCTTCAGGAGCTGTGGTTTGCCGAGCCATGGGGTGAGTATCTCCTAAAGGTGGCCGTGCTATTTGGGATGCTAATTGTAGGGGTGGTAGTGTCAGCGAAGACATTCCGGTGGGAGTGAACGGACCTTTGACACTCCCCACGAATAAATTTGGGGGGTTCTCAAGTTCTGACGTACCAATCTTGGGGAACAAGTATACTGAAAGTACAGGTGGTTCCTCTCAGACGAAACATAAAACAACGACTGAGAAAACCTGGACAGGTAAAAAATATAGGAAGACGGAGTAGAGTTCGAACAGTTTATCCAGCGCTACCTTTGCCTCGGTCAGCACGGTGGCAGATCAGGCAAGAGGAAGTTGCTCAAAGCCATACTTCTCGAAGTGACCGTCAAAGGCAAAGACCGAGGATATTTTTTCTCTCAACATGACAGAAAAATTTACACAGTCGGTAAAGCTAAAGGGCTGATCATCGGCCTTAACAAATATCTTCCATGCCTCCTCTAATATCTCCGGAGTTACATGTAGAATCCTGAGAAGCCTGCTGGCCCTGATCTCCTCTCCGAACTGAACAGCGATGCGATGGTTCGCTCTGATTTTAAGAAGGGTTAAGGTCTCATCCACCACATAGGTGGTGGTCACGAATTGCCTTTTCTGTTCAATAGAAGCACGGTTGAAACTCACCGCGGCGAGATGGTGGCTATCAGCCCTATCTTTGATGGCCACAAAAGCACCTGTATCTACAAAGAGTTTCAATTTTCTTTTCCGTACAAGTATTTGTCGTGGTTTGCTGCCAAATCGCCTAACTTACTGTCAAATGAAGCATCCATCTTGTATAGAGGATCTTCTCGGTAGTTGTAACTCATGGACATTTCTCTCATAGCCTCAATGGCCTGACGGATAGCTCCTACCAAGGATGTCCTCTTCGCCTCAGCCCAATTCTTGAGAAATTGATACTGGTCTTCAGGAAGCTCAATGTTCAATCTTTTCATCGTGATCCTCCATGTTGTGTGTGTACACATTATAGAGTTTTTTCCAGGAGGCGTCAATTGCTTTGCGGGGATTAAATTATGGTTGTGCAACGATTTTTCAAAACCTTCTACCCTAAGTGCTTTTTTACGTTGGGCCGGTTCAATAGTATGACCTTTTCCTATCAGGCGAGCTGCTTGTGCCTCTATACTGTATACACCAGACTATGGCTAAACCCAACTTACTTTTGCTCTTTAATTCTTTGTCCCTTATTCCGCTTCCCGCAGGATTAACCTTATGGGAGCTGCACTGAACCCAAAGCGGGCGCGCAGGTTATTGATGACAAATCTCCTGAAGGATTCACTGGCTTTGGAGACGTTTTTCAAAAAAAGGATGAAGGTGGGAGGATCTGTCTTGATCTGAGACATATATTTTAGCTTAAGGGCTGAGAAACCGGCCGTCTGAGCCTTTTGGGCTATCTCCTGAAGGAACTCGTTCAGTTTCTTGGTACTTATCTTTTTAGATCTTTCCTGGAAGACCTGAAAGATGGTCTTGAGAAGCTTATTTAAACCCATACCTGTTTTGGCAGATATTCTTACCACGGGAGCAAAAGCAAGATCAGCCAGCTTTTCTGTTGCTGCCTCGTTCATAGCCAGCCTTTCCCCCTGGGCCAGCTTATCCCACTTGTTCAGAACAAAGATTATGGAACATCCCCTTTTCAGAGCTTCCCAGCCAATGGTTACATCTTTTCGCGATATCTCCGTTGAGCCGTCAATAATCACCAGAGCTATTTGGCTCCTTTCCAGGGAGCGGTAAGTGCGTATTACGCTATAGTAGTCCACGTCATCGTATCCACTTTTCTTGGTTCTGATACCGGCTGTGTCTACAAACTGGACCATGAGGTCACCCATTTTGACCATGGTATCTATGGCATCTCGGGTGGTGCCAGGAAGATCGGAAACAATGACCCTCTCCTGGCCCAAGATGCGGTTGAGAAGAGAGGATTTGCCCACATTGGGCCGGCCGACTATGGCAATGGAGAGGTCGACCTTGAGTCCCCCTTCTTTGACCGGAAGATGTTTAACCACTTCATCCAAAAGATCGCCCACACCTATCCCATGCAACGCAGAGATAGCTATAGGATCACCAAAACCTAGGGAGTAGAACTCCATATGGGAGTACAGATCTTCCGGATTATCTATCTTGTTAACTACCAAAAATACAAGTTTGGTTGCTTTCCGCAGAGCAGAGGCTACCTCCAGATCGGAGGGAAGCAGTCCCTCTTTGCCATCAACCAAAAACAGGATAAGATCTGCCTCTTCCATGGCCAGAGTAGCCTGTCTGACCACATCCTGGTGTAGCTTTTCATCGGATCTTAAGTCCAGGCCGCCCGTATCCACAAGCTGAAAAAGGCGTCCTCTCCAGTCAGTGCCCATGTATTTACGGTCCCTGGTGCTGCCCGGCTTTTCCTGAACCACCAATTCCGAGCTCTGGCAGATGCGGTTAATCAAAGTTGATTTGCCCACATTGGGGCGACCTACTACAGCCACAACAGGTAATCCGATCAAGAACTACCACCTCAAAACAACTATTTGGGACGATGGAAGAAATTTCCTAAGTACTTCTGGCTCACAAATTTACTGATGTATTTTTCTGCAAAATTTCTGCAAAACGGACAACGATGCTGAGGATAACGTATCACCTATCCACGAAAAACTGTACTAAGCTGTACTAAGATGTCCAGAGTGGGGGATCTGCTTACTCCATTTCTTATTTCTTCCCGGCCCTGCTAAGACCCCTGGGAATGAGGCAGATGAAGCCAAAGGGCTCTGTCCCCTCGTTCTTGAAGTGGTGAACTTCGTTGGGAGCAATATAGATGGCATGTCCAGGCTTTAGCTTCCTCTCCCCATTTTCTCCTACAACTGTACCCTCACCCCGTACCACGAAGACCTCATGCTCAAAGGGATGTCGGTCTTCTTTGGTATATCCTCCCGCCTTAAACTCAAAGTATCTTATCTCAAAATTAGGCACTCCAATCTCCTGGGATAGGAGCCAGCGCACCGTCACTTTTTCAGCATGATCGGGATTAACTTCCTCTGCTTTTACATCATCAATGCTGGTGACATACATGAGCAATTTCCTCCTTGGACTTGACCATAGTTGCGGTTTTTCCTGTGTCTGATTCCAGACTTAAGTCGTGATCTCTCTTTCCCCCTAGAGTATTTCGGCCTAGAATGGACTGGACAAAAGCTTTCCCCTCAGATCTTACCACTCGTATAGAAAGACCGGTGTTCTCTTTTAGATCACGCAGGCTCATTCCATCTAAGGTGCGGCCATGGGAGTTAAATATGATATCGGGCAGAAGAACCACTCTCCTGGTGTAGCCTGAGCTGGAAAGAGCTTCTATGATATCCTTCCCGAAAAGAAGTCCGGTGACCGTAATCCGGGGTCCCAAAGAACTGTTGCGGACTGCCAATAGCTCTACATCTACCTGATAAATACTCAGCACTTCTTGTAAGACTTTTGACAGAACGGGTTTGGCGGCTACCCCTGTAACTATCAGCAAAGGAGAGGATGGAGCCCTAATGGTCATCTTTGCCCTCTTCTCTGCTCCATGCTCATCCCTGATTTTTGCTTGGGAAAGCATCTCCTCCAGGTATGTTTCTGCCTCATCCATAAAGAGTCTACAGAGACCAATGCCGTTTTCCAGTTGCTCAAAATGGTCATAATAAGTTCTTTCCGGAAAGGGCCTCCTGGTTAGTACGAAGAACTCATCGGCGGCAAATACAGTATTTCTGCCCTTCTTAGCCCTGAAGGCCTGCTGCCACCGCTCCACGGTCTCAATTAATTTCCCGGCCTTCTCTGGAGTGCAATTTACGATCCGTGGATGGCCATGGAAATGATCCCCCCTGGCTACAGGTACAATGCCAACTGTGTTTACATAGTTGTAGTTGAACAAAAGATCGGCCAGAGTCCTTTCCAGGACAGTCCCCTCATTTATTCCTGGACATAGAACAATCTGAACGTTGGTCGAGACTCCCTGGCAGTCCAGGTATTGCAGCATCCTGAGACCATGTTCTGCCCGAGATGTGCCCATGAGAAAGGACCTTACCTGAGGCAAAGTGCTATGGAGGGATACATAAAGAGGGCTGATGTGGAATTTGACTATTCTCTCCACCTCTTCTGGCATCAGGTTGTTCAAGGTAATGAAGTTGCCGTGAAGAAAGGAGAGTCGGTAATCATCATCCTTAAAATAGAGAGTCCTCCTCAGTCCGTTGGGCATTTGATCTACAAAACAAAACAGGCAATTGCTATTGCATTTCTTGACTCCATCAAAAAGAGAATTCTCAAATTCAATTCCCAGGTCCTGGGATTCTTCCTTTAATATATGCAGAGTAATGAGATTACCGTCTCTCTGCATGAGCAACTCCAGCTCCGGCTCCTGGACCAGAAGCTGATAGTCAAAGACGTCTCTCAGTCTGTTCCCATTCAGGCTGAGAAGCCGGTCACCTGGCCTTATCCCCCACCTTTCGGCTATGCTCCCCCTGGCTACCTTGCAGACCAGAGCTTTTACTTCCATTGCTTCCCACGTCCTAACTCAAGTATGTTCCTGGTCTACTGGATCATGGCGCCTTACCATGTTTCAGTTCAAGGGCTTCTGAGGAGATGGCTTTTATCTTCTCCACTACCTCCTCGATTATCCAGTCAGGTGTAGATGCTCCAGCGGTGATTCCCACGGTCCTGACCTCCTGGAAAATCTGTTCTTCTATCTCTTCCGCGGTCTCCACATGAAAGGTATGGGGATTGACCCCTCTGCAGATCTCTGCCAGCCTGGTGGTATTAGCACTGTTTCTGCCTCCCACCACCAGCATCAGATCAGTTTTTCTAGCCAGCTCCAGGGCTGATCTCTGACGAAGCATGGTGGCATTACAGATGGTATTGTAAACCCGAAGCTCTCCTACTCTTTTGATCAATTCACTCACCAGAGCAGCTAGATTAGACTGAGAATGGGTGGTCTGGACTACCAGCCCCACTTTTCTTCGGCGAGGGAGATGGTCGACCTCATCGACACTCTCCAGGACTATGTGTTCCCCACCGGCACAGGCCACAATACCATTGATCTCAGGGTGACCCCTCTCCCCCAGAATGACTAAAAAGTAGCCCTCCCTGACTAAAAGGGAGGCCTTATCCTGCACCTTACGTACGTAGGGACAGGTAGCATCAATCACCCTCAATCCCCTATTTTTAGCTTCCAAAATGACTTTTGGGTCAATCCCGTGGCATCTGACTATAATAATGCCCCCTCCTTCTACCTCATGGATATCTTCGACGGGAAAAACTCCCCGCTCCGTGAGTTTATCTACCACCTGAGGGTTGTGGATTAGGGGGCCCAGAGTGTAAATAGGACCTCCCCTTTGTTCCGAGGCGTCCAGGGTCATCTTGATGGCCCGGTTAACACCATAACAGTAGCCAGCATGCTTGGCCAGAAGGATTTCCGTGCTCTCGATCCTCTCTTCTCATAAGATCGCATTTGATGGAATTAGCCAGATAGATTTCATGAACGAACTTTCATTCTATTATATATTTAACTCTTTGCCCTGTCAGATCCTGTCACCCAAGTCCAGCCAAGCCTGCCGGCTCCTGACTTTCTGTCCTCATAGCCAGCCTGAGGTGTCCAAGAACAAAGAAATTGTAGTCATCTGGGATTGTCACTCAAGGGGCGCAAAAAGGCAACCCTTTTGGGCACTGTCCAAATTTTGGTCATGAGGTTTTCTCAAGAAAGGGCTTGCTCATTAGGCTTAAAACAACAATGTTGGGGCGCAGGCAAGTACCGGGAAGACTAAGGGCTCGGCACCCGCGCCTCCCTCTGCCGCAGGTAGTGCTCCAGATCCCGCACCAGGTGGGCCAACTGGCTGGCATTGCGGATGGCATAGTCCTGGTAGCAGTTATTAAACATGATGAAGGTCTTGCGGGAGCGCCGGGCCACCTCCACGGCATGCTGGGTTAGAAGGCCAAAGGCCTTGATATGAAAGATAAAGTCAGAAGGGGTCCTCTCGGCCCACAGCTCAGCGTTACGCCGGGCCGGAAGGGCATAGAAGGTGGAATCCACCTCCACTGTGTTAAAATGCTGGGCATAGAACTTGAGCCTGTCCTCAGCGGTCTTGAGGCCTGGGGGATAGAAGGTCTTGCTCTCTAGCAAGGTCTTATCGGTCCAGGAACAGGTACCTACCCGTATCTCCGCCATGGCTGCTCACCTCTAGCTTCCATGATACCATGCCTGGGCCACGGAATTTGAATGTAAAAAACAGAACTATGATAGCCTTAGATGTAGATGAACCACTTTGGCATTTATCAAAATACGGTTGCACAAACCGAGACAAGATAACTGGCTTTTGCCCTGCATATAGTAAATGTGAAGCAAGAGACCTTTGCATCAAGGGAAAAATTAAGATAGAAAACGGCGTTGTGGAGTTGGAAACATGAAAACACTTTGTATTATCCCATGTGGAAACAGAAAGATATGGGATACGAATTCAAATGCAGGTCCCACTAAAGCAAGATATGTGTATATTGGACCATTTGCTACGAAGTGTAGAGAATATGCCGAGAAGTTTTACCCATCTTCATGGTGTATTCTATCAGCAAAATATGGGTTCTTATTTCCAGATGATATTGTTCCTGGCCCTTATAATGTAAGTTTTAATGACAGAAAGACAAAACCTGTAACTGCAAATGAACTTTCTGTTCAAGTGCTGAAAAAGGCATTGAATAACTATAACAAAATCGTAGTTTTAGGTGGTACAAATTACGTTGAAATGGTTAACGAAGTTTTTTCAGGAAGGGAAATCATCACCCCACTGAGTGGTTGTAAAGGAATCGGATATATGATGGGTAAGCTAAACGATGCAATAAAAAGAGGGGTTCCGCTATGATAACCGCACGTCACCCTAACATCAGCATAAAAGGCTCATGCCTTACTGCTTTCGCCAAAGTGTTGACACATTATATCACTATGCTATACTTTTTTCTGTGGAAATCAGATCCTTTAAGTGGGATGAAGATACTATAGATCACATAGCCAATCATGGAGTTACACCCGATGAAGTGGAGGAGGTTGCTTTCGAGGGTTCTCCACATATCCGTAGGGGAAAGCAAGGGAGATGTTACCTTTACGGCAAGACGATAGGAGGGCGATACCTTTTTGTCGTCTATGTCCTGGCCGATAGAGAAAGGGCACAAGTAATTACTGCACGGGATATGGATCATAAAGAAAAAAGGCTCTACTTGAAGCGAG
>CAYYBB010000090.1:0-8056 GCA_964469465.1 uncultured Actinomycetota bacterium
TTCTGTTGGACAACAGACATGTGGATGATCCTGTGGGCGCTGTGTCCGTGCATGCTAGGATGTGAATCACAGGCACGAAGGGATCTCTTGACATAAACCAAATACTGCGGTAAACTACGCATGTAGTCAAGATATCACGGAGAAGACACACCGAGATTGGTAACTATTGTCCCAGGAGGTTAAGACAAATGAAGTTTAAGTTGCTCGAAACAGTGGTGTTAACTAAAAACCTTAAACAGTACGGTTTGGAAAAGGGTGATTTAGGAGCGATTGTTGAAATCTACGGCTCTCATAATTATGAGGTTGAGTTTGTAGCTGCTGACGGACACACCCAAGCGCTGGTTGAACTGAACGAAAGAGACCTACGTCCTGTAAAATCAAGGGATATGATTTCTGTGAGGCCCTTACAGGCGGCAGTGTGAACTCACATAAGGAGATGGGATAACCATATATGAGGAAATGACTATCGCGCCTGAAATACGGCATGGAAAGCATGGAACACCCATGGGACGCGGGCTTATGCGACACGTATTATCGGGCTACTAGTAAGCGGCATGACAAAAGAGAAGAGTACATCCAACCCCTATTGTTTGGCAGGTTTATTGTGCTATAATGTATTTTATCTAAGGCCGAGAGGATAGCGGTCGAAAAGGAGATACTTTGTGGCGCGAACTACATTTCGGTAAATAAACATCGGGAGGATGGAGAAGAATGGCAGGAATATTTGGGCTGGGTGTACCTGAGCTAATAATTATCTTGGTTATTGCTCTGATCATCTTTGGCCCCCGAAAATTGCCTCAGATCGGTGAAGCCATTGGCAAGGCTATCGCAGGATTCAAACGGTCTACCGAAGAGGTGGAGAAGAAAGTCCAGAGCGAGTTCGAGGAAATTGAGAAGGGAATTAAGAACTAGGCTATTTCTTGGACTATTCCGAAAGTTATCCTGAAGCTAGAAGTACGGCCTGAAAGGTAAAAGGCAATTATACTTTTGTGCTAGAATTGACCTAAGGGCCTGGACGGGGCCTTCGGGGACTGCGCCACAGTGGTGGACAGAATGAACCGAGAAGCCCTGCAATTCATTGCGGGGAGTCGTCACACAATTAAATAGCTTGCGGGGGTGCTCTCGAAAGAGGGCTGAGAAATACCCTTTGAACCTGATCTGGGTAATACCAGCGTACGGAGCATAGGAAAAGTCTTTAGAAGGACATCCCGTAAGGGGTGTTTTTTTGTGGGTAGGCATCCACTGCTGATTTGGAGGTCCGAGGGTAGCCATAATTTTCCATCATTGGTGGGTGATGGCCACATAACGATAATTAACAGGAAGAAAAAAAGCAGCTAGACCTTGGTCTATCCTTATATGTCACCACTGCTCCCTTTCCGGAAAAGGGGCGAAATCATATTTGAGGGAGAGGGGACGAAGATGAGAGCAATTATAGTAGCTAATGGCCATGTTCAAAAAGGCTTGAGCAAATTGATCTCTTTTGGCCCTCAGGATGAGGTTATCTGTGCTGACGGTGGGGTTCAGAATGCCCTTGAGTTAGGATTAAGGCCCTCAGTGGTCATCGGAGATATGGATTCCCTGGATGAGAGACTTCTGAGGGAACTGAGGGAAGAAGGATGTATTTTCATAACTCACGAGCGAGAAAAGGACAAAGTAGATACCCAACTGGCTGTGGAATATGCCGTGGAGCGGGGAGCAGATGAGATAATAATGATCGGTGCTCTGGGATCCCGCCTGGATCACACTCTGGCCAACCTCTATCTTTTGGCCTCTCCGGTCCTGAAAGGAGTCAAAGTCAGGATGATGGACGAGGTGCAGGAAATTTATCTCATCAACGATTTTGGGATTATCGAGGGCCAGGCGGGAGACACTGTTTCTCTGATCTCCCTGACCCCGGTAACTAAAGGAATTTACACCAAAAATCTTAAATATGCTCTTACCGACGGGGAGCTGACCCTGGACTTTCCCCGTGGTATCAGCAATGTCCTCACAGCTTCTCCCGCAGAGGTGAGAATAGGGGAGGGACTTTTGCTAGTAGTGAGGTTGCTGGGACCGATTACTTAGATTCATGCTCCAGGAAATCATAGGAAATTAGAGGAATCAGGGGCACTTACCGCCGCTTAAAGAGATATGCTATACCTCTTCTGGTAAGTGCTGTCCGCAAGGCAGAGCGAGTGGCCATCGCTATGGATAGCAAAGCCTTTGGTGCCTACCCCACTCGAACCTATTGGCGGGATATCCGGGTGAGAGAGATAGACTGGGTTGTTTTAGCAACAGCTCTGGTGGGGACGGCAGCGATCATCCTGGCTCTGTGGAAGCTGGGAACGCTCCGCTGGCTGAGCGGAAGTCTTTCCTGACCGTCACTGATAGATACTTTTGGTATTACTAAAATTCGGCCCTTTTTGCAGGGACGCCACCTCTTACAACCATTTACCTTGGCTCGAGGGATTGTATAGGTGGTAAAGTTAGAGGATAATCCTGAAGGGTCTTTCCACTGGGGAAAGCCTGCGGGAACAAATCAAGTATTAAGTAGGAGGTAAATGAAGATGATGATGGCCCAGGTGAGCCTTTACCCTCTGGCCCAGGAGGACCTGAATCCGGCCATTGAGGAGGTCTGGAAGACCTTTAAAGAAAGAGGTCTGCAGTACAGAGTCACTCCCATGAGCACCTGTGTCTGGGCGGAAGAGGATGGACAAGTGTTCAGCGCTCTGGAGGAAGCCTTTGGGCGGGCCAGAGCTTACGGGAGTGCAGTTATGGTGATGACTGTAACTTCTGGAGAAAAGGTAAAAGCCCTGCTGGAATACTTGTAGGGGAAGGCAGAGAGTCAGAGGATGAGTTCCGACTTGCCTGTGGATTATCAGGCGAGATAGAGAGGAGCGTAAGAAAATGCAGGTAGGTCTAATGAGCGACACCCACGGCGACCTGGAAGCTGTGAAAAAGAGCTTTCACATCCTTGCTGGATGTGACTATATTCTACATGCTGGAGACGTTCTCTACCACGGCGTCTTTAACCCCATCCTGTCCTCCTACAGTCCCAAAGAGACTGCCGATCTGATCAATGAATCTCCCATACCTCTGGTTTTCGCCCGGGGCAACTGCGACAGCGAGGTTGATCAACTGGCCATCAAGTGGCCCATCCTTTCTGAATTTTCCGTTTTCAATTGGGAGGGAAAGTCCTTCCTGATCAACCACGGTGATAAGCGCAGTCAGGAAGACCTGCTGACCCTGGCCCAGGAGGAAAAGTGCCACTTTGTTATTACCGGCCACACTCACGTCTTCGGGTATCAACTAAGGAACGGTATTTATCTGATCAATCCCGGTAGCCCCTCTCTTCCCAAAGGCCCCAAGATCAAGACCATAGCCACTATTTCGGATGAGGTCCTCCGTTTCCTCAACCTTGAGGACGGAGAAGAAGTCTTGAGAGCCGAGGTCGAGATGTAGAAATAGCAGGGAGTTCAGGAGATTCGTATCTGGTGAAGAGAGCTAGCTGGCAAAGAGGGCTGGCTGACGAAGAGAGCCAGATACGAAGCAGATGTTTTTACTTCCTAGAGCGCTCTCTTAACCTTACCAGCCTTGACACATTTATTGCAGACCTTAACCACTTTGATTTTACCCTTATCCTCGATTCTTATCTTGCGTAGATTGGGCTCCCATCTCCGCAAGGTCTTTTTATGGGAGTGGCTCACATTATGTCCGTAAAGGGGCCGCTTACCACAGATATCACAAACTTGGGACATAAAAATCCTCCTATCTCCTCTCAATAGGTTATTCTGTAGTGGAATGCCTTCAGTTTGGCAATGGGGAGATAGTACCACAGCACTTTGGTTTAATCAATAAGACTCAGTAGGAAAATTATGTTATCATTCTTTCTGAAATGGGTGACAAGATGAAAAAGAGAATTACTATAGGCAGACCTTCACTGCTGAAAGAAATAAATAAGGCTATTCTGCTGAGAGAGATAAGGAGCCGGGGCCCTATCTCCCGGGCTACCCTCTCTGAGATCACCAACATAAGCAAGCCCACTGTGACCAAGCTGGTGGACTCTCTAATAAGGGACAACCTGGTCAGAAAAGTGGGTGGGGTGAACTCTACCAAAAATAGAGGTAAGCCACCGCTCTTAGTGGAGTTCAATGCTGAGGTCGGGTATGTTATTGGCTGCATGTTGGAGGTAAGCAGGATAAAGACAGTTCTAGCCGATCTGGATGCTCATATCTTGGCCAGAGAAGAAGTAGATATTCCAGAGGGAGACACCAGGGATGTCATCATAGAGAAAATGGTGTCCACCTTTAGCAACGTTCTTAAGAAAGCTCGCAAGACCCGACAGGATCTTTTGGGGATCGGAATTGGGCTACCGGGTATTGTGGATAGCGAGAACAATAGAGTGATGTTCATTCCCCATCTTCCCGGCTGGATCGACGTGGACTTGGGCAAGATATTGGAAAGAAAGATGAAGGCTAATGTCTTTATGGATAATGAATGTCGGGTTCAGGCTTTGGCCGAGAAGTGGTTCGGTTCCGGGATGGGAGTTAACAATTTCGTGTGTATAGAGACCGGGGTTGGTATCGGTTCGGGAGTCATTAGTGGTGGAAGGCTGATCAGAGGTAGGAATAATATCGCTGGAGAAGTGGGCCATATGACTATAAATCCTGACGGCTCTCTCTGCTATTGTGGTGGCAAAGGGTGTTGGGAGACCATGGCTTCCACCGGAAGACTCATAGATATTACTGCTATGAGGCTGAAAGATAATCCGGACTCTCGGGTTTATAAAGTGGTCAACGGAGATCCGAAAAGCCTTACCCTTGATATCATCTTCAAGGCGGCTGATGAAAAAGATAAATTCGCCATGGACATTTTGGGAGAGATTGGGTATTGGCTGGGTCTCGGAATAGCCAATGTCATAAGTAGCCTGGATCCCGAAGTGGTAATCATCCATGGAGAGATGATACAGGGGGGAGAGTTACTGCTGAGGAGGATCAAAGATACGGTAAAACAAAAGATACTGCCCAAGATCATCAAGGATGTGGATATAATATACTCAAAACTGGGCGATGATGTAGGCCTCATTGGAGCCATCAGCATAGTTATCCGGGAGATTCTTCTTCTCTCTGATAGTGATTTGGTTACGCAGCCTGCGCTGTCTTCTATTGCAGTGCCACAATCATTGATAACTTCGTAACCAAGAGGAACCTCTGCTACACACGCTCTCTCTGAATCTCCGCAGGAAGCATCTCCGCAAAAAACTCTTGACTTTGCTAAAAAGCCAAACTAAAATGAAAACATAAGTTAGCTTTGTTAACTAAATGTTACTAACCAATTTTAGAAAAGCGAGGCCTTTCATGTCCAGGTCTTTGAAAAACAGCGTAGGTATCTGGGCTTTTGGCCCTAATGCCACCCGCTTCATGCCAGGAGGATATCACCCCCAGGCAGCCCAGGAAGATATGGTGGAAAGGACTAGTCGAGCTGTGGCTGGGCTGAAGGATCTAGTAGATGGCTATGAATACCACTATCCCGGAGAGCTGAATGAGGAGAACTGTGGAGCTGTCAAGAGGGCTCTGGGAGAGCATGATGTTTATGCTGTGGCCCTGGGCCTCTTCTCGGACCCGCGCTACCGCCACGGCTCTTTTATTAATCCCGATCCCCAGATCAGAGAGGAAACCATTCGCATTACCAAGGCTGGCCTGGACCTGGCTGCCCAACTGGGAGCCAGGTTTATCATCTGGCCTGGAGGGGAAGGTTATAATTACCTCTTTCAGGTCTCCTATGCTGATATGTGGAGATGGATGGCAGAAGGAATAGCCGAGGTGGCCGACCATGCCCGAGAAAAAGGAGTGCTCCTGCTCCTGGAGCATAAGAACTCCGAGCCAGCTATGAACATCATCATGCGCAATGTGGGCATGACCATGTACCTCATTCACAAGATTCAGGAGATGGGGATTCCTACGGATAAGGTCAAGATCAACCTGGACTGGCAACACCTGATCATGAACGGGGAGAACCTGGGGGAATACGTGGAACTTCTTTTGGAGGAGGGTCTTCTGGGCCACCTCCATGCCAACAGCGGTTGGGGCACCTTTGATGATGATAACATGGTGGGGACTAGCTACTTCATGCAGACCTTAGAGGTGGCCACCATTTTGCAGGACTATGGCTATGGCAAAAATGGAGAAAGAATTGGTTTTGATCTTTTTCCCTACACCGAGGATCAAGTGCAGGCCATCGAAAGGAGCGTACTGCAGTGGGAGTTCATCTGCCACCTGGCCTCCAAAATAGACCGGGAGAAGCTGCGAGCGGCTCGAGCCCAGAGAGATGCGGTAAAGGGATACGAGGCCGTCTATGAGGCTCTCGGTCTGGATAAAGATTTTGTGGAGGGACTGAGCACATAGAGGCGCGCTACCTTCCTTTTAACGGAAACCAAGGAGGCGTGACCATTCTAAGGGGCGAGAGGCTAAGGTACAGCAAAGAAATATCCTCTAAGATCTGGGGGGTCGTTTGCTAGTATTACTTCTTCTGGGGGTAGAATAATGCCCATCCTATGATGGTTGGGGAGGGAAACTATGAGCTATCTGCTTGGTTTCGACGTAGGCACTACTGGCGCCAAGACGGTGGTCATAAATGAAGAAGGTGAAGTGGTAGGTACTGCTTCATCAGAATACCCTCTTTCAGCTCCCCGTCCTAACTGGGCTGAACAAGATCCGGCTGAGTGGTGGGAGGCCACTTGTGCCAGTATTGGCCAGGCTCTCACCCAGGCTCAGGTGGACTCCAAAGACATAGCCGCCGTGGGTCTTACCGGGCAGATGCACGGCTCTGTTTTTCTAGATGAGAATAACCGAGTAATCCGTCCCGCCATTCTCTGGTGTGATCAGAGAACCGCTGCTGAGTGTGAGGAAATGGAGGGGACTTTCGGGGGCCGGAAAGGGCTTATTGAGCTGACCAGCAATCCTGCCCTTACTGGCTTTACCGCCCCTAAGATTCTCTGGCTCCGCCGCCAGGAACCAGAGAACTACCAGCAAGTAAGAAAAATTCTTCTCCCCAAAGACTACATCCGCTTTCTTCTTACCGGAGAGTATGCCACTGATGTTTCTGACGCCTCGGGCACTCTCCTTTTTGATGTTCGTCGCCGCCGCTGGAGCCAGGAAGTTCTGGAGGCTCTGGACATACCAGAGCAGTGGCTGCCCTCCTGCTATGAATCTCCGGAGGTGGTGGGCAGGGTGAGTGCTCAGGGGGCTCAGGCTACCGGCCTGACCGAGGGAACTCTCGTGGTGGCTGGAGGTGGAGACCAGGCTGCCGGAGGAGTGGGCAGCGGCATCGTTCTTCCCGGAAGGGCTTCTGTGGTTCTGGGTACCTCTGGAGTGGTCTTTGTCTACAGTGAAGCCCCAGATTTCGACAGCGATGGCCGACTCCATACTTTCTGCCATGCTGTTCCAGGAAAGTGGCATGTCATGGGAGTAACCCTGGCTGCGGCAGGTTCCCTAAGGTGGTACCACGATGTGATAGGGCCCGGTGAGCCCATCCGCAAGCGCTATCCAGATCTGGGAAGCTATGACCTTCTGGATCGAGAGACAGAAGAGGTGGAAGTGGGAAGCGAAGGACTTCTCTTTCTGCCCTACCTTACCGGGGAGAGGACGCCTCATGCTGATGCAAATGCCCGGGGGGTCTTCTTCGGCCTCACCTATCGCCATGGCCGGGGCCACCTGGTGCGCTCGATCATGGAAGGAGTAGCCTTCAGCCTCAAAGATTGTTTTGAGCTGGTTAAAGATATGGGGATCTCAGTGAAGAGATTGGTCATCTCTGGAGGGGGAGCGAGAAGTCCCCTCTGGAGACAGATCCTGGCCGATGTTTTAGGTCAAGAGATTGCGACCATCAATGTGGAGGAGGGCCCGGCCTTTGGAGCCGCTCTTCTGGCCGGAGTAGGAAGCGCAACTTTTGGCAGCGTGGAGGAGGCGGTGGAGACAAGCATCCATGAGGTTGGAAAGACAATGCCCCAAAGGGATAGCGCCAGAATCTACGAGCAGCTCTACCAGATCTATCGTTCCCTCTATCCTGTTCTCAAGAACGC
>CAYYBB010000091.1:0-7940 GCA_964469465.1 uncultured Actinomycetota bacterium
CAATAGGCTTGCGTTCAAAATGTCCATCCTTGAGAATAAGGACAAGTTGGTCACCGGGCAATGACTCCCCATAAAACTTGTGAATAACCTCCGGTCCGCTAATGTGGTAAAAATAGGCATCGGTTTCATTGGCTACCGCTCTGGCAATTAAGGTCTTGCCACACCCCGGAGGACCGTGCAAGAGCACCCCTTTGGGAGCTTCTATCCCTAACCTGTCAAAGACCTCGGGGTATTTTAAGGGAAGCTCAATCATCTCCCTTATCTTCTGAATCTCTTTATGAAGTCCACCAATGTCCTCATAGGTAACCCCTACCCCCTCTTTTTCACTAACCCTTTCCCCTTTCATTTTTATAGAGGTTGTGGGATGGATGACCACCACTCCCTTGGGGCTGGTATCCACCACAGAGAACTCCTGGTAGCGAGTACCAAACAAAGTAACCCTTACCTTATCTCCTGGAGTGACTGCTAATCCTTCCAGCAGCCTTCCAATATAGCTACTGTCCTTTTCCCGGGCAAAGGTGGATGATGGAGCTATTGGGGCGAGGACTATCGTAGCAGCCGTCTTGTAGTCTACTTTCCCAACCTGTGCCTTTTCCCCCAGACCAATCTGTGCGTTCTCTCGAGTAATGCCATCTATCTGGATTATGTCTTTACCTCTGTCCTCCATATAGGTGGGCATTACCTTGGCAACAGCGGGTCTTTTGCCCAGAATTTGAACAATGTCCCCTACCTCGGCTCCAACCTCCACTATGTCTTTAGGGTCAATCCTGGCTATCCCCCGACCTACATCTTTAGCCAATGCCTCGGAAACCCTAAGGGTTAATCTTTTGGTCTCTACCTTCTCCAACTTCTTTACCTCTTCCTCAGCTTTATCTCTAAAATCCCGTTCTTATATAAGGATTCCATAGATTCGGCATCTACTGATGACGGAAGCAGAACTTCTTTACTGTATTTTCTATCTTTGGCTTCAGCAGTAAGGGCAAGTATATCATCCTTTACCTCAAGATGGATGTCAGTCTCCTCTATACCGGGAAGCTCGGCAATTACCACCAGTCTCTCACCTTCATCAAAGACATCAACTATGGGTTCTCTGACTTCAGCTACCACTGGCCCCTTCTCCGTTGCCTTGATGTTGCCAAACTGCTCTATAACTGGCTTTCCTCCCAGCCCCATTTTTACACTGAAACCATATACCCCTTTAGCCTTATCGCCTAAACCCCTAATCTCTCCGGTGCGGGTATATTCCTCTTTTCCCTCCTCAGTCATTTTGGAGATGAGGTCAAAAAGGCTACCAATTCCCTTGAATAAGCTACCGAAGCCGAACTCAAATTCTGCCTCCTTTTTCTTTTTTTCTTCACTCACTTCTGCACCTCCTAATTTCCTTTGTAGTTCCTCCAGTTTAAGACTCAAGATAGGCAGTGGCCTGGTTAAGCCCTCTTCCCAGCGTCTCACCGTTTGCAGTGAGACGCCAAGAAGCCGGGCAAACCTCTCCTGCGATAGGCCAAGCTCCAGCCGCAATTCTCTGATACGTTTATTTTTCATTTCGTGTGATATTATAACATCTGTTGAAACATCTGTCAATACTTTTGGCAGTTTTTTTGGTTTTTTTGCGCCAAGAAAGGTTCACTAAACTTTGAAAGAACAGTCCTCTGGATAGAAAATCAGGTGAGAGGAGACAGAACCTCAAGGAAACGAAAGCAGGTAAAAGGAGCTTGGGTCTTCTTTACGTGACTATCCCAACATCGGTGGGAATTTTTGAACATCTAGAGTAGGCAAGACAAAAGTCCTGATCAATGGACATAAGTCAGCACTTCAATTGTTAGTAAAACCGGTGCCCACCGATTATAGGACGATCACTGTGGACGAAATGAAGCGGAATTGGTGGACGAAATCGTCGGAATACGCAGTTCTTTTCCCCTCTTAACTTCAAACATAAGGCTTCTTTAATTCCTCGAGCCGGTCGATAGCCTGGGTTAGTTTGGCTTCAAGTTCAGGGTCGGGGGATTTCTCCCGAACCTGCTTGAGCACATTGTGCAGTTGTCCCTCCACCTCAGAGCAGGTGTTCACATACTTCTCCTTCACCGGGGCTGCTTTCTGTTCCACTCCCTCCAGCTTGAGGAAGGCTTTGGGCTCAACCAGCTCTGCTATCTTGATAAGCGACTCCACCTGGGTCATCAATACGGAACCCATTTCCCTAAGTGGCTCTTGCACCAGTAATCACCTCCTTCTCCGTGTATAGCTCCTTGACCAGCTCTTGCAAGTCTTGAGTTTTTGATTTAATCGCCTCGCTATCTCCGCTGGCTAAAGCAGCCTTTACCTCTAAAATCTTTGCTTCAAGTTCCTCTAACTGAGTTCCATCTAATCTATCCCCTGCCTGCTCGGCTATCTTTTCGGCAGCGTAGATAAGATTATCAGCCTTAATGCCTATCTCCACCTCTTCCCGCCTCCTCTTATCCTCCTCAGCATAAATCTTGGCTTCCTCAAGCATTCGCTCTATTTCCTCTGATGATAGTTTGGAGGACTCAACCCTTAATTTCGTTTCATTATCAGTATAAAGGTCTATGGCAGAAACCTGGAGGATGCCGTTGACATCAATATTAAAGGCGACCTCAATTCGAGGCACCCCTCTAGGGGCAAGAGGGATATCGGTGAGCTGAAATCTACCCAGGCTCACATTGTAACAAGCCATCTCTCTTTCCCCCTGCAATATATGGATATCCACCTCAGGCTGATTATCCAAAGCCGTGGAAAATACCTGACTTGAGGAGGTAGGAATCTTGGCATTCCTTTCGATAATCTTGGCAAAAATCCCGCCCCTGGTCTCAATACCTAGAGAAAGGGGAGTAACATCCAGCAGTGTTACCTTTTCCAGTTCACCGGTTAATACCCCCGCTTGGATAGCAGCACCGATAGCCACTACCTCGTCAGGATTTATGTCTTTATAAGGCTCCTTGCCTAAAAGCTCTCGGCATAGCTGCTGCACTGCTGGCATCCGGGTGGCTCCCCCAACCAAAATCACCCTATCAAGAGCTTCAGGCTCAAGTTTGGCGTCGGCTAACGCCTGTTCGGTGGGAGCAATCATCTTCTCAAGTAAGTCCCGGGTCAACTCCTGGAATTTTTCCCTGGTCAGGATTATATCCAGGTGTTTAGTATCAAGGTCATCCTGAAAAATGAAGGGCAATTGGATAGAGGCAGACTGGCTATTTGAGAGCTCGATCTTGGCTTTTTCTGCTGCCTCCTTCAGCCGCTGCAAGACCATCCTATCATTTCGTAAATCAATTCCGTGCTCTCTCTGGAATTCACCAACCAGATAGTCCACAATTCGTTGGTCCCAGTCGTCTCCCCCCAACCAGGTGTCGCCATTTACCGCCTTGACCTCAAATATCCCCCGGCCCAGCTCCAGGATGGAGACATCAAAGGTGCCACCACCCAGGTCCCAGACAAGAATATTATGGACATCCTGTTTATCCAGCCCATAAGCCAGGGCGGAGGCTGTTGGTTCGTTAATGATCCTGATTACATCCAGACCGGCAATAATACCAGCATCCTTGGTAGCCTG
This sequence comes from uncultured Actinomycetota bacterium, assembly GCA_964469465.1. Lineage (GTDB taxonomy): Bacteria > Actinomycetota > Humimicrobiia > Hakubellales > Hakubellaceae > Hakubella. Next base: position 3,560 of record CAYYBB010000091.1, read on the forward strand.
GCGCTGGGAGTCGTTAAAATAGGCAGGAACGGTAATCACCGCCTTTTCTATCTCCTCTCCCAGGTAGCTTTCAGCATCAACTTTGAGCTTATGCAGAATCAGGCTTGAAATTTCCTGTGGGGTATACTTCTTACCATCAATATTCACCCTGAAGTCTGAGCCCATCCGCCTCTTTATGGAAGCGATGGTCTTCTCCGGATTAGCCACTGCCTGTCTTTTAGCCAGTTGTCCCACTAGCCGTCTCCCATCTTGGGTCAGCGCCACCACTGAAGGGGTCAGCCGATTGCCCTCAGCATTAGGGATGACCTGCGGCTTGCCATTCTCAATAAAGGCGGCTACCGAGTTGGTAGTCCCTAAATCAATCCCAATAACTTTAGCCATTGGTTATCTATATCCAGCGTTGAGGTCTAGTGATCCCAGCTTTCTCAGGGACTTTATTGCCACAGGAGGGGCAATAGGTGTAATGGGTATAGAATCGCCACCTCACCCCACAGTTAGGGCATTCCATCTCCCAAGGCTCGCCACACTCAGGGCAAAAGGCATATCTTCCCGAGGCAACGGCCCGGCACTTGGGGCAAAGAAATGGACCTGTTCCCCATACAATTTCTTTTTCTTCTGCCATAGCTACAACCCCTTTCCTGAATTTATACGGTTCTTGTTAGACTAATCGAGGCTATTATTCCATCTCATATTTTGTTGGCTCACCACGGGTGCGGAGGCTACCACGGCCAAACTTGACTATGTTTCCCTCCTCATCAAGCAGGACATCGTAGGTGGCGAGCAAATCCATGTGGTCAGGGATAGCCTTCCTTTCCAGCATCTCCAGTGAGATGTGCCACCCTTCCTCATCCTTAGAAATTGCCAAGACACCTGATGGCTTTCTTTCTATGAGCTCGCTTAACTGGGTCTTAGCCCTGTCCACTACCTGTGCTGCTGTTAGAACCATTCCCATCACCTCCTCATTTCAAACTAGGTTATTGTTGACCCCCCACCTGCTAGTAGACGGGGGGTCGTCCCAGGGACGAGTTCTATCACTCGCCACGCATGACCCTTTCCCTGTCCGCCGCTCTTACCCTTTTCTCCTCACCCCATTTCGCCTTATACTCCGCAGTACGCTTCTTCACCGCAGTTCTGGCTTCCTTATTTCTCTCCAGCCATTTTCCTCGGGCCATCCTTAATCACCTCCTTGTATAGTTTTTCGCCGCAGCCTGGGGCTTATCCAGCCACAGACAGAACAGCCCTCTTTTAGAAGCTCCTCCCGGGGCGCTTTTTCTTCACACTGGGGGCAGGATTCCCAATCCTCGGACAGGGGTTCGCTTCGCTGTCTAATGACATCATTAAGGGCATCCTCCCAGTCCTTCATCTCTACGGGCACGCCTGAGAAACAGGCTACCTTGTTGCCCGCCATGGTTTTATACAGCACGCTAAGAATCTGCTTCTCCTTCAGCATGCCCCCCAGGTCCCTCAACTGGGTGGTGGCATGGAACAGACTGTCACGGGGTGTTTCCCAGGCTACCCTGCCCTCAAAGTCATAGTACCAGTATAGCCTTTTGTTGGTTAGATAGAGGTGCCCCGGCTTCCACTCAACGCTTAAGGTTCTTCCCGGTGACGGCAGGGTCATTAGGTACCACATCTTGCCGCAGCGGGTAACCCCTTCGCCAGGGGTCAAGAATTTGGCAGCATCTTTATCCACCGGGGGGATAGTTGGCTTTTCCTCCAGCTTCAGCCCTAGAGCTTTCATCCTTTTCTCAATAGCTTCTTTTACCACCAAGGCATCAGTGGGGTGGAGTTGAGCCACCTCGCCATCCTTAAGCAATATATAAAGGTAGTCCGTTTCTTTCTTGGCGATATTTAGCTTTCTTTCCACCACCAGCCCTTTTATTAGCTCGTAAGGAGTCTCCATCAATACCTCACCGGGCTGGGCTCTCCACAGGAGAACCCTTCTATCAGTAACATAGAGGTGCCCCGGTCTCCAGCTACGGTAGATGCCCCGGCTATACCAATGAGAGCCAAACATCTTGACCAGAACCTCTTCTCCGTCTACCAAAACTCCCCTCACTTTTCGAGATTTCTCCCGCTCCTTTCGAGCCCAGTCGCGGGTCTTTTCATCCCAATCGGTCAGCATACCATACTTCAGCATGGTCTCCATCCCGGCCAGAGCCGCCTTCAAGCTGACACCAAGGAGAGGAACCCCAGCTAGGGAAATCATGAGGTCGGCATGGATTACCAGCCCCTTGTCCAGAATCCGCTCTAAAAGGTCGGTTACCCCGCATTCTGTTGCCGCTGTGGGTTGCATCCCCATTTGTATTTCTATCCTTTAAGTAAGGCAGGGGTTATTCTATCCTTGATTGCCTTTTGCCAACCTACAGGCGATTTCAGGGCGATATATGCTACCCGGACACTGTCGCTGGGTCTGGCCCGGTAACATAGGCAAAGCTGCCGAGTATGTTGCAGAACCCATTTCCTCATCTCCAGCCTGACATCCACTATATCCTCAAGAAAGGTGGCAAACTGCATTCTCCCCTGGCGCTCAAAAAATACCCTTTGGTCGGTGAGATGGAGATTCCCCGGTCGCCACAGGACGTCAAGAGTGCCAATATCAATAGCCCCCGGGGTGGACATGATAATTTGCTCATCCTGATGTAAAAAGTCTTTCATCTTTACCCCTTAAACAAAGCTGTAAGGAGCCCAGGGTCCGGTGAAACGGACAGAGAAGCCATCCATATTGTTAATCCTCTCCAGTTCATTACCCAGGTCCTCCACCTTCTCCTTCAATACCAGGCAGGATAGGTTCATCAGCATAGTCTTGTCTTGGTCCTTTTTGACCTTCTCCAACTTGACATCGTCAACCTGGTTTTTAATCGCCCCATAAAAATAAGTAAAGTACTGCTCTGCCCTTTTCTCCATCTCCTCCTTTACTGCTTTTTCTACCTTCTGCTTATACATGTAAGCCATTCCCGGCTTTTGAGCTGCCATCTCCTCTTTTAGCTTCTGAACCTCCTCGCTCTCCCGGGCAATGACTTCCCCCATAACCTTGGGGTCATAGAATATCTGGATGCCGAACTCCTGCTTCCCCCTGACCTTGTCCATCTTTTCCCTGAGATTTTCGAAGTCCTCCTTAAGCCAGTCCTTCACCACCTGTTTGGGATCGGTGTTACCTTCGCCTTTAATTATGGTGTCAAAGCCCAGGGGCAGCACGGTGCCAAACTTTTCTGTAGCGACATCGAGAACCTTTTGATGTGTCTGCACCCAGTCCTTAACTACCTCCTCATTCTCCGATTTATAGGGCTCGGTGGGGCAGTTATGAACTACAGCACATAACTCTTTATAGGGGATGGTGTAGACCTCGCTATTTTCAATTCCAATGTTTCCCAAACTGACCGATACCCCTGAATCAGCAATGCCGTAGACATACCTCCCATCTCCATCACCGCTGACCTTGATTTCCTCCAGAGTTGGCTCTTCTTCAACCGGTAGCTTTTCCTCTTCAAGAAAAGCAGGGGCAACCTGTGGAATTTCCTCAACTATACTGGCTTCCTGGGTTGATGGCATCTCCTCGGTCAGCATCTCCTCCATTGCCTCGGAGATAGCATCCCGAATGGCTGCCCTGAGCTGGGGAAGGAGGCTCGCTCTCACTATTTCCCTCACCACATCCTTTGTCTCGGAAGCTATTTTATCTATCTCCTGCCTTACCATCTGCTCTATTACTTTTAGGGCTCTTGAATCCTTATCCATTCTTCACACCCCCTGCTTTTCAGCTTCCTTCCTCCATCTTTCCGGGTTTACCATTCTATCCACGACCTCGTTCACTATCTCATCCAGACCGTCCCTCACCGCCCGTACTGATTCGGTGATGCCCTGCTCCTCTTTTATCTCCTCGATAGCCACATCAAGGTCGAGCAAGGCTTCTCCTAATCTCTCACATTCCTCATCGGTCAGGCTACCGCCATCCATTCTCCTGAAAGCCTGAATCCTGAGGGCATCCCTGATTATCTCCACCAGGGCAATAACCAGCCCCAGTACACCGTGCTTTAGATTGTCCTCATCAATGTCAAGCGGCATACTCAGCCCTCTTTTTCCAGCTCAATTTCCAAAATACCGTTTTTGTAAGATGCCTCAGGTGCCCCTTTAACCGGGCAGGGCAAAGCCACTTCCTGGTAATATTTGCGGTATGGAGTATCTGCCGATATAATCAGACCATCCTCTTTAAGCTCGACCTTTATATCCTTTTCTTCCACCCCCGGGAGTTCAGCAATTATCCTCAGGTGCTCATCCTCGTCAAAGATGTCCACTAAGATTTCTTTTTCTACTTTCTCTTTAGCAGACTGGGGTCTTGCTGTCCTCTCCCTCGCAGTCTTTGGTTTTTCCGCCTTTACCTCAA
>CAYYBB010000092.1:0-7811 GCA_964469465.1 uncultured Actinomycetota bacterium
TTTTCTGATGCTACCAATTTCCAGAGGCACGTACCTCACCACTAAGGTCCTGGTCCCCGCTAAGGTCGTACTTACAAATACACAACCTCTCCCCGGTCTCCCGAAAGCCAAACTTACGGTAAAGGGCTTTGGATCGGTAGTTGTTGGCCTGAGTGGATACAGAGATAGAGCGGACTCCCCTCTGTCGCAGAAACTCGATCCCTCTGTTCAGGAGAGCGGAAGCTATTCCCATCCCCTGATACTCTGGATCAACGGCAATGCGGCTCAAGTGAGCATAATCGCACCCAGAAGAGATAATAATGTATCCCACCAGCTTCCCCGACTCTTCGGCCACATAGAAAAAGGAGGTCTCTTGGGAACCGATCATACTCTTAAGACTTTGCTCATCCATCCACCAGAATTGGTCGAAGGACCTGTTATCCAGTAAGAGCAGCTCCTTTTGATCCCTATCCTGGAAAGGCCTCAGTAGTACCGGGATGTTTATGGGAGGAGAGGTCTGCAGATCGCTCTTGCGAAGGATATCCAGGTTTTGGTATGGATAGAATCCGAAGGAGAGGAAAGGCCTGCTGTTTCTCTGGGTGAGGGGGGAGCTCACCAGACTTTTTAGCCCCTGCTTTTTTGCCTGCTGGATCAAAAATTCCAACCAGTACCCCTCCCTTTCCCTCCTACACCTTAGGAGCCAGATGACTCCCATCTCCCTTTGACCTCGCCACTCATCCATTACAGCAATCTCCAGTTGTCCCAGGGAACGCCGCCAAAATATCTTATCTGGACTCTTGCGGCCAAAGGCCAGATAAGCATCATAACTTTTGAAGACCGCCCGATGTTCCCCCAGGGAATCCCATATTCTCCTCAGAGCATGTTCGTCGGCCTGCCTTATCACCGTGGCCTCTCAGTCCTCGATTATATTCAGATCTGTCCCATCGTGGGGACATCTTCCCTTGGCCACATCGTACTTGCCTATAGTATAGCCAACCCTGCGGATAAGTATCCGATGGCAGTGAGGGCAGTAAGTATTTTCTCCCTCATGACCATAAACATTACCCACATAGACAAACTCGAGCCCTTCGGAGATCCCAATTTGCCTGGCCTTTTCCAAAGTACTGACCGGGGTGGGATTAAGATAGGAGAGTTCCAGATAAGGGATAAAACGGGTGACATGCCAGGGGGTCTTTGGTCCCAAGTTATCCCTTATCCAACTGGCAATCCCTTCTAATTGAGCCTGGTCATCATTGAAGGTAGGGATGACATTGGTCACCACTTCTACGTGGCAGCCCCACTTCTCTTTGGCCCTGATGGTGGATTCCAGAACTGGCTTGAAACTTTTTACTTTGGCCAGTTTGCGATACACCTCATCGGTGAAGCCCTTCAGGTCCACCCGGTAGACATCCAGATAGGGCCCGATGGCATCCAGACCTTCAGAGGTAATGTATCCATTGGTCACCACCACTGTGTAGAGGCCCTGTTCTTTGCACAGCCTGGCCGAATCTACTATGTATTCCAGCCAGATGGTGGGCTCGTTATAAGTCCAGGCCACACCCTTGCACTTGTTCTGAATTGCCAGAAGAGGAAGTCGCTCCGGTGGTATCTCCTGAGTGCCTTCAAGGGACTGGGTGGCATCGGCATGAGCTATATGCCAATTCTGGCAATGGATGCACTTGAAATTACATCCCAAAGTGCCCAGGGAGAGAACAATGCTGCCAGGATAGTAGTGGAAGACTGGCTTCTTCTCGATGGGATCTGCAGCAACCGAGGAGCATGCAGCATAAATAAGGGTGAATAGCTTACCATCTATATTCACTCTGGTCTTGCAGATACCTGCCTGACCCTTCTTTACCACGCAATACCTGGGACAGAGATCACATCTGACTTTCTCGTCCTCCAGCTTTGCGTAAAGAATAGCTTCTTTCAAAATGGCACACTCCGGTTTGGTGTTCCACAATAAACCGGCCAGCAGGATCTTGTACTCGATGTTACTTTCAAATCCTCTCGCCCCTGAAGGATGCCCAAGGGGGATTCTTTGTCTCTCCCCTCTCTCCTGCTCTACCTTGAACTAATCTTACCCCGCTTTTTTCACATAGGTGATCTGAAGATGAGCAAGAGTTGATTTGAAGGCCCTGAAGTCGTCTGCCGGGAGGTTCTTCTCGCAAGCACTTACCAGACCCGCTAAACTATCGATGGCCAGCCGGGCCTGGTTCAGATCTTTATACTTCTCGTTGGTGCTCTCAGGCAGACCTAGCTTTTGATATCCCAGACTGGAAAGGGTGCTCATCATCTGGATCACGATGTCCTTGATAGTCAGCTTGTCCAGCTCCTCTCTCAGCCTGGCCATGATCTCTTCCTCGGTCGGTTCTTTCTTCTCTTCTTTTTCCCTGGCCTCCTCAGCAGATGCTGCCTGCTCTCTTTCTTCTTTCTTTTCTTCCGCCATGTCCACCAACTCCTGTCGGCTACACCGAATCCTCCGAATCGTAGCTGATCAGAGAAAGCACCTCATAGCCCTCCAGCTTCTTTCGGGGGTTCAGAAAAGCCAGCTCAACGACAAAGGCAAATCCAGCCACTATTCCCCCCTCTTTTTCCACCAGATCCGCTTTCGCCTTGGCCGTTCCTCCGGTGGCGACCAGGTCATCTACGATGAGTATTCTATCGCCCGGTTTTATGGCATCATTATGAACTTCCAGAGCGTCCATTCCGTATTCCAGGGCGTAATCCATCCTGGAGGTGGTGTAGGGAAGCTTGCCCGGTTTTCTGGCTGGAATAAAGCCTACGCCCAACACGTAGGCCACCGCGGCCCCGAAGATGAAGCCTCTGGCCTCTGCCCCAAGAATGGAAGTCACTTGCCTATCTTTATAATGTTCGGCTATTTGGTCGACCGCGTATCTGAAGGCATCTTTGTTTAGAAGAAGGGGGGTTATATCCCGGAAAACAATGCCTTTTTTAGGAAAATCAGGAATGCTACGTATTTTGGACCTCAGGTCCATGCTTTCCTCCTTTTCTGTTTTGCTACTTGATAGACTAGGTTTTACTAGAGGTTTTCTCTTTGCCACTCAATGGACCAGGTGGCACGTTATCCAGCCTCCGCTATGCTATAATGGGGAACGAATTGTCACCTCTTCTCAACCCGTATGGTCAGAGCTTGTCAATGGAAGTCTAAGACAAGTTCGGCAGGACTTTCTCATTATAGCAAAAAGGATCGTTGGGTTGAACTCTTAGGGAAATTTGTCATGATGGGGGTCATCACCTCTGAACCATGATAACATGAAACCCTCATGCCACTGGTGGCACAAAGGAGCATGAAATTATGATGTATTTTCAGAGGAAAATGTTTGCTTTATTTTTCTGAGTAATCTCATTTCCGTCTTAGTCGCCAACAGAAATTTGTTCCTGGAAAGGAGAGAGTGGTTCCGTGCAACAGGTAGAAGAGATAAAGAACAAATTCCACCGCGTAAGAGCGGAGAGAACAGTGGCGGCCCTTACCAAAAATGGTCTGAAGGCTCGCTATGTCGAGACGAAGGAGGACGCCGTTAAGGCAGCGCTGGACTTGATACCTCCTGACGCGATAGTGGGCTGCACTGGATCCTTCTCCATCCGTCAACTGGGCCTGGTAGAAATGCTGGAAAAGCGAGGTAACAAAGTAGTCCACCACTGGCTACCCGGTCTCTCTCCAGAGGAGGACCTGAGACTGAGACATGAAGAGCTGGGGGCTGACGTTCTGCTCACCAGTTGCAATGCTATCACTATGGATGGCAAGATAATCGATATAGATGCCGCGGGAAACAGGGCGGCCGGGACCATGTTTGGCCCCGGGAAGGCAATTGTGATGGCAGGAGTCAACAAGATCGCCCTCGATGAAGAGGAAGGACTCCACCGCGCCAGACATATAGCCGCGCCCCTGAACGCCATCCGCTACTCTCTGGATACCCCGTGCGCCAAGACCGGCTTTTGCTCTGACTGCCGCTCTCCCCAGCGCATCTGCAAAGTGGTTCTGATCATTGAGCGCAGGCCTTCGTTGACCGATCTGGAGGTCATATTGGTAGGGGAGGAACTGGGGTTTTGACCCCTCCTCTGGGCCATCAGCTTGGGAAAGTTGCCTCCATTCCTAGAGTCTGTCCACCGTGAACACGAGAAGTAGACCGAACTCGTCCTTCCTCGCGTCGGACAGCAGATGTTTCAAATCTTGTCGCTCGGTGTCGGCTCCCTTGAAGCTATCTTCACATTACTTGTTCAGAACCCAAGTGTCGCCCTAAGACTTGATATGAGCTTCAAACTTTTCCCTATTGGTGTCTTTGCCGCCAAAGCGATTATGTGAAACGGTCTGTCGCTTTACTGAAAAAGGAGATGCTTACAAACATTGTCCAGAGCTGGCGCACCTTCCATGACGCCCTGCTAATCTCTTGCTCGGGGAGCGAGCACACTGGCTCGCCCCTTTAAGCAGTGTGCTCAACTCGCCGGTATGAGAGATATCTCAGTCCCCCTTAGGGATAGGCAGATAGGGATAGATAGTTCTGGCTACGTTTTGAATAGGCATGGTTTGTAGCCATACCTTCCCCGGGCCTCGAACAGTGGCCAGAAACAAACCTTCTCCTCCGAAGAAGATATTGGCAAACCCCTTTACTCTTTCGATACTGAAGTTGACGCTGGCATCCATCAGGGCCACGTGGCCTGGATCAACTTTGAGGTAGTTGCCCTCCTCCAGATAGACCTCTTCTACGTCCCCATCGATCTCGGCAAAGGCCAGCCCTGGTCCGGTCATCCTCTGCATGATAAAGCCCTCACCTCCGAAAAAGCCGGCACCCAGCTTCTGGTGAAAAGCTATAGAGAGGGTCACCGATTTCTCCGCGGCCAGAAAAGACTTCTTCTGACAGATCATCGACTGGCCCGGCTCCAGCTCCAGGGGGATTATCCGGCCGGGAAAGGAAGAAGCAAAGGCTATCTGTCCCACCCCCGTGGTGCAGGTGTAGTCAGTGATGAAAAGCGACTCTCCACTGAACATCCTGGCCAGACCCCTGCCTAATCCTTCTCCGGTGGAGGTCTTCATCTCGATGTTCCAGGACATCCAGGCCATCCCTCCAGACTCGGTGTAGAAAGTCTCCCCCGCTCGGGGATAGACTACCACTGCGGGCATAGTGGTTCCAATAATCCTGTACCTTGCTTCCTGACTCATCTCCTCCTCCTTTTTCGATAGCTCTGTTCAGATGAGAGACAGATCCCTTCTTCTTCCCGTTTCTTCTAGCTCAGAGCATCCTCAACCTGGCGCATCAAGGGATCGATATCCAACCCTCTATAGCCCAACTCCTCTGCCAGTTCATCAGCCCTATATTTCTGACCATAGAACCAGAGTTCCCGCAGGAAGTCACCTGCCTTCTTATCCCCAAACCAGGCTTCTCCATACTCTCCTTTCAGATACTCCTCCAACTGAGCTTCCAGGATCCAGGCTCTCAGATAGTTAGCGCAGTAGAAGCACTCATCTACGTCCTTGAGAAACATCTCTTTGGGATATTCTACCAGGACACTGCGAGATAGAATCTCAGTATATAGCTCATCTTTGCCCTCCAGAGGAGTTCCGTCGTGCAGTTTGAGCTCGTACTGGAGCTTGCCAACATACCTCCGAAGAGACAGAAGATTGAGAGTATGAGAGAAACGAAGAAATCTCTCCCACTTCTCTATTCCCAACATTCGCTCCAGCCAGTACCCGTTTTTGGGCAGATGATCAAAAAGAAAGGCGTATGCCTCAGTCACTGAGTTATCGCCCAGATATCTGTATTCAATGGCCTGTCTGGAGCTTACATTGGCAAAGTGCTGCGCGTGTCCTCCCTCATGAAAGAAAGCCTCATAGTCATCCTGGCCCCCTGAAGGCATAATGACCAGGTATATCTCCTGGGGAACCTTCACCGGGGCACAGAAGGCCCGGGGAGATTTTTTCTCCCGAGGCTCCGCATCCACAATGATGTTCTTTTGTTCGTCAAGATCGACGCCTAAACCCTGAAGAGTATGATAGAAGACTTCCATCATTCGCTCCGGACGAAAGTACGCATCAAATTCCTTTCCTCTCATCAAGTAAGGAATATCGCTCCTCCGGACCTCCTGGACAGGTATCCCTATTTCCTGTCTAAGGACATGATCCATGTTTTCCCGATAGAGATCATCGGTCCGATCCAAAATCGGTTCCAACTGTTGGGCCAGTTGCTGAAAATCAACGCGTTTTAGACTGGAAAACATCCGGGCATAACTCTGGTAGCCCAGATCCCGGGTGGCACTGTGAACTTGCTCCCACAATTTCACATAATGGGGGTTCAACTTCTGCTCGGTAGCCTCAACCCGGCTCGATTCGATAAGCGCTCGCTTCTCAGGATCTGGCTCGTTCATCTGAACCACGTGGGAGTACCTGTAGCCTATCTCCTGGCCCTGTACATCTATCTTGGCCCTGGCCTCCTCCATAGCTATTTGATCCTGGATCTCTTTGACCTCCTGACCCAACAAGTGCTCCATACTGAACAAAAGCAGGTAGCTCAGTCTCCTTTTCTCTTCCCTGCTGCTTGCCTTTTCTTCCAGCTCCTGGATCTCCTCTATAGCTGATCTGGTAAAAAGCTCTTTGTGCTTTTCATATACCCCAGAAAAGTTGGCCTCTTCCTTATACCCGGCGAAATGAAGGTAGCTTTCTTTATCCAGCTCTCCCAAAAATACTTCTACTTCCTGCCGATATTCTTCCAGATCCACGGTCACCACTCCTACTCTGATAAGATATTCTAGCCAAAAGCCCCCATAGACGCTTCCGGCCCACGACTTAAGACTTTTGTGGGTGCTCTATTCTAGCAACGTCACATCGTCTGGTGTGTCCACCTCAATTCTGGCATTCTGAAGGATCCTTGCTTAAAAAATAGGTTCATCATTTTCATTATTCGAGGGTGCGGCCCCCCGGATGACAAATTAAGTTAAAAACACTGGGCATTTTCCTGGTTTGCAGGTAATCGCACCGTAACGATGGATTACTTAGCATGGTCTTGTAACTATTTCTATTTTAACACCGCCGGTAGCTCCACTCCAATGGTAATGGTATTATGCACCATAGAAGTGGATCTCCTCCCATTTGTAACTTTCGGTATGGTGCAGACAAGTTCCCTTGGTTCAAATTGAAAGCGAGGGTTAAGGAGAGAAGGAAACCTTCCATGAGAACTTCTGAGCTAACTTTCATTGCCGATGATATGCTGGGCCGGCTGGCCAGATACATGCGCATACTGGGCCTGGATGTCCTCTACATTCCCGGGATATCGGACAGGGCCCTAATATCTCTGGCCAAGAAAGAGAACAGGATAGTCCTCACCCGGGACACCCACCTTCTTAAGAGGAGGGAATTTAGCAGAAACATCCTAAGACATCTCTTTATAGAGAAAGATGCAGTGAGAGATCAACTTGCCCAGGTAACTAGAGAATATCACATACCCCTTCGGGTTAATCTAATCCGATGCCTGGAATGCAACGCCCCTCTTCAACCTGTGGATAAAGAAAAGGTCCACCCTTACGTTCCACCTTATGTATTTCAGACCCGGGAGAGTTTCTCTCACTGTCATAAGTGCGACAAGTATTATTGGGCCGGAACCCATCTGGGGTTAATGGAGAAGATGCTGGCCGAGATAAAACAAAGAGAGAAATAGAGGCAGGATATGGGCGTGCAAGACTAGTACCTTGACCCTCCCCAGCACTAAAGTGCGGGGATTCTCAGTAAACTGAGCAACACAGGTGCCAGTTGAATCTGACGCCTGAGGCGGGTGCCATAACCGCTACTACAGGGATTTCTCCCTGATACTTTTGAGTCT
>CAYYBB010000093.1:0-7807 GCA_964469465.1 uncultured Actinomycetota bacterium
CACCACATTTCTCCTAATCAGAGGCTATTAGGATAGAAACTTTGGTAACAAGGATTGGATTGGGGAAAAATTTGTGGCTAATTTGGGGCTAAAATTTCGAGCACTTTCGCTAAGGCCCCTCAATTTAGTGAGCACAGGTCTCCATGGTGGCCCAATTTGATATCAAAATTTTGAAGTTCCCTGTTTTCACCAGCAAGGAGGGCAGGTTATGGGCATCAGCAAAACCCGGGGCTTTCTGTACTGGCTGGCTAGAGCCCTGGGCGACCTATTCGCAGTCCAGAAGGGCAAAGTGGGCCGACGGGTTGGTAGGAGGTTAGCTGGCAAGGCCACCGGGAAGGCGTTAAGGAAGCTGTTTAAGTGATCGGGACAGGGTGATGAAGATGCGGCGGGACGAGAAGAGCCTACTTAAGCGCCTGGCCCACCTGGAAGAGAGGCTGGCTTCCCTTCCGGAGCCCCCAGAACGCCACCCACAAGCGCCTTAAGACCCTCTGGCAACACTAGCTTAACCGCACCAAAAGGATGCTTTTGGCTTTAAGGAATGGAAAAGAGGTCCACTTTTGGGTGGCCTATAAGCTTTGAGGGCGGGCGTACTATACTTTAGGCATGGCAAGAAATTGGACCCCAAAGCAACTCAAGTGCATCAGGTTTTTAGCTGATTCGGAAGAGACCCGCAGCAAAAGTCAGTTCGCCCAAGACATCAAGGTTAGCTTGCGCACTCTATTCCGCTGGCAGGAAAAAGATGGGTTTTGGGATGCGGTCTACGAGCTGGCTCCCGTCCTCCGGGCCCTGGCCAAGCGGGTCTGCAAGGGTGATGTCAACGCCATTAAGCTTCTTCTGCAGCATACTGGCAAGTTCCTGGAGCGCCAGAAACAAGAAGTAAAAGTTACCCTTAGCTGGGCCCCCCTGAGGAAGAGAAGGCTGTGGCCTCTTTTGCTGCCTCTTAGAGGCCTTAGAAGGGCTTCCGCGGAACCTGGGTCCTGAGAAGCACCCCCTCGGCGCCCGGCGGAGATTCCGGATATATATATCCTGCACGCGGTTGTCAAACCAAAAATTGACTTTTATGCTCGTAGTTCAGGCCCTTTCCGGTTCCCCACGCCGGTTAAAAGATAGAAGCTTAAGAGGGTGGTATTTGACTCTACGCCTTGGCTCTCTATCCCAAGGAACAAAGCCTCAACTATGCACGCTCGTTGAAAGCTTCTGACAATCTATTCCTCCAGCTTTGCCTCAAGCTCTGACTTGAAATCCTTGTATGTGTTCTCTCTTAACGCCTTAAAGAAAAGGTCATAGCTTGTAGGAGACAGGAATTTGAAATAATACCTCTGCTTCTTCTGCAACTCGTTGACTCTGGCGAAATGCTCTTTTGAATACCGGAGTTTAGCCTTGTTTTCATCGGAGACATCGTTGTCCATCTTGATTTCTATCACAATAATATCATCGCCCACCTTAATAAAGAAATCAGGATTAAAACTTCCCTGCTTGGGATACTCTCCCCTTCGCCAGGAGTATTCGATACTGTAGAAGCCCAAATCAAGGGACTTGATCCAAGCATCTATCGCCTTGGCAGTCTGCTCGGCAGTCAACCCGCGTATAAACTTGCGTTCAGGCTTATAAGAAGCCAGAGCCACATTGAGAGGGGTTTTGAAGTTGTATTTGTTCTCCACCTCTATCAGGGCTGATCTTAGAAGGCTCTCATCCTCCTCAAGCTCCTTTAGCAACTTGATATCCGCCGTCTCTCCCAGGGTCATAGAGTATTCATCATAAAACACCGTGCTATCATCTCGGAGCGATCCCACCCCAAGGCTGTTCTTCTTGATCTCCCTGGTACTTATTTTATTGAGGTCCTTGGCCTCGATCTTGAACCGCAGGCTCTTTGTCTCTTTTCTTCGAATTACGCCAAATGCTGCCAAAGTCTGATTGCGGTTCGCCTCGCTTACCTTGCCAGTCTTATCCCCCGGTAACTTAAGAGACTTTTCAATAATTCCTAAAATCTTTGCTTTAGGAAATTGCCCGCTGTAGTCTGTTCCTGCCTCCTGATCAAAAACAAGAAGGCGATTGAAGACATCTTGGGCCACCTCTTCGACGGAATACATCTTGAACTCAATCAGTGTTTTCTTTACATGCCGCTCGCCGGAGACCACCCTGGCGTAGGTAGTGCTCTCTTCTACCGCCTCCGCTTGGCTCGAATAGGCGATGTAATCTTTCTTCAGAAGTTCATAGAGGCCTTCCTGCGGATATTCGACCTCCTCCTCAATTCGCTTATAAGCGATGTTATAAAGGTCAAAGTTGTAGTTCTCTTTCTTCTCTATAGGGTAGGAGTGGATGCGCTTTTCAATCTCCAGGACCTCATCTACCAGGTGCTTGATGCTGCTTGACCACTTGTCATGATTGAACACTTTTACAATAGGCTGATTGCCCCTGTAGACTTCAGGTATTCTCAAGCCGCGTCCCAAGACCTGGGCGATAAGGAGTTTGGAGTTAAATGCCCGCTCCTCATGGGGGACGATCTGAAAGACATTTTTGACATCCCAGCCTTCGGAGAGCATCGGCCTCGATGGTATTCGAGGGACAGAGGACCAACACCTGATCCACGGCTCCTTCGGCCAGCAGGATACGTGCGATGCCATACATCACATAACTTTTGCCGGTAGCCGTTGCATGATCCAGGGAGCAGGAGAGTTTATCCGGCAGTTGCAGATGCTCAAGAAAGTCCTCGAAAGATGAATACTTCTCCTGAAGTTTGGGGTTGTTGTGGTAGTTTTCCTCTGCTAGATCTTTGAGGCTCTTGTATTCTCCGCCCAAAAAGTAGCGCACCGTCTCCCGGATGGCCTCTTTCTGATACTCCCTATCCCCGCAGAGGGCGTCCAGGAAAGCCTCGTATTTATTTGGATCAAACCTCCTAGGATCGTAGTTGGGAGATACCTTGAGGACTAAATCCTTATTTTGAAAGGTCTGACGCTCAAGCATGGCTACTTCTTCCTATCAAGAGTCTATTTTGTAAAAAGTCTGCTGAAGGTTTCTTCCTCAGCCTCTCTCCAGGTAGCATAAGCATCCCTTAGTGCAAGCATTTCGCTTTCCTGTTTATGCCTAATTCCATCCTTGTCGATCACCCATATATCAATCGGCTCTCCCAAGCCGAATGCACCAATGTCTATAGCATCTCTTAAAACTCTGTAGGCTACGAGAGCCGCTTGTTCTATTGAAAATTCTTTTATCTTGAAGTTTTTTAAAAGAGTATGAGCAAAGATGTCCCCAATTCCGGAGGCTCCATAACCAAATTCTTCCAAAAACTCATCAGCACAGTCAGGATTTATATGCCAGATCCGAGGATTTCCTTGATGTTCAATAATGAGGGGGTCTGCAACGCCAGCCTCCATATCTCTACCTTGGCCATAAAGGGCTCTGTGCCTTTGAAGCTCTTGTGCTCTTAGGGCGTGGGCATTTTCTAAGATAGTCCGCCTTAATTGAGGCTCGTTAAGTGAAGCATTGAGTATTTCCTTGGGAAGGTCACTAAAAACTGCCTCAATTTTTTGGATCATTCCAACGGTACCAGAAGCGCTCCATAATTTATGATCACCAAGATGCTTGATCTTAGAAATAGTCCTTCTTATGGGACCACCAGTTGAAAGGGTTGTCGCCTGACTATCCGAGGTCAAAATCACTCCATCTTTGCACGCTAATGCAACTATGAGGGTCATAAAGTTCCTCCGAAAGTTATCACACTCTCTTTAGCATATTCAGGATATTGCCCATACACCTCCTTCAAGAGACCCAAAAAGGATAAACTTGTAACCTTTGCTTTAATCCTCTTAAGTGATTCAAGAAAATCCGGCGGAGCATCCTTCATCAATGCTCTTGCCCTTTCTTGTCCTCTTTCTGATAGCCTATAATAACTCCATCGTGAAAAGGGTCGAGAATATTCGTCCACCAGTCCAGCCAATCTAAGCCTCAGTAAGTCATTGTATATTTCAAAACTACAAGGACCGTAAAGATAGGGTGCGTAGTTATAAAAATCTTCCAATCGATCCTGCAATTTCATCTTGAATAAAAACAAGCCTTTCATAATCCGTATCGGATCGATTAGATTTGTTTTATCTTCAGATGGCAAAAAAGATA
The DNA here is from genome assembly GCA_964469465.1 of uncultured Actinomycetota bacterium. Classification (GTDB taxonomy): domain Bacteria; phylum Actinomycetota; class Humimicrobiia; order Hakubellales; family Hakubellaceae; genus Hakubella. The sequence continues at coordinate 4,114 of CAYYBB010000093.1, forward strand.
GATAAGGAGCCAATCTTGCTTCTTCATATTACCTCCTGTTTGTAAAATCCTTCAGCGTTTTTACCTCCCGCTTCTCATTCCCAAAAATGTCAATGTAAATGACCATGATTTGCTCTTTGACTTTATCTTCGGCGAAGCGCACCTCGTAGCCGTTCTTCTTCAAATCCTCGGCATAAAAGACCTCGTCTAAGTCGAAGACGTCTCCATCAAAGTCATAGTCCAGCATGACCATAGAGAGGGTCTCAAGGTTGGCAAACTCAAGAGGCTTGCGGGAGATGATCTTGCTCTCAAACTTCTCAATCTTAATCACGCATTCCTTTGTCACTTCGCCAATCTTAAGTTGCCCTTTCTTGTTATCAATGAAGTACTCGCACTGCCCCATTGGCACCTGAACAAAGTCAAACCCTACGGCGTCCACCGTGTCATTGACATCCATCTCGCTCACCGGCTGTTTAATCTTGGCAAAACCCCGGTTGTGAATCTCCTCGATGATGGAATAGGGAATGCGGAGAATAAAGTATTTGGGGTATGCACTTAACTCCAGTTAGTACAATATCTTGCGGTCTACGAGTTCATAGGTATACACCATATTGCGGTTAGGGGAGTCAAGCAGATACCCCTATAAAGTATTTTGTCTTGCCCTTCTCAATATAATCCTCAAGGAATTGCACCGAGGCAGCGGGAGCGATGATGAAGAAGCGCCTCCCAATCTTGTCCTCTAGGCATTTGTGGAGGTCGTCAATAAATCCCCTGTCGGGAAACAAAGTCCAAGACTTTCTTCTACCGCCCATATATCCTGCTTAAGTTTACCCCAAAGAGGTGACAGATGCTGTGGTTCTCTCTTGCAAAGGGGAGGTATTCTCTTGAGGGGCTGCGCTTGATCAGCGAGGGACTTTGGGCTCGACGACAGAATTGCACAAATGTACCTGGCGGAAAATGTCGTGTTCTGGACTAAAAAGCTTCACCACAGCGAATTTCTTACAGGCAGGGGGTCAGCACCTGGCGGCTTGCTCTCGCTATAATAACTCGCTCCCGGCCTTTTAAGCAAAAATTGGGTTTTGTGCTCGTAGTCCAAGCTCTGCTCAGCGACAGGCTGAAAAGGCTGAGAGAAATATAGATCTTGAGGCTGTATCAAGTGACAGGGAAGACAATAGGCGAATTTTACTTTCAGTCTCCTATCTTACGGTTTAGAAACAGAATGAAGTTTCAGCTCCCGAGATGTCTCCTTCATCCTGGTCTCTGGACGCTATAGCGGATGTAGGAGAGAGTGGTTTTCATGGCTCAACAGATTTTTCTTGACAGAACGCTGATAGAGTTCATCGACGTCAAGGTTGCGTTCATCGCAGGATGTGCAGAGAGGGAGAGCCGGTTTTATAGATTGAATGAAGTCTTTGCTCCTTAAGTCTATTCCACTATTAGTTGCTTCTGAGGGCCATTCAGTATCAGCTTCCACCTATTTAAAATGTCTCTTCCGATCAAGGCATGATTGAGCTTAACGCCGATAACTTTAGTAATTAGTGACTCATGAGTAGGCAAATAGATGACAGCAGAATAGACGTACTGTTTTTCTGACCTTCCATCATATGCCTTAATCTCTTTTTGGTCGACAGGCCTTAAACCCAATTCCTTTACGATCTCTAGGGGAACGCAGGTTATGGCTGCGCCCGAATCTAGCAATCCCGTAACTGAAACAGGCTCCGTTTCTAATCGATCCGCAGGACTGGAGATTGAGCATTTAATGGTAGGGGCTGGAGGACTCATGTTGCAGTCATATTTGTTCTCATAAGTCATAATAAGTTCTTAACTTTCTAGTTCTTTTTGAGAATCAGAAATGAGGAGAGGGTACCTGAATAACTTCTTCTTCCTTGGTAGCTTTAGGCATATATATTGCCCGATAGCCAAATTTGGCATAAACTCGTTTTGCCAAGCTCGAAAAATCTTCATCCCAACCAACGATTACATTGTCAAGGATAGCTACATATTTATTATTGTAATCTCTTATTATTTCTTCCTTATTCTGCAAAAAGTACTCTTGTGCTTGCTGAAAATCGGCCAACTCATCTGCTTCGGTTTGTGCTTGACGAATAGTAGAAAGATATGTCTTCAACACTGGCCTTTCCTGGTCAAGGTACATCGGAACCCTTTCTTCGTAGTCGATCCAGAGAGCACGAAACCGCTTATGCGCATCGAGGAGGTGCTTGTCAGGCAAAGGCGCCGCGCCCCTCTGTTTAAAGTCCCTGTAGTAATCCCTGTGATATGGCGGAGGCGTATCATTTGAAGTGGCACCGAGGGAGCAAGCACTATCAAATAGATCTTCTGAAATGATATTAAGAGTTCTGGCTATCACGCTTGCGGAATAGTACCGGGAAAAACCAGAATATTCAGCTCCGGTGAATCGTTGCCCAAAAGGTATTGTTGTCCCCGCGCCTTCCAAGACACCAGATTGGGTGGTGGGCATTCTCTGCAGCATTTATTACCTCCAATTCTTACTGAAAGAGTTGGTCAATGATATTAGCAAAAACCATATAGTCATTTTCGAATCCGTCTATGACCTCAAGGGTTTCTTCTGCCTTAGAGACATCTTTATGAATATTGATATTGGCATATATGTCCTTTAGTTCCGACTTAAAATAAGGCTCTAACAGCAAAGTGCAACGCCTTGGACCTATAGAGAAGAAGACCTTTGAGCCAACCCCATCTAGCTCATACCCTTGTTCAGTGAAAATGCCCTTACTGATCTTAAAGAATCTTTGTTCCAAAGCTTCTTTGCCGTTCCTTTGAGGCAATCTTAGAATCATTGTAAAATTTGTGCCTATCGCTTCAAGAGGCACTCTCCTATTAGTATCCACAAATAGTTTTGTAAGCCTTGGTATCTCACTTGTTTTAGGATTCTTACCGCTATTATCGTTGATAATAAATCTCCTTTGATCAAGAATGACCTGAATTTTATTTGCATATTCGATGACCGAAACTGCAGGTGTGTTGATAAAATTGGTAAGTTCTTCTGCTCCTAGTATTTCCTTAAAGCTATCTTGAGATAGAACCATAGGATTGAAGGCCTTTGCTAGTATGGTTATATTGGCACTATCAAGGAGTCTTTCCATCTATTTAGTCCTCTCCCTCTATATTTGTGTAAGTCGGCCTACATCTTCAGTATATCAAAAAACACTTTTGTCTCCTACCCCGTCAATAAGTTTCTGAACCCATTTCTTAGGGCCATTATTTTTAGATCAAGGAACATCCACCGGATGCGCGCCTTTGACTTGGGGTTTTTACATTAACCGGACACGCAATGGCGCATATCGTTCCTGATGTAAAAGAAGTTCTGCGTAAGCAGAATTTGGACGAAGCTAAGTACTCTTTTACACTGTATTATATGACCCGAAGGGCAAAGCTGCGAAGCAGCCACAGAGTTCCGAACCTCGCCAAGCCTTTCTGCCATTTCATTCATGCTATTCATATCTTATATCATCCAAGTAAATAGTGGAACCATTCGGATTTTGGTTTTCATTTGTGACCCAAGCAAATCCCCCTATGACGTGACTCAAGTCTTTCCCCCTTAAATCAATAGCGTATTGCTGCCATTTATCTGACAAAACAATAACACCTGTGGAAACTGGCGGTTGGAGTGAATCAGGATATAGGGGTATCTGCTTGGCTCCCCTAACCGCAATATGGTGTATACCTATGAACT
>CAYYBB010000094.1:0-7803 GCA_964469465.1 uncultured Actinomycetota bacterium
GACTGGGAAGAACCAGCCCCCATTTATGGCCTTTCACAAAGGGTCTTCCCCTTAAACTTACTTAAAGCAATTCTCTATGATGTAAGCATTACCGACGAACCATGGAAATGGAGAACCCGTTTCCTAAGCAGAAAAGCAGTCTTACCTTTAGTATGAAAGGAGCGAGAAGTAGTGACCAATCTAATGAGTGACACCACTATTGCCGAAATCAGAGCCAGGGAAATCCTGGACTCCCGGGGCAACCCCACGATTGAAGTAGAGACTATCCTGGAGTGCGGTGCCATAGGCCAGGCATCTGTGCCCTCTGGGGCTTCCACAGGGGCCTTTGAGGCCGTGGAGTTGCGGGACGGGGATGAAAAAAGATATAGCGGCAAGGGGGTCCAAAAGGCCGTGGCCAATGTTAATGAGCAGATTGCCCCCAATCTGGTGGGTCTGGATGCTGTGGATCAGAAAGGCATCGACAGCCTGCTCATCGAGCTGGATGGGACGGACAAGAAAGGCAATCTGGGTGCTAATGCCATCCTGGGAGTTTCCCTTTCCGTGGCCAAAGCCGCGGCTCTGGCGGCAGGCCTTCCCCTCTATAAATACATAGGCGGAGTTAATGCCCATGTCCTGCCCGCCCCCATGATGAACATTCTCAACGGAGGCAAGCATGCCGACAACAACGTGGACATTCAGGAATTTATGATCATGCCTCTGGGCACCCCTATTTACCGGGAAGCTTTGCGCATGGGAGTGGAGGTCTTCCATTGTCTGAAAGGAGTGTTAAAAAAAGATGGCCTTTCTACTTCAGTTGGAGATGAGGGAGGCTTCGCCCCCAACCTCAAGTCTAACGAAGAAGCCCTTAAATATATCCTGAGAGCCATTGAGATGGCGGGATATGAGGCCGGCCGGGATATCTATCTGGCTCTGGATCCGGCGGCCACGGAATTCTATAAGGAAGATAAGTACCATTTGAAGGGTGAGGGGAAAGTCCTGTCTTCGCAGGAAATGGTGGAATACTATGCTGATCTGGTGGAGAGATATCCCATCATTTCCCTCGAGGACGGCCTGGCCGAGGAGGACTGGGAGGGCTGGAAGCTTCTCACCGAGAAGCTGGGCCAGAAGATTCAACTGGTAGGAGACGATCTGTTTGTCACCAACACGGAAAGGCTGAAAAAGGGCATAGAGATGGGGGTGGCCAACTCCATCCTGATCAAGCTAAACCAGATTGGTACCCTCTCGGAGACCCTGGCCGCCATTGAGATGGCCAAACGAGCTGGCTATACAGCTGTCATTTCTCACCGCTCTGGTGAGACGGAGGACGCTACCATAGCTGACCTGGCTGTGGCCACTGGCACCGGGCAGATCAAGACCGGAGCTCCCTCCCGGACAGACCGGGTGGCCAAGTACAACCAGCTCCTGCGCATCGAAGAAGAGCTGGGAGATGAAGCCAGGTATCTGGGGAGACGGGCTTTTTATAACCTTAGACTGGAATAACAATATTACTTATCGAGCAGCGACCGATGCATCCGATGCCAGTGCCAGGGGCGAGGAACAAGGGAGGAAGGCGAATTACATTGTTTCGAGGTTATCCATGAGACGTACTAAAATTGTGTGCACTTTGGGCCCGGCCTGCCGCAGTCCAGAGATACTTGCTTCTCTGATCAGAGCTGGAGCAGATGTGATCAGGCTCAACGCAGCTCACGGAGATCATGATACTTTTAGAGAGGACATGGAGAGGATAAGGGCCATTTCCCGGAAGATGGGGAAGGTTGTGGCCATCATGTTCGACCTGCAGGGTCCTCGAATCAGGACCGGAGAGATGGCCCCAGGGGGAGTATTGCTCCAGGAAGGGGAAGAAGTCGTCTTTACCTCCAGACCAGTGGTAGGCACTAAAGGCCTCATCTCTCTGTCCTATCCCTATCTGGCCCAGGACGTGAACAAAGGAACCAGAATCCTTCTGGATGACGGTCTTCTGGAGCTGGAGGTGGAGGAAAAGGGGAACGATGAAGTTAAGTGCAGAGTCATCGCAGGCGGCATTCTGGAATCTCACAAAGGGGTCAACCTGCCCGATACCTCTCTGAGCATATCCTCGGTTACCGATAAGGATATAGACGATCTGCTCTTTGCTCTGGATAACGATGTAGACTGGGTGGCCATGTCCTTTGTCCGAAAGGCGGAGGATGTTGCCGTACTCAAGGATGTGGCCAGGGGAAAGGGTTTTGAAGTTAAGGTTGTGGCCAAGATTGAAAAGCATGAGGCGGTTCGCAATATCGAGGAGATAATTGAGGGAGCCGATGCCATAATGGTGGCCCGGGGGGACCTGGGTGTGGAAATGCTCACCGAAGAGGTTCCCGTTATTCAGAAAAGGATTTTAGAGAAGAGCATCAGAGCCGGCAGGCCGGTTATAGTGGCCACCCAGATGCTGGACTCCATGATCAGAAATCCCAGGCCTACCCGGGCCGAGGCCAGTGATGTAGCCAATGCTATATTTGACTGGACTGATGCTACAATGCTTTCAGGAGAGACAGCCATAGGTAAGTACCCCGTGGATGCTGTGAAGACCATGGATAAAATAATTAGAAGCGCGGAGGCCATCCTGGACTATAAAGAAGATTTGGAGAGGAAGAGCAATCTGCCTCACAGGACCATGACCGATGCCATCAGCTTCGCCTGCCGGGAGATAGCCAGGGATCTGCGCGCCACTGCCATCATCACTGCTACCCAGAGCGGCTATACCGCTAGGCAGATATCCAAATACCGACCCCATTCTCCTATTATTGCCTGTAGCCCTGATCCCAAAGTTGTTAATCAGTTGGTGCTCTCCTGGGGCGTCACACCTCTGTTGGTTAGATCATCCCGGAACATCGATGATATGTTGGATATAGCTGCTACATCAGCTCTGGAAGCGGGACAGGTCAAAAGGGGAGATACGGTGGTCATTACTGCCGGAGTGCTGGTCAATGTTCCTGGTACCACCAACCTGATTAAAGTGCACCAGATTTAACCATGTCAGCCGCTGTTTGATACATTAGCAGGCACTTCAATACAGCGCTTCCGCAAGTAGTCACGCTTACGTTTCGACATCTACAGAGAGCGGAACTAAATTGCGTGGTCGCTCAATTTGACTCATGCTCTTACTCGTCGGTCTGGAAGTCTCCATTTCGGAGGGCCAAAGAAGGAAATTAAAGAGTTTCGGCGAAATAGAGCAAAGAGAGAGTAGAGATAAAGATCATAGTGTTACGAGCTGCCTTCACCGTTAATGATTGAGGAAGCTAATATGTCTTCATCCGGAGGCAAGAGGGATAAGAGCACCAAAAGAAATAAGATCAAAAGCAGAAACATGCTGAGAGCTACCTCCATCGCCATCCTCTTGTTCCTCATCTCCGCCTTCTTTGTGGTCATATCCCTTACTCCGGTGCGGCTCACCTTGGAGCAGCAAAAGGAAATACAGCAAGCAGAGGAGGAGCTCTCCAGAGCCAAGGCTTTGAACCAGGAGCTTCAGGAAGAGATCATAAACTATCAGACCGATGAGTACGTAGAAAGAGAAGCCCGCCGCCAGTTTGGCATGGTCAGGCCTGGGGAGAAGGCTTATATTGTCATAGATGAATAACTTCCTCCAGGAACAGCTTCATCCCAAAAGCGCCCTTTGTTTCAAAAACACCTATTCTAGTTCCCTCCGATCAGTAAGTTAGTTAGATCCCTTCCGATTTCAAGCGAGCATTCTTCTACCTCAGAATGTTCCTACTGCTACGGAAACATTCACTACACGGCCAGTTGATATGACCATCTCGCTTTCTTCCTATGACAAATCACTGATTCAATTCTCCCCGTACCCACTTCAGTTTGTATAACTTCGCACAACCATTTCAAGTTATCGAAATGCATTGTCTCATTATTCTATAGGTCTTGTAAGCACTATTGGCGACTCTCAACCGTTGGGATATCCGCTAGGTTCGTATGACTAAATAACGCAAAATTTGGATAAAAAAATCACGTCAAAAGCTTGACAAAAGAATCATATTGCATACAATAGAAGTGTGAATATTCTCAATGCATCGCTGGATACTTCCTTTTGGAATGTGGGTTGTAAGATCGGAGTCAACCAGTATCTCTTTGATTTCTTCAAAGTGTATTTTTGCCAAGCAGTAAAGGAAGAAATCGTAACTACTGATCCTCGGGTTACTCCACTGGTTTACCCCCAGGCGATGCTATTTAAGGTGTTTGAATCCGATGGACGCTTGCATTCGGCCGAACCCTCCTCTAGCTTGGATAATTTTGGTAAAGGCGAAGCTGGCGCTATAGCCTTAGCTTTGGAAAGAAAGTGGGTGCTGCTGGTTAACGATCGTCGGCCACTGGCCTATGCCCGATCCCTGGGGGTTGAGTGCGTGAGTGTGCCTCAGTTTTGTGCCATGCTGTATGCCACCGAAAAGATTAGCCTGCCGGCGGTCCAGGGATATCTGAGACGCTTGGCCACCACTACCAGTGCCCAACTACTCGACGAAGCAGGCCGAGTGATACAGAGCATAGCTGAAATGGGAGGTGAGCAATGAGTACGAAAAGCGTGACTAAGTCGATTCGTTTCCTGCCGGAGGAGGCAGAGGAACTATCGCGCATATGTGAAGCCGGGCTCTTATCGGAGTCAGCCCTGATGAAAAAATGGATTTTGGAGGGAATGCGCTTGCACAAGTTAGAACAGGGCGTCCAGGCCTATATGAAAGGAGAAGTTGATATCCGGGAAGGTGCGCAAATGGCCGGAGTATCCTATAACCGCTTCTTGAGGGAGCTGGAGAGACGCCACGTAGCGATTCTGGATGATTCCCACTTTCTGGAGGGACTCATATTTCTGGGAGAAGCCTTTGAGGTTCCAGAGCTAGGCAGGGCCGCTCAAAAAGTACAACGAGAAGGTTCTCAGTCTGTATGGACTCGGGAGAGCTAGAGAATATCCCGAAAAATGGAGGTACAAATTGACTGCAGCAACTATCATTATGGCCATTTTAGCAGTTGCTCTGACCATTTTTGCCTATTTCAGGGGAGGTGACCTTTACATCCTGGGTCTCAAAGGTGGTGCTCAAATGTTGTGGGAAGTTCTCCCCCTTCTTATAGCCTCCTTTGTGGTAGCTGGCCTGATTCAGGTGTTGGTGCCCAAGGAGCTCATTTCCAGGTGGGTGGGAGTGGAGTCTGGCCTGAGGGGTATTCTGATCGGGTCAGTGGTGGGAGGGGTAACTCCTGGAGGCCCCTATGTAAGTTTTCCCATCGTAGCTAGTCTCTACAAGGCGGGAGCCAGTATCGGAACAGTAGTGGCTTTCGTCTCCGCCTGGTCTCTTTGGGCTGTGGCCAGGCTCCCCATGGAAGTGGCTTTGATAGGCCCCAGGGCTACTCTGGTAAGAGTCCTATCCACACTAATATTTCCTCCCATAGCTGGCATAATTGCCCAGACCTTCTTTGGAAAGTTTGCCTGAGCAGACTTATATCAAGAACATGACCAATGCCAAAAAGCCAGTGTCCAATACCGCAAAATCTACCTTTGTTCCTGGAGAATTAAGCCTCTCGGACCTGAGGGTCATCCAATCCCAGCTCGGGCGCCCGCCCCGCCAGGTTCTGGGTGTGGTGACCCGCTGCTGGTATGGACTTCCCGAGGTCATCTTGACCAATCCCATAATTGAGGGAAAGTCTCCTTTTCCTACCTTTCTCTGGCTCTCCTGTCCCCACCTTAGAAAGAAGATTGACTACTTGGAGGGCGCGGGATGGGTGAGGAAACTACAGACAATAGTAGATGGGACAGGACCAGAAGGGAAAGGAGCAAAGAGGGCCGAACTCCCAAGCAGAGGTGTTGGGGCAGAAGGAACCGTGTCCACCCCTCTTTCCAGTAACCAGAAGAATGAGGTGGAAATACTGGAGGCTTTGAAGCAGGAGATAAGAGAAGAAGCCTCGGAAGTCTCCTTAGGAACTCAGTTAATAGAAGATAATCAAAGGTACATCCGTCTAAGAAACAGATACCTCGACTCTACTATGAGAGAGAAGTTTGGCTCCCTGGAGAAGAAAGGGATAGTCGGCTCGGAAAACCTGAGCCGCATAAAGTGTCTCCATGCCCACTATGCCCATTTTTTGGCAACTGGGGAGAACATTATCGGGAGGATTATACATCGGCTTCTTGATGCAAGGAAGGGGTACACTTGCTCTACGGCGCCCTGGATCTAGGCACTAATTCCACTCGTCTGCTCATCGCCGAAGTCGAGAACGGGCGCACCCTCACCAGAAAGAGGTTGACCCGCATCACGCGTCTAGGGAAAGGGGTAGACGAAAATAGAGTTATCTCCGAACCAGCTATGAAGAGGACAGCCCGGGCTCTTTCTAGGTATGAGGAGCTAGTGACCGAATATGGGGTAGAGCGTTACCGGGCTGTAGCTACCAGCGCGGTTAGAGATGCTGCCAACCGGGATTGGTTTGTTCAAAAGATATATGAAAGCAGTGGAATAAGGGTAGACATTATCTCGGGTCAGGAGGAGGCTCATCAGAGCTTCCTGGGGGCTACCTCCGAAATGGGAGAAAGACTCGAGGACGGCATTCTGGTAGTGGATGTGGGAGGGGGAAGTACCGAATTCATTTTAGGAGACGAAGGAGGTATCAAGCTCTCTGTCAGCAAAGACGTGGGATGTGTGCGCATGTCAGAGAGGTTTCTAAAGAGCGATCCTCCTACGGGAGAAGAAATTGCCAGAATGATGGAGCATATTACGGGAACACTCAAAGATGTGGTGCAGAGAGCCAAAGCCATCGGGTTCAATCTTATGATGGGAACCGCAGGGACCATAACCAATCTCTCGGCCATCAACATGGGATTACCCAAATACGATCCCGAGAAGATCCATCTCTCGCGGCTGACCCGGGAAGAGATCCGGAAGATATTTTACCATCTAAGAAGTCTCACTATCGCCCAAAGGAAGAAGGTAGTAGGACTGGAGAAGAAAAGGGCGGATGTGATGGTAGGGGGAACAGGGGTAGTTCTGGCTATCATGGAAATGTTAGGAGTGGATGAGCTGGTAGTTAGCGAAAAGGACATTCTAGATGGAATAGTTCTCGAACTCAGCCAGCAAGGCAGTCCAACTCAGCCCGGCTCATGTGTTTGAATGGTAGACCCTGCGCCGTTGACTAATTATCCGTCAAATTGATATAGTTACTTTCGAGATAAAGATTTTCTTGAAGAAGACCTTCTGAAAAACTCCTTGCCCGAGTGGCGGAATAGGCAGACGCAACGGACTTAAAATCCGTTGTCCGCAAGGACGTGTGGGTTCGATTCCCACCTCGGGCACCACCTGGGTATAGTGTAGTTATTTCTGTATTTTCTTAAATTTTTGGTTCTGGAAAAGGGGAAAACGGGGGCAGTCTGAAAATCGTGGAGGCAGAGATGAGAGAATATAGTTTTACAGTAATTTTTGAAGCTTGCGAAGAAGGAGGGTATCACGCTTATTGTCCAGCACTTAAAGGATGTCATTCCCAAGGCGATACTTTTGAGGAAGCCAAAGTTAACATTGCAGAGGCAATTCATTGTTATTTAGAAAGCTTGATGAAGGACAATGAGCCTGTGCCAGAGGATGTAGCTGAGTTTGTTGGTACCGTGAAAGTTTCGGTGGCAGCTTAATGGGTGGCACAAAGCTACCAGCAATTACCGCCAGAGAACTTATAAGAGTTTTTGAAAAAGCAGGTTTTACGCCCCACCATCAGAGAGGTAGTCACGTTACTTTGAAACGATCTTCTGACGATAAGCGAGTAGTGGTGCCAGTTCATGCAGGTAAGACAATTAAGAAAGGAACATTAAAAGGG
>CAYYBB010000095.1:0-7782 GCA_964469465.1 uncultured Actinomycetota bacterium
TGATGGAAGGAAGGAGCTGCTACAGAATTTCAACTAAGAAAGGGATTGACTCTAACCTCCTTTTATTTTAGATTATTAAAATATGGCGTTCCTTGCAAAAAGGTCAAAAAACGACTCTTTAGCACCTTTTTCCGAAGCTAAATTAGGTGGCAAATTGATCAAAAATCTGGTTTTTGCAGTTCCGCCAAATATTAATTTCCAAATCAACCTTTGGCAAACTTTTCTTACCAAATTGGAGTTTAAATTTCTCGTCATATTTATTAACCGGTATAAATAAATATCCTTTTGCCTGAGCCATTCCCATAAAACTTGTCTCTAAATTATAATCGTCAACTGAGAAGTTTTCACCTTTTTCATTGATCAACCGCGCCTCTTCATTCCAGAAAATGAAAACCTGCTTTTCTGATTCATTTTTTGCCTCAATTTGCACGGATAACAAATCGGTGTCATTGTTTTTTACCTCTCTTTTAGCCGATAAAATTTTTAGTTCAATACCTTGATATTTTACACTTTGATTGATAGGTATTGTAGAAGCACTGGGAAAATCGGCTTTTTTGATCTTTTCAGATTCTTCGCGAAGTTTTTCGGCTTCAGATTGAGCCCATTGCTTATGTCCTTGATGTTGTTGTATTGCCTCCTCTTTCAATTTTTCAAAATCCTGACCTGTTTGTTCAGCCATGGATTTAAGCGCCATAAGAGAGGATTCCAATAAGGCGTCTGATTTTTCAGCCACTTGACGATACATCTCGGCGCCGGCGAAGGCGCCGAAGTTGAATACAGTTTCCTGTGCCTTGTAAAATCTCTGGTCCATTGGTTCAGGTTCGCCAATAGTATCTTCGGCAATCAAGACCTGTTGGTTTACATCAAGAGTGACTGCCCGACGGGTTTTTCGGTTGTATATGGTATCCCGGGTATGAGCAACCACTGTGCTTCCATCAGAAGAGACATTAACCCATGCCATCCCGCCAAACTCGGCAACCGGAGTAAGAACCCGTTTTCCGGGAGCAACCGAGACGTTAACCAGCCCTTTTAATATTTCAATTTCTTCAATATAACCACGCTTCACACGGATAATAACTTTGCTGTTTGGAAACAAAGTTGCTCCGCTTGCTTGTTTCCCCGATTCGGGGCTAGGATTGTCAAAGATGCGAGCATAAGACTCTGCTTTTGTTTCCGCTTCAACGGTTCCTTTTAATTTTAAAGAATTCAGAACTTGTTTTTTAACAGTCCCTTGTTTTACAAAAACTTCTCCTGTGATACACGATATATTTGTGCCTTGTAACGCCATATTTTATTTCTCCTTAAATTGTTCTTTAATAATAATTGGCGTTCCTGCAAAAAGGTCAAAAAACGACTCTTTAGCACCTTTTTCCGAAGCTAAATTAGGTGGCAAATTGATCAAAAATCTGGTTTTTGCAGTTCCGCCATAATTGGCAAACTAACGGGTTTCCCAAGGCCTTGCTCCTTGGAACAAATACAGCTTTGATTATCCTTTGCCATTACCTTATTACCTTTTAAGTCCGAGAATTCAACTTCGCCCTCAATCACGGTCAAGGTGGTCACATTGCCGTCCGTGAAAAGAGAAAAAGCCGTGCCTCTCACACCTGTCGTCGAATGCGGCGTATGAACCTCAAATTTGGTCTTTGGCCTTAGTTTTTTAATAAATGCCGTAATGGTCCCGGCAATAAGTTTTAAATTATTTGCGCTGTTTATTTTTACTTCGGTCTTGCCACCGATTGAAATTTTGTTGCCCGAACTGTCAGCAAGATTTACCTGGGTTTTACTGTCAGTTTTAATCGTGTCGCCTTTCTTAACCTCGAACTTTTCTTTTGGATTTTTTGTTTTGGTTTGTCCTCTTATTATTTCTGCGCTTGCTTCTTCTGATTTCTGTTTCTCTCCTTTAATTCGTGAAAATACTGAACGATTAATTTGTTCCACTTCTTCTTTATGAAGAAAACCTTCGGCTTTTAGAGTAGAACATGGTGAATGTGTTGATCCACGTTTGCATTTTATGCCGTGAATTCTTTTATTGCCAGATTCAAAAGCGTCCGTTGACAAAAGAATTCCAATGATGACAAAATTATCAATCAAAACCACCTGTGCGGCCTTTTTACCGTCTTTACCTACAAAAAATTTTGCTTCTTCTCCAAGATACTTTCCTCTTTCAATGTTAACACCTGATTCAGCAGGTCCTTTTTTCCCTTTTTCCAAAGCAGATTCTAATTCTTTTACCATCTCTTTAGGAGCAAACGCCTTTATTAAATCGCCTAAGGGAATGTCTGTTGATGCACCGGGCGTTGGAGCAGATAATCCTTGAGTAGGAATCGTCTGATAACTCTCAAAAAACTGTTTCGCAGTTTGCTTGTCACCATATCCAGAAATACTTAAATCTCCTACAAAATCAAATTTTTCTGGCTTAAGACTCATCATCCCAGTTGCTCCGCCGAAACCACTTTTAAGAATAGTTACCCCGATATTGTCCTCTGGATCGGGATTAATGTGGGCTAAACTTACGATTGCCATACCGTCCTTTGAATAGCGATCTACTTCCTCCCATCTTGGGGGCCAACTTGAGGGCAGGAGTTTCTCCATCTCTTCTTTTGTCGGAAGAGTGGTGGCTTTAGTTAAAGAGATTGATTCTATCCGCCACAGCCCTAAAATATCGCAGAGATACTTGCTTAACTTCCGGCAGTATTGCAGGTCGTCCTTGAGGGATATTTCTTTTTGCATGTATTCATCGGTAGCGTTAATGAGTTTTTTGAACTCTTCACTTTTCTTGTACTCGGGGTGTTCGTCCAGTATTTTGCCGGTTAACTCTTGCAACCTTCTCTTGTACTTTTGGGCGTTCTCGAGGGAATGCTTCCCAAGAAGATGCTGCTCGGTAATTTCTAAAAGTTGTTTAACAGAATCATTATTCATAAGCGGATCCTTTTTCCCACTTTGCATTATCATCCTGCGTTCCTACATTGAACCTCAGCAAATCCATCACATCCTGTTTCCACTGCTCGGGCGAGGAATGGATGACTCTTCCAATGAAAAGACGCCGCAATTCCCGAAGTGCGGGAATCTTTTGTATTGCAAATTGATATTTTTGATACTGTGGTTCTTCTAATCTCTCATCCGGCAAATAAATCGGCTCTCTCCTAAAGTTTATAGCGAGCATACCACGATTCATTCTTTTGATAAAGTTATCTATCTCTCTATGCAACTCTTCTATGTTCTTGAAGTCAGGATAATCCTTCCTGCTTACTATTCTAAAGAAATAAGTTGCCTTTCCGCCGCCTTCCCCAGAAATTGCTTCCATTGCGACAGCATTCCCCGGCTCATTTGGATTCGTGCTGTAGATCGGAATTAGAAACCAAATGTATTCTCCTGTTAAATCTCCTAAGAGTCCCCGCTTTAATCCAATACACATCTTCTCTTTCTGCGCCAGAGATTTTAAGAAATCGTATTCTTCTTTAATGCCCGCCACCTCTAATTTCTTTTCCAATTCTACCCATAGTTCAGGAGAAATTGATTCTATGTCGCTTCTTTTAGCTACTTTGCCTTCTTTCATAAACCGAGCAGCTCGTCTTATAACGGAGGGGTCAGATTTAGGAAGTAATTCTTTGAGCGAAGATTGGACCTTGAGAGAAAGTTCGTTAATTAAGTCAGAGAGAGTTTTCGTGAACGGGTCAAACTGCCTGCCCATTTTTGAAAAAACAAATTTCTCTCCAAAGTCCGTGGTTATGGCAAGGGTAAAATCTTCCTCCCGAATTTCTAAAATGTCGCTATAAGGAATCCGAACGAGTTCTCCCTTTTCAGGTATTATAACTATTGCTGTTTCGTACAATTGCGGTTCGCATTCTCCTTTCTGCTTTTCTTTTCCACTCTCATCAAAGTAAACAAATTCTGCTTCCACGCCAGACTTTCTGAGCGTCTCGTGCATGAGCATATCTTTCAGAAGTATTTCATTGCGCAGTTTAGAGAGTACCCGCAAAAAATCTTCGTAGCGGTATCCGAGACTAAAAAGAGTGAGTTTCTCTTTTGAGGTTAAAGAGAGGTGAATCTTATAATCACCCTCAGAAATATTAAGAATATCCCGAAGTGAGAAAAACAATGCCTCGCCAAACTTTGGGAGTATGGAAAGATTCTCTTCGTCAAGTCTGGCTTGAGCGTCTCCACTCGCCGTTTTTTGTCCGCTCTCATCACTTAAGGAATAACTCAACGAACATTCCATGATTGTCTGTTTGTTTTCTTCATTCATGATGTTTTCTCCTTTACGCCGCCGTTTCGCCTACTTATATCGGTTGACAAGTACCTGGCTTTGCTTACTCATATACTCTGATAATATTATAGAGAGTATCCCTTTCCACCGGAGTTCTTCTCATCTCTCTAATCATGTTAATTAGCTCGCTCTTGGCCATGGCCTCTTCCGTCTCTGCTCCGGCCGAGTGAGTGATCTTCTCCTCCACCACGGTACCATCCAGGTCATCTACTCCAAAATCCAGAGACAGTTGAGCTATTTTGGGATCAAGCATGATCCAGAAGGCCTTGATGTGATCGAAGTTGTCCAGCATAAGGCGGGAGATGGCTAGCATCTTGAGGTCTTCATAAGCTGTAGGCCGCCTCGCTCCGGTCATCTTTCCCAAGGGGGTATTCTTAGGATGGAAAGGGAGAGGGATGAAGGATTGGAAGCCCCCGGTCTCATCCTGGAGCTCCCGCAGCTTGATCAGGTGGTCGATCCTGTTTTCAGGAGATTCGATATGGCCGTAAAGCATGGTAGCATTGGACCTGAACCCCAGGCGGTGGGCAGTTCTCATGATTTCCAGCCACTCCTTGGTGCTGGCCTTACGGCTACAGACTTCCCTTCTAATCCCATCATCCAGAATTTCAGCTCCGCCTCCTGGAAGAGAGCCCAGCCCTGTTTCCTTCAAAGTGAGGAGAATGTCCTCAAAGGAAAGGCCTGAAATATCAGCAAAGTGTTTTATCTCCACCGCGGTAAAAGCCTGAATGTGAACATGGGGAAACTCCTCTTTCAGCCGCCGGACTGTCTCCACATAGTAGCTGAGGGGAAGGTCGGGATGGAGGCCGCTTACAATATGCAGTTCGGTAATTCCCAGGGAGAGAGATTCCCCGGCTTTCTCAACAGCTTCCTCAATGCCCATGGTATAAGCATCGGGATCATCCCGGTCTCTGCTGAAGGCACAGAACTTGCACCGGGAGATGCACACATTGGTCATATTGAGGTGTCTGTTGACATTGAAGAAGACGTAGTCCTTAGTTTTTCTCTCCTTGACCCATCGAGCCATAGAGCCCAGGTTCAAGAGGTCGCCTGTCTCCATGAGGGCCAGCCCGTCTTCTCGGGAGAGCCTTTGGCCGGTAAGGATCTTTTCGCAGATGTTGGTAATAGTGTGGTCTACGGCTATATTCAAGGGAACTCAAGTCCTGTGGGGAAGCGACAACATAAACCCTTGTAGGAGCTTGGGGTAGAGCTCTCTGGAAAAGTGGTAACCTTCCTCTTCATAGTCCATTTCTTATATGGTAGCGCATAGGGGATTTGAACCCCTGTTTTAGCCGTGAGAGGGCTATGTCCTAGGCCCCTAGACGAATGCGCCTCATTGGTTCACTGCAAATTATGTTCTACCAGGTTTGCCCTTATGGCCTCATCACCTACGAACGACGAAATTATCAATGATGGTGTCCTCAAACCTCCATAGGGCGCTGCTTGGTCAGAGAATTGTCTATTCTCTGGTTAGTTTCCAGTAAAATTGCGCTTTAATAAAAATGGCTGAGGAGGGAGGATTCGAACCTCCGCCGGCAGATCCAGAGTCTGCTGTCCTACCGCTAGACGACTCCTCATCGGCTGAGCTTTTGCATTGCCAATAGTAGCATATTGATTTGGGTTTTTCAAACCTGGCAATGGCTAAGCATGCTAGGGGGTTCACCTACTGAATGTTGATAACACAGCCTGGCGATTGTAGCAGGTCTCCTTTTTCCTTCGACCTTCTGTGACCCACAAGCTAAGATGACAGGGAAACTCAGCACTCAGATGCGCTTCTTAAGAGATTTAGAGTGACGGTGTTGATAGAGAAGGGAAAGTGTTAAGGAATTATCCTGGATAGATTAATCGGGGGTAGCTCTCAATCTGACATGTTAGCCTGTGGCTTAACATGGCATTCTAGCTTGAAGATAACACCTTCACCTACTGGGTCTCTCCAGCAGTTGCCTGATCTCTTCAGCCAACTTTTGAGTGCGGATAGGAAAGGCCCTACTCCAGGAGAGGAACTTGTCGATGGAGATCTCCTTGAGATCCAGGGTTCCTAGATCTAAATGGGCTCTTCCCAGGGACATAAAGTAGAGTTCGTCCAGCAGGGCCTTCTCCTTCTCGGCCAGGTAAATTTCTCCCACCAGCACGTAGCCGAAGAACAGTTCCCGCTTTACCTGCCTGAATTCCACTTCGGTATGGCCAACGGTTAGTTTCTTGTTTCGCCTATAGGTAGCAAAGGTCAAGGTATAAGGGATCTGGCTCAGGATTCCCCAACGGGAGAGGGCAGACTCAAAGGAAAGGTAACTGGGATAGTAGAGTTGGTTGGCAATGCGGTCTATCTCCTGAGGGGAGATGGCTAGTTGATACACTCCAGAGTAGAGTCTCTTTAGCCAGCCCTGCTTGACCAGACGATGTACCGTTACGTAGATGCTGGGACGCCTCTGCTCTAAAATTTTTTCCAGATCGGCCAGAGAAAGATAGGCCTTTCCGTAGCCCTGTATTCTTTGAATCATCTCAGGATCCATAGGCAGCGAGCTCCTCGACCGCTTTCCAGAAGTTTCTGGGCAGATACTTATGTAGCTCCCTTATTAGTTCTTTTCGGTCTATAGCATAAGCCTGGGGAAAGAACTCCCTTTTTAGTCGCTGGGAGATAAACCAAAGGTCAAATAGATCCCGTGGCTCCTTCCGCTCCTGCAAAGCTCGTAACTTTTCACTGAATATCTGCTCTAAGGTGGCCACATTGGCAAGCACCTGTACATTGGTGACAGGAGAAGAGAGGAGGCGCAACTGGTAGCATTGCTTGTCCCGGAGATAGATATCCCGCCTGGAGACCTCTATCTTTATGGAGAAGGCCATGGTCTGCCAGGGCTCTCGTATCCTAAGCTCAGCTAAATGGGTAAATCTCTTGGAGGCGAGATCGGAAATTTTCACCTTGCCCAGTTTACGTAGAAGGCTGTATGCGGCGTTTATATTGTCTTCGAATTCTGAGGGATCTACATCTCTGAATAGCGAAAAGTCCAGGTCGTCCGAAAAGCGGGGTGAACCATAGGCCAGCCGAAGAGCAGTCCCTCCTCGAAGGATTAACTCTCTTCCCAAAGGGGATTCGTAGAGTTCTTTTAACAGAAAGAGTTCCCACTCCTCGCGCACTATCTGCTCGGCGTGAATTTTCAATTCGGTTGCTAATCGGAGAGCCAAAGATTGTTCCATATTTCTTAACATATATGTTAAGTTTTCTGGTATCTAGTGTAGCACAATAAGTGCATACGTCAAGGGTAGGAAATGTCTCTGGCTTCATCGAGCATTTAGGCTTGATCACTCATCTATAGTGCCTTTTTATGAAAACTTGGCCGGAATAGAGCTTTCAAAATAGCTGAGCCTGGGGCATAGAGCCTATTTTCAGAGGTCAGGCAGAAGGTCAGGTATGGGGTGCGGGCAATGATCCCTTATCCCGTTGCCTCATTTAAAAATGTACTTGAAAGGGTAACTGCTCAATAACCTGTGGAAAGGTATCAGTTAGTAGGCATAGGTAGGGC
>CAYYBB010000096.1:0-7745 GCA_964469465.1 uncultured Actinomycetota bacterium
ATTAATAGGGATCTACTTTTTACTAAAGTTTGCATGGTCTTTCAGGATCCTAATGATCAATTATTCTCCTCCACTGTTTCTCAGGATATCGCCTTTGGTCCCACAAATATGGGTTTAAAGAAGGAAGAGGTTCAAAGGAGAGTTCAGGAAGCCCTGGAGCTAGTGGGGATGTCTCAATTTGCTGAAAGTACCATTCATACCCTGAGTTATGGGCAGAAAAAAAGAATCTGTTTGGCTGGCGTTCTGGCCATGAGGCCTGAGGTAATCCTTCTGGATGAGCCAACCTCAAGCCTTGATCCTATGGGGGTAAGTTCCATTATGCATTTGCTTAAGAATTTAAATAAAGAGGAAAAGGTAACTATGGTCATGTCTACCCATTCCGTTGATTTAGTGCCTTTATTTGCAGATCGGGTTGCCATCTTAAGTTATGGGAAAATTATCAGGCAGGGCCTGCCAGAAGAGGTATTTTCTGATCCGGAGATGATAAGATCGGCCAGGCTAAGATTACCCCGCATAGCCCACTTAATAGAGATTCTGAAGAAAAGGGATGGGCTCAGTGTGGATCATTTACCCCTTACCATTGGACAGGCCAGGAGGGAATTGGTGAAATTAATTCTCCTCAATCAGATTGGAAGGATTGCTAATCGAGGATGAGCAGAACTGAAGAGGGATTTAAAAAAGGTTTTACCACAGGTACCTGTGCTCAGGCTACAGCTAAAGCAGCAGCGATTATGCTTAGTACGGGGAAGAAAATAGAAAGAGTGGAAGTGAAGACACCTTCTGGCGTGAAGCTCAACTTAGAATTGATCAACCAGGAGGTAGGAGAGGATTTTGCCAGGTGCGGCATAGTTAAAGATGCAGGGAGTGATCCCGATGTCACCCATGGGGCAAAGATTTATGCCGAAGTGAGGTTCTCTGAGAGGCAGGGAGTAACTATAAAGGGGGGAAAAGGCGTAGGGATAGTCACAAAGTGCGGCCTGGCTGTTCCCGTGGGGGAATATGCTATTAACCCTGTTCCTCGAAGGATGATTTATCAAGAGGTGAATAAATATTTGCCCCCAGGGAAAGGTGCTGAGGTCATAATCAGTGTACCTCAAGGTGAGGAGTTGGCTAAACGAACCTTTAATCCCCGTCTGGGAATAGTGGGAGGCATTTCCATTCTGGGTACGACGGGGATAGTGGAGCCAAAGTCAGTTGATGCCTACAAGACCTCTTTAGCTCTTCTCTTGAACATGGCCAGGGCCTCAGGAGTTAGAAAAGTGGTTTTAACCCCCGGGCATATAGGAGAGAGGTTCTGTAAGGAAAGACTCGGACTTCCGGAGGAAGCTATTGTTCAGATGGGTGATCAAGTAGGCTTTATGCTTAAGCAATGTGTAAAGAAGGGGATTAAAGAGGTTCTTTTGGCTGGTCATATCGGCAAGCTGGTCAAGATAGCGGCGGGAATATTTAATACTCATAGTAAATTTGGTGATGCGCGCCTGGAGACAATTGCTGCCTATGCTGGTCTTTGTGGGGCTGACCAAGAAGTTATTAGGGAGATACTGAGCCAAAGTCTGGCTGAAGCAACAGTTGAAATCTTAAGAAAGAATGGCCTGTTGTCCTGCTTTGATGAGATTGCCAGGAAGATCGTCTTGAGGGCGAGTGAATTTGTGGATAATCAGCTTAAGATCAACTGTATTCTTCTCTCCCTAAAGGGAGAAGTTTTAGGGAGTGAGCCCAAAGGGGAAAGTGGGAATGAATAAGGTCTATATAGTCGGTATAGGTCCCGGCTCAGAAGATTATCTATTACCCATAGCCAGGAAGGAAATAGAAAGATCTGATGTCCTTGTGGGAGGGAAAAGAGCTTTAGCCCTATTTCGGGATCTAAATAAAGAAGAGATTTCCTTAGAAGGGCACTTCGACCAAGCTATCCGTTATATAGAAGAGAACAGAGATAAAAAAAGGATTGCTGTTCTTGTTTCCGGAGATCCGGGATTGTACAGTTTTCTGGGGCAGATCTCCAGGTTCTTAAAGAAGGAAGAATACATAGTCATTCCAGGAATAAGCACCATTCAAGTGGCCTTTGCCAGGATAGGGGAGGTCTGGCAGCATGCTAAAATCATCAGTCTCCATGGTCGAAAGATTGACAATCTAGTAACAGAAGTTAAGGCCCACGGAAGAATAGCCTTATTTACTGACTCAAATTTTCCTCCCTCCCAAATAGCTTCCTGCTTACTTGAGAATAACGTGGAGAATAGGAGAGTCATTGTCTGTGAGGATCTTACCTATCCTGATGAAAAAATACTCGATACTGACCTTAAAACCTTAAGCCAGATGAGAGGATTTGGGCTATGCGTGATGATAATAATAGAAAAGGACATGGATTGATAGGAAAATTTTATGGGGTTGGCCTGGGTCCAGGAGATCCGAAGTTACTAACCCTGAAGGCGAAAGAGATCTTGGAGAAAGTAGATGTGATCTTTGTCCCTAAGGCAGATAGAGAGGGAAACTCCAGGGCTCGCTCCATAGTTGAGGCGGCTACAGCAGGCCCGTGGAATTTCGCGGAACTGATTTTCCCGATGACCAAAGATGAAAAGATACTGAGCAGTTACTGGAAAGAAGCGGTAGATAGAATTGCGGAAGAAGTATGGACAGGAAAGACAGTAGCTTTTGTGACCATGGGTGATCCCTTTATTTACAGCACTTATATCTATGTGCTTAAAACTCTACGCCAGAACTTCCCTGGTATAGAGGTGGAGACTATACCTGGGATAAGTGCTTTTAATGCTGCCGCATCTTTAGCCCAGATTCCATTGGTAGAGGGGGAAGAAAGATTGGCCATCCTTCCCGTAACGGATGATCTCAGGCCTTTACGAGAAGCCTTTAGGAAATTCGATACCGTAGTTTTGATGAAAGTAGGATCGAAGCTAGAGAGAGTAGTGAGACTCTTAGATGAACTAAACTTGATAAAGAATGCAGTTTTGGTTAGCCATGTGGGATGCTCTAATGAATATATCGAAAGAGACCTCTCCATATTATCCGGAAAGGGATTAGGATACCTTTCGGTTATCATCGTAAAGTGCCGGCAGGAGGAAAAGGCTTAAAGAAAATGAAGGTTTATTTTATTGGTGCTGGACCAGGTGATCCAGGACTCTTAACTCTTAAGGGGAAGAAGGTAATAGAAAAAGCGGACATTATCATTTATGCCGGGTCTTTAACTAACCAGGCTATTCTCAAATTGGCCAAAAAGGGGGCTAAAATTTATGATTCCGCGGGGATGACCCTTGATGATATCTTTGAGTCACTCCGAGAGGCAAAATCTACTGATAAAGTAATTGCCAGGATTCATAGTGGTGACCCCTCCATCTACGGTGCCACTCAAGAGCAGATGGATTGGTGTGAGGATGAGAAAATAGACTATGAAGTTATCCCTGGCGTAAGTTCCTTCTCGGCCGCTTGCGCCAGTCTGAAACAGGAGCTCACTTTGCCAGGTGTCAGCCAGACCGTGATCTTGACCAGAATTTCGGGCCGGACCGAGGTTCCCCAAAATGAGGATTTGGGAAAGTTAGCCCAAATTGGATCTACCATGGTGATCTTTTTAAGTGTCCAGGAGATAGATCGAGTAGTGGAGAGCCTGAAAACAGGCTATAGCTTAGCTACCCCGGTAGCGGTGGTAGAGAGAGCATCCTGGCCTGATGAGAAAAAGGTTATAGGATGTTTGCACGATATTGCTGCCAAGGTTAGGGATGCGGGAATCAAGAGCCAGGCCTTAATTATTGTGGGCCATATTTTAGAAAAGGATTACCAAAGGTCCAGGCTTTATGATAGAGACTTTGAACATAGCTTCAGGAAGAAAAGAATTTGAAGATAGCAGTAGTAGTTATAACTGATCAGGGAGAAAAGGTAGGCCGGAAAATTCAACAAGCTTTAGGTGAAAGTAGACTATTCATCCCGGCTAAATTGGGTAAGGATAAAGAAGATGACGCTCTATTTGAGGGAAGATTAAGAGATTTAGTGAAAGAACTCTTTGTGGAATTCGAGGGGATAGTTTTTTGTATGGCTTTAGGAATTGTAGTAAGAGTAATTGCCCCCTATTTGAAGAATAAATACCAGGATCCCGCTATTGTGGTTGTTGATGAGGCGGCCAGATTTGCTATCAGTACCCTGTCGGGACATGAAGGTGGGGCCAATAAATTGGCCTATGTAGTTGCTAACTCTATTGGGGCTCAAGCCATAGTTACCACTGCCTCAGAGACGAATAAAAAAATAATTGTTGGCCTGGGCTGTAGAAAAGGAGCTAAGAAAGAGGATATCAAGAGGGCCATAACCGAAGGTCTGAAGATGAGAGGGCTTTCCTTAGATGAGGTGAGGCAAATAGCGACTGTAGAAATAAAGAAGAACGAAACAGGATTAAAAGAAGCATGTGTGGAGCTAGGTGTTCCCTTAACGTTTATGCCTTGCTACAGGATCACAAATTTTGGGGGCAAATACCAAAAATCAGATTTGGTAAGAAAGAAGATCGGACTGGATGGGGTGAGCGAACCTTGTGCACTGCTAGCGGGGAGAAGGGCAAAGCTAATTTTGCCCAAGACAGTGATCTGCGGCGTGACCATAGCCATAGCCAGGGAAGATTGTACATAGTTGGGATCGGCCCGGGTGAATTAGGGTATTTGAGCCAGAAGGCCTTCTGTGTTCTCAGGTCGTGTGAGGTAGTTATCGGATATAAAGCCTATGTTAGACTGTTGGGCGATTTGATCCAGGGCAAAGAGATTATTGCTTCTTCGATGGGAAAAGAGCTGGTCAGGGCCGAGGCGGCAATAGAACAGGCTTTATCCGGCAGGAAGGTTGCCCTTATCTCCAGTGGAGATTCAGGTATCTATGGCATGGCTGGCGTAGTCTTAGAGATAGTAGAAAAGGAGAGCATCGACCTGGATCTAGAGATAATCCCGGGTATTCCTGCATTTTGCGCGGCCGCCAGTTCTTTGGGCGCACCGATAATGAATGATTTTGCTCTAATCAGCCTCAGTGATCTTTTAACTCCCTGGGAGATCATTGAGAGGCGCTTAACCTGTGCCTGTCAGGGAGATTTTGTTATCGTCTTATACAACCCCAAAAGCAAAAAGAGAACGTGGCAAATTTCAAAGACGCAAGCTCTTCTGTTGAAGTATAAATCTGGGCAAACTCCAGTGGGGATAGTTCGTAATGCCAGGAGAGGAAAGGAAAAGGTCATCCTTACCACTTTGGATAGGATGTTGGATTATAGTATTGATATGTTGACCACCATCATTGTTGGTAATTCTTCCACTTCCCTTTCTGATCGCTATATGGTGACTCCAAGAGGTTATAAGATCGGAGTCGATTCCAAACTTCGGATTCGTAATCGCCCCATAATCGGTGGGCACTGGTTTCAATAACATGGAAGTGCTCATTTATGTCCATTGACCAGGACTTTTGTCTTGCTTACTGTAGATGATCAAAAATTCCCACCGATGTTGGGACAGTCACACTTCCACAAGAAATTGCCTATTCTCTCAAAAAATGTTAGAATGAGTGCGGAGAGTCGATCGGGTGATCGCGGGGACACACTTCTTCAGAAAAGTGTCCTCGAGGAAAGTCCGAGCTCCATAGAGCAGAGCGCTGGGTAACGCCCAGTCGGGGTGACTCGAAGGAAAGTGCCACAGAAAACACACCGCCAGGAAAGAGATTATCTACTCCAGGGATGACTGGGAGCCATAGGGCTTTCTTTGAGGCCATAGAGCCTGGATAAGAATCTTGGTAGAGATAAATGCTTCCTGGTAAGGGTGAAAAGGCGAGGTAAGAGCTCACCAGCAGGCTGGTGACAGACTGGCTTGGCAAACCCCGCTCGGAGCAAGGCCAAATAGGAGGACGATAGGGTTGCTCGCTCTGTCCTCGGGTAGGCCGCTTGAGGTACATGGTAACATGTACTCTAGATGGATGATCACTGCCCAGCGGGATGTCTCAAAAGGACATTCTCAAGGGTACAGAACTCGGCTTATAGATCGACTCTCCTATATCTGCTGCTCTTCTGGGGTGGCGGATTTTTTATTTTGAGTATATCTAGAACCTCATAAAGCAGAGATTGGCACTCCTGATGAGCGCTTGAAGTGCACAGCCTGCATCGTCCAGAGTCCAGAGAAAACTCTTTCATTTTTTACCAAATTTTTGAAAAGAGGCACCCACGACCAGGTAGAGCCTGGAGAGGAATCATCTTTCCAGATTTTCCAGGCGGCAGACCAGGCCGTTCACACAGCTCTCACACTCCAGTTGTAAAGTGGTGTGGCCAATGCCGAATCTCTCCCTCAATAGATGGTTGACCTCTGCCAGAATATCGGAGCTCTTGCTGACCATCTGGTCATCGATCAGAAGGTGCCCACTGAGGGCGTAAAGGCCTGAAGTAATGGCCCAAACGTGAAGATCATGAATATCTCTTACCCCCGGGGTGTTTTTTACTTCGGAGGCCACCTTTTCGATATTGATATGTCTGGGCACTCCCTCCAGGAGTATATTTCCCGATTTCATCACCAGACTAACAGCTCCTCTCAGAATTATTCCACCTATTAAGACGCCGATGAAAGGGTCGATGATGTACCAACCGGTAAAGAAAATAATAATTCCTCCTATAATGACCCCTATAGAAGAAAGGGTATCGCCCAAGATGTGCAGGAAGGCTCCTTGGACATTCAGGTTTTCCCGACCAGTTTTTCTTAGTACCCATATTCCAGCTAGATTTGCTATCAGCCCTATTATAGCTACCGTTAACATCAAAGGAGTCTTAACTGAAGGGGGATTCAGGAAACGTAAGTAAGCCTCGTAGAAGATGTAAAAGGATACCAGCGCAAGGGTGGAGCCGTTAATGAGAGCAGCGATTATCTCCGTGCGATGGTAGCCATAAGTTTTGGCTGGCGTGGGTGGTCTGCGAGCCAGCCGCAAAGCGAACAAACTTAGCCCTAAGGCTAGAGTGTCTGTGAGCATATGTCCGGCATCACCTAACAGAGCCAGACTATTACTCACTATTCCGCCAATAGCTTCTGCCACTGTCATAAGAGCGGTGATGGAAAGGGCGATCACAAGGCCTCGTTGGTTCCGCTGATTGGATTGTAGGGAAAAGGTATTGTCGTGCTGATGCTCCGTCACTTCGGAGCCTCCTTTGTCAATAAATTATGGCGGAACAGCGCAAACGAGATTCCTGATCAATTTACCACCTGATTTCTCATCCGGGGGCCGCACCCTTGAGCGATGAAAATGGGAATCTATTTTCTAAGTAATTTAGCTTCGGAAAAGGTGCTAAATAGTCGTTTTGACCTTTTTACAGGAACGCCAATTATTATAATACATTCGGAAAGGTCTGAATTTTTCCTCCTCCCGGTCTGTGGTTATGGAAGCTCTGTGAGTACCGTTGAAATAGTGACCCCAGAAAAGAGGTGATCGTCCCATAATCGGTGAGCACCGGTTTTAATACCAATTGAAGTGCTCACCTATGTCCATTGACTAGGACCTTTGTCTTGCCTACTCTAGATGTTCAAAAGTTCCCACTGATGTTGGGACAGTTACGAAAAACTACTATTCCTCTGGTTGGACAAGTATGGTATATTTAATATTAATTATTAATGCTAGCTGAGGAAAGGAGAAGGACATGGACATGGACAAAGCAAAGATCATCGAGGCTCTAAATAAAGACCGTGCTGACGAGCTGGCTGCCATCATTCAGTACATGGGTCATCACTACATGGCTGAAGGAATGGAGA
>CAYYBB010000097.1:0-7670 GCA_964469465.1 uncultured Actinomycetota bacterium
ACCGCACCAGAGGGAGTAACTCATCTATAATGTCTTTTATTTCGTGTCGAGGCATCCCCTTATTCTCCAAAGCGAAGGCTATCTCCAACTCCACACTGGTGGAGAAGAGCTGAGCTTCAAAATCCTGAAAGACCAAGCCCACCTCCCCCAACATCTCAGAGGTGCGGCTTTGGAGAATGTCCCGGCCTAGCACCCTCGCCCTTCCTTCCAGCTGTCCCCTGATGAAACCGGGGATGAGAGCATTGAGACAATAGATCAGGGTGGACTTTCCTGCTCCGGTGTGTCCCATCCAGGCTACAAAATCACCTTCCTTTATCTCCAGGAAAACGTCATTTAAAGCCTTTTTGGCTTCGCCCTGGTAAAGGAAGGATAGATTTTCAAACTCAACAGCTTTATATCTCTCAAAGGTTTACCTTTTCCAGCCAAAAATGCCCGAGGCCAGATAGCCTCGGGCACTAATCACATTTTACACCAATCTTAAAGTAAGAAGAGGGTTGCTAGTATAGCTACTGCGAAGATCGCACCTACCGGAATGGCTGCCCCCGGTGTCAAGAAGGCCACCACCACCCAACCTGCCACTCCACCAATAATCATGAGCAGAGCCCCAATCTTAGGGGCTACAGGCTTGGCGATGTCCTGAGGTGCCATAACATCCTTCCAATAAAGCCCCATCTTCTTAACTCTATCCCAGAGGAGCAGAAGAAGGAGTCCTCCCACAATATGGGCGGCTGTGTTATTTAAAGTGATGATGGTGCTAAGTACTGAGAAGGGAACTATCCCCAACACTTCCAGACCCCAGGCGATGATAACTGCACAGACTGCAGCGGAGATAAAACCTATCACTATTAGCTCCAGCCACTGCCTCCAGGTTCTCATGCGGGGTTCTTGCCCTGAGGATAGAATAAACAGATGTCCCCAGATCTTGTAGGGAACATAACCCAGGAAGAAATTTCCTACAAAGCCGAAGGTGGAACCAGGTCCCAAAGTGCCACCTAAGAAGTCACCGATAAGATTACCTATAGCCGTGCCCCAGGCTGCCGCCGGCCCGAACATGAGAGAAAAAACAATAGGTAGAATATTGGCAGGTCTTATCTCTGTTATCCCGGGGATAAGCACAATACCTGCCTTAAAGGCGATGAGGACTGCGGCATAGACGGCAGCACACAAGGCTACCAACAATACCATCCTGCTACTCTTCCACATACTAAGAAGCTCTTTCATCTCTTTTCCCCTCCCTTTTTCATTTCAGATTTACCGTCTCAGTCAGATACTTTTATCCTTATGCCTTTTTCCTGCTCTCACCTCCCCCCAAGCCTAGGTGGCCTTTGCAAGCTGGCAGATTATCTCAGTTTATTTCCACATCCCCCACATAACATTGCCTCTGTTGGATTTTGTGCTCCACGCGTCTGACATCTCGCCAAGGCCAGGGATGCACCCCAGTTGGTGCAAAATCTGCCTTCTCCTGCTTGTTTGCCGTATTGCGGACAGATTGTCTGCTTACTTTCAATTTTAGGTAGCAAGTCAAAGAGCTGACATTTCGCCGGGAGCTCCACAGGAATTTCCCCACGAAACCACCCTTGGTTAACAGTATATCACCCCCAAGATGTCAAGCCAAGATGTCAAGATGAGGTTAAAGTGGAGGGTGACACGGCGCATATTCTATTTCACCTGACCGTGCCCTTTTGCCCGGATGTCTTTGCGCTCCACATAGGGAATGAGATCAAGCGAAAAGCAAAAGAGGTGCCTGGCATAAACAGACTCGTTGTGACCTTACACAAGCACAACAAAGCCGAAGAGCTCACCAAGAAGTTGCAAGAAACGGAGTGAATCACAGGATTTTAGATGCCAACGAAGGACCCAAGGGGGTCTATTCTCGGTGGGCCAGCCTCGACCCGTTTTCCTCCAAACCCTCTATATACTCTCGGCCCATATTCTCATACTTGGCAAAGCGCTGTTTTTTGAGTTCGGCAGTACTCAGAACCTCCAACTCCTGCAGATGCCGGGAAAGAGCACCAGACAGGTTTCGGACTACCTGATCCAGATGCTTGTGAGCCCCACCCCTAGGCTCGTCGATGATCTCGTCAATTACCCTAAATCTAAACAGATCCTCCGAGGTCAACTTCAGGGCTTCTGCAGCCAGTGTGGCCTGTTTGGCGTCCTTCCAGAGAATAGCAGCACAGCCTTCCGGAGAGATAACGGAATAGAAGGCATCTCTCAGCATGAGGACTCGATCGGCCAGTCCCAGAGCCAGAGCCCCACCGCTACCGCCTTCCCCGATCAGCACAGCTATAGTGGGAACATTAAGGCTGGCCATGGTCTTCAGACAATGAGCTATGGCCTCTCCCTGCCCTCTCTCCTCGGCTTCTAATCCAGGATAAGCCCCCGGGGTGTCAATAAACGTTACGATGGACATGCTATATCTCTCCGCTATCCTCATAAGCCTGACCGCTTTTCGATAACCCTCGGGATTGGGCATGCCGAAGTTCCGAAAGATCTTATCCTTGGTATCTTTCCCTTTTTGGTGACCGATAACCATGATCGTACGATGCTCAAACTCTGCAAATCCACCCACGATGGCTGGATCTTCCCCATAGCGCCGATCACCCTTCAGCTCACTAAATTGGGGAAAAAGTTTCTCTATATAGTCAAGAGTCTGGGGCCTTTTGGGATGCCGGGCTAGCTTGACTGTTCGCCAGGCTTCCTTCTGGGGACTGGCCCGGCTCAAAAGCTCTCTAATCTGCTTGTATATTTTAGCTACCATGCCGTCCAAGTGAACGCCAGGCATCAAAGGCAACTTTTTTAATTCCTCTAATTCCTCGGATAATCTTGCCGCCTCTTTTTGGTAAGCCTCGGAAAGCTGGTTGTGGTTCTTCATATTCACACCGGACAGCTCCTTCTAACAGATCTATATAAAGGGTGAGGACTTTTCTAAGTTCCTTCCTGGGCACAATCATATCCAACTGGCCCTGAGCGAGGCAAAACTCCGCCTTGCCAAAACCCTCCGGTAGCTCTTTGCCGATGGTCTGCTTAATCACTCGAGGGCCGGTAAAGCAGATCAGGGCCTCTGGTTCAGCCAGAATGACATCGGCCTGTAGAGCAAAACTGGCTAAAACCCCGCCTGTGGTGGGATTGGTCAGGACAGAGATATAGGGGATTTTCTCTGCCTCCAATCTCTGTACAGCACAGGTAGTCTTGGCCATCTGCATTAGAGAAAGTATGCCCTCTTGCATCCGGGCACCTCCTGAGGCAGTGAAGACAATGAGGGGTCTCCTTTCTTCAATAGCGATATTTACTCCTCGCACGAACTTCTCGCCCACTACACAGCCCATACTCCCACCCATAAAGGCAAAGTCCATAACGCAGAGGACCACAGGATGGCCCGAGATGGTGGCTCTCCCGCATATCATGGCCTCTTTGGACCCGGTCTCCGCCCGAATATCATTGATCCTGTCCTTGTAGGATTTGAGATCAAAGAAGTTGAGGGGATCCGGGGAGGTCCATTTTTCTCCGAACTCGGAGAGGCTGCCAGGATCAACCAGGAGCTCGATCCTTTTGCGGGCCGATAGGGGCATGTGGAAGTCGCACTTGGGACAGCAGAACCAGTTTTTCTCTAGATCCTTCAGATCTATCGGCGCACCACATTTAGTGCAGGAGGTAGCATTAGAAGATACTCCCGAAGGAGCCCGGTCTTGCTCTTCCTCCTTTTTCAGCTCTGGTTTATCTCTTTTGGTTATCTCGACGGTGATGTGTTGTTCCATGATAGATTCATCGTTTGGTTATAAATCCCCTCTGCTCCTGATAACTAGCTCCTGTCAATCTTCAAATTCTTTCATGACCACAGTCACGTTATGGCCCCCAAAACCCATGGAATTGGACATAGCCACCCTGACTTCTTTCTTCCGGGCCACCCAGGGTATGTAGTCCAAATCGCACTCTGGGCAGGGATTGTCCAGGTTAATAGTAGGCGGAATAATGCCATTGGCGATAACCAGAGCACAGATCGCCGCCTCGATAGCCCCGGCCGCTCCCAGACAATGGCCGGTCATGGATTTAGTGGAACTAACTGCTACTTTGTAGGCATGATCTCCAAGAGCCAGCTTGATAGCTCTGGTTTCTACCTCATCATTTAGAGGGGTGGAGGTACCATGGGGATTGATATAGTCCACCTCTGAGGGCTCAAGACCCGCATCCCGGAGGGACAGGGACATGGCCCGGGCCGCATTGGTACCTGAACCTTCCAGAGCAGTCAGATGGTAAGCATCTCCGGTCTGACCATAGCCCACTATCTCGGCATAAATCCTGGCTCCCCGCTTCAGGGCATGCTCCAACTCTTCCAGAATCAGGACCCCGGCTCCTTCTCCCATGACAAATCCGTCCCGGTCCCGGTCAAAGGGACGGGAGGCCTTCTTGGGCTCGTGGTTGCGGGTGGACATAGCTCTCATGGCTGAAAATCCGGCAATGCCTAGAGGGGTTATGGACGCTTCGCTTCCTCCGGCGAACATCACTTTAGCATCTGCCCGCCGGATTATCTCAAAAGCGTCCCCCACGGCGTGGGTTCCAGCAGCACAAGCAGTACAGACAGCACTCACCGGACCCCTGGCTTTAAAATGCATGGAAACCTGAGCCGAGGCCATATTAGCTATCATCATGGGAATGAGAAAAGGGCTAACCCGCTCAGGACCCTTTTCCAACAATTTCTTGTGCTCTTCCTCCAGCTCGGTAAGGCCCCCAATACCACTGGCTATGTACACTCCCACATCTTCCGAGTTATGTTCATTGACTACCAGACCGGCGTCTTCAGCAGCAAGGAGGGCCGATACCACAGCGAACTGGGAGAACCTGTCCATCCTCTTAGCTTGCTTGTACTCCAGCCACTGGGTGGGGTCCCAGTTCTTTACCTCGGCAGCAATCTGAGTGGCCATGTTGCTGGCATCGAAGTGGGTTATTCTGTCCACTCCAGAAGTGCCATTGATCAGCTCTTTAAAGAGGCTTTCGCTACCTATCCCGATGGGGGAGACTACTCCCAGACCCGTAATCACTACCCTTTTCATATGCCTTTTTACCTCATTTTTGCTCATCAGATCCCCATACCTCCGTCCACTAATATGATCTGTCCGGTTATGTACCTGGCCATAGGAGAGGCCAAAAAAAGAACTACATCAGCTACGTCTTGAGGGTCACCGAAACCACCCAGAGGAATATAGTCCAGAATCCTACTTTTAAGCTCTTCCGACAGACGCTCGGTCATATCGGTCAGGATATAACCTGGAGCAACGGCATTGACCCGGATATTGCGGGAGGCCAGTTCCCTGGCCAGAGATTTAGTCAGGCCAATCAATCCGGCTTTGGCCGAACAGTAATTAGACTGCCCGGGATTTCCCCGCAGGCCGACTACAGAACTTATATTGATTATTGCTCCACTTCTCTGTTTCACCATGTCCCGCACTACAGCCCGGCTACACAGGAAGGCTCCGGTGAGGTTGACGTCAACTACCTCCTGCCATTCCTCCCTGCTCATGCGCATGATCAGATTGTCTCTGGTTACACCGGCATTGTTGACCAGTATATTAATTTTGCCCAGCTCCCGGGAGACCTTCTCTATCATCTGACTGACCTGTTCCTCTACCTTAACATCAGCCTGAATACATAAGGACTGCTGCCCAAGGGATCGGATCTGCTCCACTACCTCTTCAGCCAGAGATCGGTTCGAGACGAAGTTGATAGCCACGTGGGCACCCGCCTGGGCTAAAGTCAGAGCAATGCGCTTGCCTATGCCCCGAGAGCCACCAGTCACCAGAGCTACTTGCCCTTTAAGATCCAGAGGGTTATTTGCTGGACTATTGGCCAACCTAATTTACCTCCAGTCTATGATCGTCTCCAGGAGGCCGGAGTAATCTTCTATATTAAAAACCGCTACCTCCGGGTCTATTTTTCGGATGAGACCAGAAAGCACCCTGGATGGCCCAATTTCCACAAAGCTATTAATTCCCCTGCCCATGGCTATTCTTACTGCTTGAGCCCAGCGAATGGGAAAAACCAGTTGCTCTCGAAGAATCTCCCCTATATCAGAGATAACTGGCTCGGTCAGAGAGACGGTAGACAGAAACGGTATCTCAAACTGCCGGAAATTCACCTGTTTTAGTACCTTTTCCAATTCCAGAGCCACCTCTTTCATCAGAGGACAGTGGGAAGCCACACCCACATTCAGCTTGATGGCTAGCCGGGCTTTCCTTCTTTTAGCTTCTACTACAAAAACATCTACTGCGGCAATCTCACCACTGACTACGATCTGGTCAGGAGAGTTGTAGTTGGCCGGATAGACCTGCCCAGATATCTCACCACAGATCTCCTCGATGACATTTTCTTCCAGGCCGATAATGGCAGCCATTGCTCCGGGACTGCTACAATTGGCATCCTCCATCAGCTCACCCCGCCTCTTGACCACCCCAATGGCCTCCTCAAAAGAAAGGGCTCCCGAGACTACCAGAGCACTATATTCTCCCAGGCTGTGACCCAGCACCAGATTTGGCCTGAGCCCTTGCTTTTCCGCGGCTCTGGCGCAGACCACACTGGCTGTCAGAATAGCTGGTTGAGCATACCTGGTTTGGTTAAGTAGATCCAGAGGGCCTTCCGAACAGAGTTTCTGTAGATCAAATTCCAGTATGCGACTGGCTTCCTTCCAGTAGGATTGCAGATCTGGATAATGAAGCAACATCTCCAGGCCCATGCCTATCTTCTGGGAGCCCTGACCGGGAAAGACAAAAGCCATCCGTGCCATTTAGGTCCTCTTTACCATCAAGGGAGATTTCTCTTTACCTACTATCCTCTCCTGTTGTTCACGCTATGAAGTAATCACACTTCCATCGAAAATAGGCCATAGCCAAGCCATGCCTTTGACCTTGTTGCAAAAAGTAACCTGCACCTTCCATCTATGTCCTGTCCACAATGGTAAATAACAGAGTGGCCTCGCAGGCCAACTGCCCATCCACTGTCGCAACTCCTCTGCCCTTCCCAAAGTTGCGCCTTTTACTTACTACTTCAACTTCTAACCTCAGCCTTTCCCCTGGCACTACTTTTCTCTTGAATCGGACTTCATCCAGGCCCGCAAAGAGCACCATCTTTCCTCGATTCTCGGGAAGGGCCAGAGTGGCCACAGCACCCGCCTGGGCCAGGGCTTCCAGAATGAGTACTCCAGGCATAATTGGTTCTCCCGGAAAGTGCCCCTGGAAATAGTACTCATCTTCCCTCACTCTCTTATAGGCCACCACCCTCTCTCCAGGCTCCAGTTCTGTAACTTCATCCAGGAGAAGAAAGGGCTCTCGGTGAGGAATGATTTCCTTGATCTCGTCCTGGGATAAAATTGTTATCACGCCCTTTCAGACCTAAAAGACTCTGGTAGAGTGCCCTAATTGGTGAATTCCTTAGGCTTGGATAAAAGCCTTCGGTTCAAGACTTTCACTTTTGCTGAGCTTACCAGTTCACTACCTAGCGCCTGCTGATCTTCATAGACGCTCAGGGTTTACCGAAAGTTACACAGAGCGGCTGGCTAAGAACAGGCCTGGTTACAAATTGCGAGACCGTTCCGATTTAGTGTGGGTAAAACGGCCTAAAAATGTGGCTCTTCTCCCTAGAGTATGGACCATATGAGTGACCACCGTCTATCCTGTATG
>CAYYBB010000098.1:0-7634 GCA_964469465.1 uncultured Actinomycetota bacterium
CTCTCTGGGCTTCCCCTCCAGAAAGTCCTGTAGCCAGCCTTCTGGCCAGATGGGATATCCCTAACCTCTCCATCAACTCCTCAACCTTTTGCCTGATCCGGCCCTCCCTCTCTCCTCGAATCCTCAGCCCGTAAGCGATGTTGTGATAAACACTGGTGCTGAACAGAAGAGGTTCCTGGAAAACCATGGACATCCTTCTCCTGGCCTGCAATATCTCGCTCCTGGTCCTGGGCTCAAAGCCAAAGAGAAACACCCTTCCCCGAGAAGGCTTTTCCAGAAGATTGATTATCCTGAGAAAAGTGCTCTTACCTGACCCGTTTGGACCGATTAAAACGAAAACTTCCCCTTGTTTGACAGCCAGACCGGGCACGGAAAGGACCCTGTGTCCGTCATACTCCTGCTCCAGATCGACTACTTCCACCGGAATGGCCGACTGTCCCATGGAGCACCTCCCTTCCGCTGTTGGATCATAGTTAGAAGATAGTTTACTCCGAAGGAGAGAGCCAATAGGATTATACTCAGGGCAATGGCCAGATCAAAGTTACCTCTTCTGGCCTCCAGAACAGTAGCGGTAGTCAAGACCCTGGTCTGGCCCTTAATATTGCCGCCCACCATCATGACTGCTCCTATCTCAGATATGACCCCTCCAAATCCGGCCATAATGGCGGCAAGAGTAGGGAGCCTTGCCTCTCGCAACAAGATCCAGAGGGCCTGCCAGCGGGTGGCACCTAAGGAGAGAGCCTGCAGGCGGAGACGGGGATCCAATTGCTGCATGGCGGCCAGAACCAAACCAGTGACTATGGGAGAGGCAATGATGATTTGAGCGATAACCATGGCTGCTGGCGTATACATGAGATTAAAGAAACCAAAAGGTCCGCTGCGCCACAGAAAAAGACTAACCCCCAGACCCACAACTACCGGAGGAAGACCCATACCTGTGTTGACCAGAGAGACCAGAAAATTTCGACCCGGAAATCTGGCCAGGGCAAGAAACATGCCCCCTGGAATACCAACCAGAAGAGAAAAAAGAACGGCTGAACCAGAGACTTTTAGGGATAGGAGGGCTATCTCCCAAACCTCAGCATCCAGGCTTAGAAGTAAATGTATGGCTTTTACCAGTCCCTGCCAGATTAGATCCATCTAATATCTCACCTATCTCTGTTCCTCTGCAACTTTTCCCTTGCTTTCGTTGGTGTGGACCTGGGGGTCAAAGTCACATGAGGAAGTCTATTCCCCTATATCTACTGTTAAGCCAACGCTAGTTTGCTCGCGCACTGAACTTAGCACTAAGTTAGTTCACTCTGATAACAGGGTTCACGCTGTGGCCCAGAACAAGATTTACTCTCCAGCCTTTTATCTTCACGCTGTTAACATGTCATTTTTCATTTTTCAAGGTGAACTGGTTAGACTTTCGTCCCTATTCTAACGCATCCGGGTAGAAAAGAGGCTCTCCATACTTATCCAGGCCAAAGTTCTTGATGATATTCTGACCTTCGACAGAGGTAATAAACTTAATAAACTCCATGGCTCCCTGGAAATTCACATTGGGAAACTTTTCCGGATTGACCGCAATTACTCCATAAGGGTTAAAAAGGATCTCGTCTCCTTCAATCAGAACTTCCAGCCGGACCGTGTCTTTGAGAGAGAGATAGGTTCCCCTGTCGGACAGGGTGTAAGCCCCTTTCTCATCAGCTATACGAACAGTCTCCCCCATTCCCTGGCCACTTTCTATGTACCATTCTCCTTGCGCAATTACTCCTGCCTCCTTCCAGATCTGTAGCTCCTTCTTGTGGGTTCCGGAATCGTCACCCCGGGAGATAAAGAGGGATTTGGACTTGGCGATTCTCTGGAAGGCCTCTCCGGCACTGTCCAGGTCCCTAATTCCGGCTGGATCCGAGACCAGACCAATAAGCACAAAGTCATTATGCATGACATCTTTACGGACTGCCCCAAAGCCCTCAGCCATGAACTTGTCCTCAGCCTCTCTTGCGTGGACCAACAGCACATCAGCTTCTCCCCTCTCGCCCATGGCCATAGCCTCGCCAGTCCCCACTGCAACAGGCTTAACCTGGATGCCAGTTCTTTTAGTAAATTCGGGCAATAACACATCCAGAAGACCACTATCATAAGTGCTGGTAGTGGTGGCCAGGATGATGGTAGAAGCCCTGGTAGTGCAGCCAACCAGACCGAGTACAAACATCCCTACAAAGAAAAAGCTTGTCAGAATCGATAGCAGCGATGTTAACCTTGGATGTTTGTCCACAAAATCTCCCTTCACTATATTATCAAGTAGAGTATAATAAATCGGAATTGTACCGATTACTGTTAGGTAAGGAGCAACCGGCTTCTTTGAAGGTAGGCTTCCATCCTTCTCCCACCCGGAGCAGCGGCCAGAGGATTCTCTCCTTGCTATAGAAACGATCCAGAAATCTGTAGGTCTTACCGCAAAGGAAACCACGGGTAAAAGGATGTTGGCGATCTCCTTCCAGCCGCACGATGCGATCATTCTCTGCATGGGCAATAATACCGCAAGCGTCCCAACAGTCACGGGTACAGGTAGTCCGAAATTTCCTTTTTCCTGCCATATTAGTCATACTACTTTACCTCTCTCTGAGCCAGTTTCTTAGAATCTTAAAGCCACTTTGCTCCAGTGGGTTACTTAACATGGAAACACCCATCTAATTAAGGATACAGGTTATCACCTGGGTGCTGAGTAGGTACAGCCACATAATTCTATATATTATAGGGCTATAAAGCCTGTAGTGGGAAGCAGGCAGGGTGGGAGTATCTAATTCTAGGAGTTTGTGCTCGAATCAGAAACTTTTTGTGGAGGGTTGGAATTTTCTACCCGTCTAAGAAAAATGTCCAGATGGTCCGGGTCGAACTGCTTACCTCCTTCTTTAAGCTACCATACAGCTACGGCAAAACTTAAGGAAGGGGGTATTTGAGAAGGACAAAGCTCGCGCTTAACGAACAGCGGGAAGCTCTAGTATTATTTCTGTAATAATGTTCAGGATATCAAAGAATCACTCGGTTCGGCCAAACCACCTGGCAGCTTTTCCACCCAAATTCGCTCTTTGTTAAGGGAGAGGAGTTCACCCTGACTGGAATAGAGCGTGACCTTTATCCAGTACTCGCCTGCTCTGCAGTCCTGAGGAACCAGCCATTCTTTCTCACCCAGCTCGGTCTGAACTACTATTTCCAGGCTGTCCGGAGGAATATCAAGCTTTCTTTCTATGGCCATCAATTGTCTTTCTTTGCTGTCCTCCAAACTGATCCTCAAATTGACACCCTGAAAGTCCCGGTGCAGATCGTTTATCACATAAATGGCGTGGAATATTTTCATACCCGGCACCAATTTGCGCCTGGGTAGGCCAATGCTGGGAAGAAGAGGCTGGCAGGCTAGCCTGAGAGCTTCAAAACCCGCTTTAGGTCTTCTGTAGTAGTCCAACACGGACCAGGTGATGGCTGGCCAGCAGTCCACAAACATAAACTGAAAAAGACCGCTGATCGGATTGTACCGGGCCCTTCTGTAGGTCTCGATAGCGTACTTTAGCAGATCGTACTGATAGCTCTGGCTGTTATGAATGAATTCTTCGATACTTTTTCCTTTTTCAATCCCAGCCACGTTAAAAGTCTGGTCGTATTGAAAGTTGTGATAGGCCCACCTTTCCCAGTGGGGAGGCCAGAGGTCCTCAGGATCCAAGATCTCCTTCATGGCCTCCAGGTTGGGGAGGGCCTGAGCCCCAAATTCAGTAACCAGGGGAGCTCCAGGTAGAGCCTTAAACTGCACATAATCCTCCTCATACCACCCAGGATAGGCATGCTCCGTGAAATCAGAAGCCTCAGATACGTATCTGGTCTGATCCTCCTCGCTCACAGCCCTGTACAAAACAGAATCCAAAGTATGACGGTTCACACTAGGTTCATTGTGGCAACACCAGGCACAGATGCTGGGATGATTGTAGAGCATCCTGACCATCTTCTTAATCTGGCCCACCGCCTTTTCCATGAACTGGCTCGACTCTTCATAGCTCCACTGGAGGGCAAAATCCTGCCAGACCAGAACTCCAGCCTCGTCGCAGAGGGCATAGAACTCCTCTCGATTGACATGGGCATGAACCCTTATCGCATTCAGGTTAGCTTCCTTAATCAGAGCCACATCTCTCTCCACGGCTTCTCTGTCATACTCACTGAGCCATTGAGTGGGAATGATGTTTGAACCCCTGAGAAAAATTCTTTTATGATTGAGATACCATATTCCGCTTTCGTCTACCTTAATCTCTCGGATGCCAAATCTGACCCTTTGAAAGTCAACCACCTCACCTTCATCATTAACCTTTACTTCCAGAAAGTACAGATTCTGTTCCCCATGGTCCCAGGTCCACCACAATCTGGGCTCAGCGATGTGAAAAATAAAGTTCAGCCGGTTGCCACCTCGACTAAGGTGGACATCTTTTGTGACCTGTAGGATCTGAGGAGACGGAAAGTTAGCCGGACTAATCTGCAACTCTATGCTGACAAATCGGTCCTGACCCCAGAGGTTCTGCACCTCTATCTCCACAATGACCACTGCTGATCCATCCTTGAGCAGCTTTGGGGAAGTTTTTATCAGATCGATCTTGACCTTACCGGAACCATAGATTAGTACACTATTCCAGATTCCGCCAGTATTTTGGGACTGTCCATACCTAAAATCGCAAGAGCCCGGCCGGGCATCATGATGGCTGAATATTCCCTTAATTAACCTTTTTCTATCGGGCCACACTGTTCCTGGCTCTTCTTGAGGAGAGTCCACCCTTACTACGAGAGAGTTCTCCGAGCCTAACTTCAGTAAACCAGTGACATTAAACTCAAAGGGACCGAAATATCCCTCATGAGAACCCAGATACCGGCCGTTGAGCCAGACCTCAGTTGTATAGTCCACGCCATTGAACCTCAGCCAGTGCTCTGGTCCGGAGAACTCCTGGGACACCATGAAATGTCTACGAAACCAGATAACTCCAGAGTAGTCCTTCACTCCAGCCAACTGCCAGTTAGAGGGAAGGATCATCTCCTTCCACTCCCGGGACATAGAGCGGGAGCCAAAGAGATCCCCATAATTGAATTTCCCATTGGGGTCCTTCATATATTTCCAGGAACCATCGAGACTTATGGATTTGCGCAACTTTTCTCCTTCCTCAATTTGCTGTCATGTGTTCCTGCCTAACCTGATAGAGAAACCAAATCATCGACCGCCTAGATTTCGCGCAAACGTAGAAGGCTGGTTTCCTGACTGTTAATCTTCACCCAGTATTATTTTGACCATGTGAATCTTGCCATCTTGGAAAGAACGAATCACATTTCCCTCTTGCTTTCGGCCATCAACTACAACCTTGACTACTCCTGAGGCGACATGCCGAGGATTCTCCACCTCAATATCGTAATCAGCGCCTCTGAAGCCGCGTCTTATTCTGAAACCATCCCAGTGAGGTGGGATGCAAGGGTCGACCAGTAGGCCCTCGTAAAGGGGGCGCACGCCAAGAATCCCTTCTATCCCGGCTTTCAGCATCCAACTAGCTGAGCCGGTGTACCAGGTCCAGGCCCCCCGGCCAAAATGGGGTGAGGCTGGGCCATCCACATTGCCAGGGGTAACATAGGGTTCCGCCTGGTAAAGATCTGGCTGCATCCCTCGATAAACAGGACACATTTTACGATACATCCGATAAGCGGTATCGCCCCGTCCCAGACGACACTCAGCCAGCACTGCCCAGGTGGCAGCATGGGTATAGACCCCCCGTTCTCCCGCGTCCCAGGAGCGTAACGGGTGAGATAACCTATCCTTGCATCCGCCTGAGAATATGAGGGATGAAAGAGCAGAGGCCCATACTCTTGATCAAGAATCTGTTCGACTGCATCCATGGCCAGGATGGCCCGCTCGGCTGAGGCAGTACCAGCCAGCACTGCCCAGGTCTGGGCGTTGAGGAAGATTCTCCCCTCCGTACACTCCCGACTGCCCAACACGTGACCTTCGTCATTGGTGGCACGGATATACCACTCCCCATCCCAGCCGTGATCGTTAATTGCAGCCTTCAACTCTTCCGCTCGGGCCAGATATCTAGCAGAAATCCCCTCTTTCCCTAGACGGGAGGCAACCTGACTGAAGTCCCTCAAGATGCCGTAGAGGAAATGCCCCAGCCAGATGCTCTCCCCCTTCATCTGCCTCCCCACATTACTCATCCCATCGTCCCAATCCCCCTCGCCGATGAGAGGAAGCCCCCCACGGGCTGAACCTGTCCAGGACTTTGTCGATAGCGCGCTGGCAATGGTCGTAGAGGCTGCCCTCTCCGCCGTCCAAGTAAGGCTCCACCTCGTTAAGAATGGCGAAGTCGGCCGTCTCCTTGAGGTAGTTGATGATGACAAAGGGCAGCCAAAGTAGGTCATCGCTCACGCGCGTGGCAGCCCCCGTCTCTGCTACAGGATGCCACCAGTGGCAGACTGTCCCATCTCGGAACTGATGGCGGGCGTGCAGCCTTATTTGCTTCTCAGCCAAATCTGGCCGGTCGATGAGCAAAAAGACCTGACTATCCTGTAATTGGTCTCGAAACCCATACGCTCCACCGATCT
This sequence comes from uncultured Actinomycetota bacterium, assembly GCA_964469465.1. GTDB lineage: Bacteria > Actinomycetota > Humimicrobiia > Hakubellales > Hakubellaceae > Hakubella. The sequence goes on from CAYYBB010000098.1 coordinate 6,607, forward strand.
GGTAATAGGCCGTACGCCCCCATAGCCTTCCTGATATGACCTGGTATTTCAGCCAGATGTTGTTCATGATATCGAAGGCACGATCTGGGGTTTTCACCTGAAGGGGAGAAAGAAGCTCCCGCCAGACCTTCTTAACCTCGGCCAGAGTTCCCTCAACAGCCATCACATCCCTGTACTTGGTTATTAGACCCTCGATCTTGCTGGCCTCTTCGACCACACCCAGGGTGAAGATAATGGCCTTCTCCTCGCCAGGTGCTAGAGAGATGTCTACCCGCAGGCTGCCGACGGGATCGCCCCACCGGCCATCTATCTGAGAAGTTCGGCCCTGGGCCACGGCCAGGGGGCTTTGTACCGAGCCGTACATTCCCAGAAAGGCCTCTTTTTCGCACTCAAAGCCTGCTGGGGACGGGCTCACAGCGTGGAAGGCGATGTAGTTCCAGGAACGGTTCCAGTGCCCCCCATTGACACTGGACAGTTCTCGTCCGGACACCTCCCAGAGGTGTTTGTAGGCCAGAATGGCCCCCAGTGTGGCATGGAAGCGCGTCTCTATGAACGTCCTGTGAAACTCACGGTGCCAGTCAGGGGCCACTCCCAGCAGCCACTCAAAGTAGGACAAGAGGCTCAAGTCCCTGGGCCGGTCCGATAGGTTACGCAGCTTGACAAGCCACACCTCCAAGGGCTCCCCGAGCGGGACGAATAGGGTCATGACGCTCTCGATGTCCTCGTTGAGGGAGGAGAGGGTCGTGTAGCCTAGTCCATGACGGCACTCGTAGCGCTCCGGCCGCCGACAGACTGGCTTCCAGGTAAGGGACCAGTAATCCCTGGTATCGTTGTCCCTGATGTATAGATACTTGCCCCACTCGTCCTTGACCAGGTCCTGCTCCCAGCGGGTGAGGCGGTTAAGCTTGGCGTCAGTGCGCCAACTGTAGCCTCCACCAGTCTGGGAGACGACCAGGCCGTAGTCGCCGTTGGACTAAAAAATTCTGTTGATACAGTAGTAAGAGGCAGATTTTTGGTTGCCATAGCCC
>CAYYBB010000099.1:0-7585 GCA_964469465.1 uncultured Actinomycetota bacterium
ATGGCTTGAGGCACTTGGGTTCCAAAGTTAAATAAGAAAGTATATCCTCCACTCCTCAAAATCTTTCACCAACCTGATCTGATAAGGACGATCTGAGAAGAGCTCACCCCGGTAGAAAAGATTAGGATGACGGATATTGATATTATCTTGCTCTCCTCCTCCCACCGGCCTGGGAACTATGATGTAGTCCACCCGACCCACAGGGTAGTTTACGGACTCGCCGAAACCCCGATCTAGACTATCGACAAAGGCTTCAGGTTCTCCAGTTCTGAGAATGATATAAAATCCGGTGCGATCATCCAGAAGTATCCTGGACGGAGAGGTAAGCAGATTATTTTTGATGAGATAGGCCGCCACCTCTTCTTGGTCCTCCAGAGGAGGGATCCCTGCTTTCTTCCCCTCCATTACAGAGCTCAATACCCCTCTTTCCTGTTCCGCAAAGGGAGCAACGTGTATGAAGTAGAGAGTGTAGAGAGAGGAAAGGACAACAGCAATCAGAAGCGCCGCACTCAGAGTGACCCGAAAAAGATCAGACCTATACCGAAACTCTGCCAGGAAGAGCCCAATCATGATAAAACTCAGGGGAATGGCGGAGATAAAGAACCCCATGGTGGCACTGGATCTGAGAGCATGGAGGACAAGAGCCAAAAACAGAGGCAGAGCGGCGCTACTGAGAGCAATTCCCAGAGGGAAAAGCTCACGCTTTCTAAAAGAAACTACTGCCAGGAGCAAGGAGAGAACCATGCTCAAGGGGAAGATCCCTATAGACCAGAAGAGATCTTCCGGGACCCTTAGGGTGGCCCGGCCAGAAACGGAGAGCACCCCAGTACCAGAAATTAGAAAGCTACTCTCCCGGTAAGAGCTCAACATAAAATAGAAAGGGTCACCCGTTATCATCCAGTTGAGAAATATCCAGAGAATGGCACCCCAAAGTAAAGGGGTGATCATAATTATGAGGTCGGCCTGAATCTCTAGTATCCCCTTCCTCTTCTGGGATTTGAGAAAAAAATAAATGATCACAAGAAGAAGGAGAATAAACCCTGCTGCCTCGTACAAAGTAAAGACAAGAAACATATAGGGAAAACCGATGGTAAAAAGGTCAGCATTCTCTCCCAGCTTTATCCATCTGATCGTGTAGTACAGGCTGGCCAGGAGAAGAAAAACTGACAACACTTCGCTGCTACCATTGACAGCGTAAAAGAAGATGAGGGAGCTGGCACCAAAGAGAAAGGTAAAGGAAAGGGATATCGCTCTCTCTACTGCGCAAAACCGGAACAGTTTATTCAGATAAACACAGGACAGCGCCCCAAATAAACAGGAGAGCAGGTTAGCTGCAAAAGTTGTAGTGGCCAGGGCCTTGTTGAGGACAAGAGGTAAAAGGAGAAAAGTGGGAAGGGGAGGCCAGGCGAAAAGGATAGGGGTTAGAGAGGGCTGATTGTTGAACAAAGAAAAATAGAGATAGGCAATATGAGGCACCACATCAACAGATACAAAATCGAGTCGGAAGACCAGATAATAAGCAGCCAGGAGGAAGATTAAGAAGGAGACAATAAAAAGCATACCATCTTCTATCCCTTGTAGATGTCTCCTCTTATGACCATTCACACTTACTTCTCCCATCAATTCGCGTATCCACTAAACCTCATATCCGCCTGAGAGAATGTGGGCGTTCCCGTGCGGACCGCCTAGAAGGGCCACGGCAGGGAAACACAAATCTGGTCTTTAGCCAGGGTATTTATGCTTTCTTCATCTTCCGGGTTTGGTCTCAGGTACTTCGCTAAAATTTGGACTATCAACAATGGCATTGGTGCTCTCTTCACCTTCTGGTCCTGAGATCAGGTGGTCTCGCTGAAACAGGGCATCATCACCTACGGCATTTGTACTTTCTTTACCTACCGGTTTTATCTCTAACCTCGTACAGTCTCCAATAATAAGGCGGGGATTCAAAACTCTTGACCAGAGTTACAAAGTCAGCCCCCTGCTCGTAGAGAGTGGGGTACTTAACATTAACCTGATTTAAAACTGCTCTTCCCACTGTGGGGTCGGGGACCAGGATATAGCGGGCGTACTTGCCCGGATCATCCAAAGCACCCCGAAACTCCGAGTCTGCCTGATCGATAAAAACCCTACCATCTCCATATAGAAGGATAATAGCCCAACCGTCATAGTCATCCAGCAATATATCTCTGTAGAGGTCAGGGGCAGAGTTCAGAAAGGCCACCACTTCCCTGGCCCCTGCCTTCTCCTGAAAAAAGTCAGGCACCTTTCTATTGTAAATAAGGGCATCCCAGAAATCCTTTTCATCATTCACCAGATCATACTTAAAAGTGGAAATGGCCACGATCTGGGCTACAGAAGAGATAAGGAAAGCTACCAGAAGCAGGATGGCCAGACTATTTTTAAGAGAGCTCTTCCAGGCAGAGATCCTATCCATGAGCAGGGCCACCGAAGCATAGCTGAAGGGGATGACAGTTATGAAATATCTCAGTTTTCCAGAAGTGGTACCCTGATAGACAAATATTCCCAGAAGCAGAGGGATGAGAAAGATAAGAACCAGAAAACCATAACTGAATACCTTTTTACCCTTAAAGCCGGAGAGGACAAGAAGTAACGCCACGAGAAAAGCAGCCGGGAAGATCCCCAGAAGACTCTGAAAAATAAAGGCCATAGTCTGAGCCGGAGACCCAATCTGGGCACTGAGTATGAGAGAGCTTTCTATCCTAGAAATCTCTCCTGAAAAAGCAGCGTACTGGCTGAAGAGAAAAAAGAAGGGATCGCCCATGATAATATAGTTGAAGAATATCCACAGGAAAACAAAGTAGATGGAAGGGGCAACAAAGGAGAACAGAACCCCCTCCACGGTGGTATGAGGGGCTCTTTCCTCCCTCCACAGATATAAAGCGATCAGAATGGCCAGGACAATGGTAAAGAAGATGGCCTCATATCTTACCAGAAAGGCCAGCCCCAGACTGACACCCAGAAGAGCCAGGCTGGTAATCCGCTTGCTCACCTGCCACTCCAGAAGATAATAGGTGCTGGCCAGGAGGAAGGCTACAAAGATTATCTCGCTCATCCCATTTATGGCATAGAAAAAGATCATGGGATTCAGCAAAAAAGAGGCCACCAAAAGGTATCGCAGGCTCCTTCTGAGGGAAGTGAGCCTGAGGATCATATTCAGATAAACACAGGCCAGGGCAGCAAAAAGAGCAGAAACGATATTAGCAGCGAAAGCTGTGAGGGCCAGAGGTTTGAAATAGGCAAGAGGAAGCAAAAGAAGTGTAGGGAGGGGCGGCCAGATAAACCCAATGACAGCCAGCTTGGCCTGGTTATTGTTAAAGACCAGGAAAGCATGGGCCACCCGAGCCACGGCATCGACCATCAGCATCTGGTAGTTGAAGACAGCCACATAGGCTGCACCAAGAGAGAGACCGAAAACCAGGGAAAAGACGACATAGCTCTCCCAATTGATCTTTCTTTTTCGAGGGGCCTTAGGGCTTATGTATTTCTGAATAGTCATAGATAGACCCCTTCTTTTGCTAATTCTTTTGCCAATTATCTTCTCTTGCTAATTATATTAGACCAAAGGGGTCTGATCCAAGGATTCCCCGCCCTGGTAAAGTCCATGCCGGGTCTTTTCCCAAAAGTGAGGCTTGTGTACCAGTTGAATCAGGGCCTTCCAGGCAGCGTAGCTCATTAAGGCCCAGTAAAGGGGAGACAGAAGGGCATATTTCACAGTATCATAATACTTGCGGCGCATGGTACCGGCTACATTGACGTAGGTGAATAGGAAGTTTCCTATATAGAGTCCGATGGCCCCGGCATAATAAATGACGGAGGGGAATATCTTCTGGATAAAGCCCCACTCGGTCAGGAACCACAGGGTGGTCAGGACCCAGTAGACCGGATTCATCAGAAATCCAAAGAAAGTGCCGGCTATGACCATCTGGAAACTGAAGAAGGATTTGAAGCCTATCTTGCGATAGAGGCGGATGGGGTGGCGCATGTGGACCAGCCAGGTCTGCATGTAACCTTTGACCCAGCGGGATCTCTGCCTTATCCAGTTGTAGATCTCGCTGTTAGCCTCCTCAAAGGTGGTGGAATCAATAATGGCGGTCTTGTAACCTCGGGCATGTAGCCTGATGCCCAGGTCAGCATCCTCCGTTACATTGAAGGGATCCCACGCTCCGAGCTCCCTTAATTTGGCCGTGATAAAGTGATTGGAGGTACCGCCCAGAGGAATAGGAGCATCGGAAGCATCTAACCCCGGCATGAAAAGATCAAACCACATGGAATATTCTGTGGTGAACCATCTGGTCAATAGATTTTGAGTCCGGTTATAGTAGTTCAGTTTGGCCTGGATGCAAACGATCTGGGGAATAGCCTTGGAGTAAGCCACATAGATCTTCTTCAACTGATCTGGCTCCGGCAGATCTTCGGCATCATAAATAACGGTATACTTTCCTCTGGCATGAATCAGCCCATAGTTGCAGGCTTTGGGCTTGGTCTTAGGCAGAGAATCGGGCACGACCACCACATTAAAGTGGGGAGGAAGCTCCAGATTGCGCACTGCCTCCAGGGTCTCTTCATCATCCTCTTCCAAAAGGAGCTTTACATCCAGCTTTACTTTGGGCCAGTCCAGTTCATCAATGGCCCTGATCAGCTTAGACAGGACTTCTGCCTCCCGATAGAGAGGTACCAGAATGGTGTAAATGGGAAGTTTTCTCTCATCGATCTTCCTTAGCTCTTCCTCGGTGACTGGTATTTCCAGATCATGGGCCAGAGCTTTGTACATGAGAAAGAACTTGTAGAAAGAAAAGGATAAATAGAAGAGGGTGGCAAAGGCATTTAGAACAATAAAGTACCACAGATAATTGTAATAGAGCAGGACCACGGAAAGAAGCACGAAGGCCAGAGCGAAGATCTTCTGTCTCGTACTCAAGGTATGGTAAGCTGATTCCTCGGGACTACGGTAGTAAAGCTCCTCCACGCTGGTTTTGACGTATTGGGAGCGGTAGACTCTCTCCAGCACATTGAAGATATCTCTGGGGGGAGCCAGGTAAGGAATGGCCTTCTTGCCGGTGTGAGACTCCACCTTTCTGACTGCCTCTATATTAAGGGGGTCGGCCATTACTACCTCTATCTTTCCATCCTGCTCCCCGACGGGAATTATGAACTCCTCTCTGGCCAGGATCTCCGGGATCATCCTGACAAACCTGTCATAAACGGGAGTTTTAGAAAGATCTATCTCCGGCACATCTAACTGCTCGGAAATAGCCTGGAATAAATCATCATAATTCAGGTAGCCCAGAGCTAAGATTACCTCGCCCAGTCGCCCACCCTTTTCTCTCTGATATTCCAGAGCAGCTTCCAACTGCTCTTCCGAAATCATGTTCTTGCTTCTCAGAAGCTCCCCCAGCCTCTCAAACCTGGCCAGCTTCTCCTCACCCAGAATGAGGTCTAACTTTACCCTTCTCTCTTTTTCCGGTTCTACCTCTCTTATCTCCTCGGGAAAGATCCTCTCCAGAGCCTGCAGTATTTGATCCGCTGGAGCGACCACAGGGACCACGTCCCTACGGATCAATTTCTTGGCCAGATAAAGAGATAGGCAGTCCATGGGATCGGCCACGGCCAAAAGCACCCGGCCATTCAGCTCTCCCAGGGGAAGTACTTTCAGACTCACGGATGCCTCTTGAGGGAAGGATGCGGCTATCTCATGATCGACCGGGTCTACCGTTCTACCCTCATCATTTCGGAAAGGGGTGAGATCGTAGTACATCATGCCGCTGAAATCGGAGGCCCGTTGAGCAAACTCTTTGGCCGACATTCTCCCCTCGTCGACCAGCAAAGTTAGCAGGCTGGCCTGGAAGTTAATATGCCGGTTAAGAAGCTCTAAGGCCTCCTCTTCGGAAAGGAGTCCTTTTTCTACCAGATAGGAAAGGAAACCAATACTGGTGCTCAATCCCTTGCCCGCTACCCAACTAAAGAGATTTGATCTGGGCCGGGAAGGTTCAGCCCTAGCTGGAGCCACCAGGTCGGAGGGAATGGCCTCTCTTTCTGGAGAAACCCTTTCTATCTCCGGCAACCGGACTTCCTCTTTCGGCCTGGCCGTGGGAGGACTCGGAGCAACCTGGCCGGGTTCCTGGTAGTATCTGGTCAGCCCCTCAACAATAGCGGACTCTTCGGCTACCACAACCCTGACCTGACGTCCCAGAACGCTCTGGAGGTCCCGAGTTACGTCTGTTCGAGTGGGATCATCTATAGCCACTATCAGCTCGTTGGGTCCCAGGACTATGGGGAGAAGGCCCAAACCTTGGGCCACTTCGGGACTTACCAGATCAAGAGCCCTTCTGTCCACCGGGAAGAGATCCAGATCGATGATGGGAAGACCGAACTTTAAGGACAGAACCTGATCCAGATCTTCTCGGGAGAGATGTCCTAATTGGATCAGGGTTCCCAGAACCCTCTTCTTGCTTTTCTCTGCCCATCCCCGGGCCTCAACCAGGTGGACCTGATTGATGTAGCCCTCCTGGAGCAGATAAGAGAGTACCTCCTCTTCGGGAATACCCTGGGCTTTGGAGTACAGTTTGACCAGAGAGGTCTGAATCTGGCTGGGACTGGAAAGGACAAACTTCAGGTTCCTTCCACTGGCCAGACCTATCTCCTCGAAGGTAGCCATAGGGGGAGGAGAATCTACAGCCAAGGTAAGAGTTTTTCCCTCCAGGGACACTGGCACCACTCCATGATGGTAGGCCAGATGCTCGGGAAGCACCTCGGCCAGGGCTGGCGGGATATCCACCTGACTCAGGTCCAGGTAGGGCACCTTATAATGGATGGACAGAACGTTAAGAAGGGTTTTCTCCGGAATCCAGCCCAGGCCGTACAGGACTTTCTCAAAGGGTTTCCCTGTTTCTTTTTGGATAGCAATGGCCTGATCCAACTGATCTCTGGTAAGCAACTGAGACTCCAGGAAAAAGTCAGCCCACCATCTTTTGGATGGTTCGGCAATACCCCTGTCGGGACCAAAGAAGCGATCGATAGCCTCTTTGATCTCGGACTCGGTGCCCACCACGGCTCTCACCGGTACTCCCACCTGCCTCTCTACCAGCCTCAGAGCTTCCTCCTCAATAGGATCGGCCATAGCCACAATGATGTGCTCAGGATTTCTTAGAATAGGGATAAGCCGATGTCGTCGGCAGAGTTCTTCGGGGACCAGTCGGGCTACCTGAGGGTCAATCTCATAGCGAGATAGACGCAGGAAGGGAACTCCCATCTTCATTCTTATGTTTTCTGATCTATTAGTGCCATTGCCCTGCATAATATGTCCTAAAATGGAGATAGCCGAGACCTGCAATATGGGGCCTCAGCGGAGTCCTTAGGAGAAAGCTTTTTCTCCGTTTAAGCCTGGCCAGAAGATTTAGTCTTGGCGCAACTGCAAAAACCCGGTTTTTGATCAATTTGCCCCTCATTTAGCTTTGGAAAAGGGTGCAAAACAGTCGCCTTTTGACCTTTTTGCAGTAACGCCAGTCTTACTTATCTATTTCCGCTAACGATGTCCACCTCAAAGGGGATGACGTTCTTGAGTATT
>CAYYBB010000100.1:0-7365 GCA_964469465.1 uncultured Actinomycetota bacterium
ATTTCCTCGAGCAACCCTAGGGGAAGCGGATAGCCCTTCCCTGAGTTCGGGGTAGATACCTCCCCCCTTCCCCAGGGTTTGGTATAACTGAGCCTTACCCCTAAGGGCTAATTCGAGAGCAGCCTTACGCAATCCAATTATGGGTTCAGACATTCCCTTTTATGTCCGCACCGTTCTTCACTGTCTGAATCACAGGAAAGGCGGAATTTGTCTTGACTTTTCTTATCATTTTTGTTATCCTACTCTTATCTACCGCAGGAACTGCGGAAAGTAACGCCTGTGGAGATATGAGTAGCCAGTAGGCACTCAGCCCAGGAAGCTCCTTCCGTAAGGGAGGGGTAGTTCACTTCTCTTCGGCAGTCATTTACGGTACGGCGGGATACGGAGAGGCCAAATTTTTCCTTCAACTTAATCCTGATTTGCTCGTCGGAAAGAGAACGCTCCTCCTTCCATATCTGTCTGATAAGCTCTTTTCTCACTTCTTTTTTGCTGGGTAGGAAGAATTTAAGAGGTCTTTCATGGCCAAGGGGGGTTTCAATACTTCTATTTTGGAGTGCTCTACAAACCAAGCTGGGATTGACTCCAATCCGGGCAGCCAGCTCCTTCTGCGAGAAAGGCTTGAGATCCTGGGGATCACCCGACTCTAGATATCTTCTCTGGACTTCTACTATCCACTGCAGTATCTGGTAGATTACGTTCTTTCGAATATTGATAAGTTCCAGACTTCGGAGCAGTTTGCTGATCTTTTCCATCTCCTGCTGCCTAAAAATCCCCTTTCTTTGCAATTGGTCCACTCTCTCATAGTCAATAGTATATTTTCCTCTGGCCAAATCTGGTGAGAAACAACCAATGATTAACTCGTCCTGGTGGCCTTTTTCTATGGAAGCGATCTTACGGTAACTGATCTTACTACCCGACCTGATTGTTGAGGGGAAATAGAATTCGCTATGGATAGAAAATTCGTCCATAAAAGAACTTATCTTCCGCACTTCCTGGACGGATAGTTGGCACCTTTCCGCCAGCTCCTTTGGGCTCATATCAGACTCGCTATACAGAAAGTATTGCTTAAACTTCTCTGGTCCAACTTTCCTGATCAAACCGACTATCTCTTCTCTCTGGCTAAGCAGAGACTCGGGATCAAAAGAATTTTCGCTAGGGACTACGCTCTCCCTGAGCTCGTAAAATTGACGGGACAGTTCGACGCGGGGAAATCTACTGTACTTGATTATCTTCTCTTGAGGACGTGGAGGGCAAAACAGTCTCTTAAAAAGGGGGTCTTCCTCTATTTCCTTAACTAACTTCCTGAACTCATCTTCAGGAAGTTCCATAAATCGGGATAACTTTACTCCCCCCAATAACTTAGGTACTTGTCTTGTCTTGACATTGGGAACCTGTCCAGGTCCCATTCCAACACCGGTATGCATCTATTCTTTGGTAATTTCCACCTCTTTAGCAATCCTGTATTTGTTCATCCTGCTACGCAAGGTATTGCGGCTTATGCCCAAGAGCCGGGCAGTCTGAACCTGATTGCCCCCGGTTTTCTGAAGAGCTTTCAGAATGAGTACTCTTTCCACCAGAGGGATTATCTCAGACCCGTCTTCAGTGACAGAGGCAAGATCCAGAACCTGGTCCAGCATCTCCTCTAAAGAAGCTCCCTCTCTTAATCCTCTCTCCTTCTTTCCCGTAACCTGAATCTGTATGTCTTCAGGAGTAAGCAGATCTCCTTTACTCAAAACTACTGCCCTTTTTATGCAGTTCTCCAGCTCTCGTACGTTACCGGGCCAGTCATACCTCACTAACTTATGCAGAGCGGCCTCATCAATGGCCCGCACATCCCTGCCCAATTCCCGGCTGAACTTCTCTACAAAATATTTAACCAAAGCAGGAATATCTTCCTTCCGCTCCCTTAAAGGCGGCAGATAAATGGAAATCACGTTTAGCCGGTAATAAAGGTCCTCCCGAAACTTGCCCTCCTGGATAGCTGCTTCCAGATTTTTATTAGTAGCTGCAATCAGCCTCACATCTACCCTGATAGGTTCTTTTCCTCCCAGTCTGGTAAATTCTCCGTCCTGGATGACCCGCAATATCTTGGTCTGGGTAGACAAAGACATATCCCCTATCTCATCCAGAAACATGGTTCCTCCATTGCTCTGCTCAAACTTACCAATTCTCCTTTCCTCCGCCCCGGTAAAAGCTCCCTTCTCATAGCCAAAGAGCTCAGACTCCAGGAGGGTCTCCGGTATAGCTGCACAGTTAACGACCACAAAAGGTTGATCAGATCTCTTGCTGTGCTGATAGATAGCCCGGGCTACCAGTTCCTTCCCGGTTCCACTCTCTCCCCGTAACAATACCGTAACGTCCTTTCCAGCTACCTGGCCGATCATCTTGTAAATCTCTTGCATCTGGGCTGAGGTGCCCACAATCAGGTCTTCCTCTTTCGCTCTTCCAGCCAGAGGAGGATAGGAAACTGTTTTCTTCATCAACTGGCCCGCAGCCAGAGCTTTGTCAATAATTTTACGCATTTGCCCTACATCAAAAGGCTTGAGCATGTATTCATAGGCACCAAGCCCCATGGCTTCAATGGCTGTCTGCATCGTCCCGTAGGCAGTCATTATGATTACGGGCAGCCGGGCATCTATCTCCTTGATCTTCCTCAGAGTAACCAGTCCGTTGGTGCCAGGCATCCTTATATCCATTATGACCAGATCTGGCCTCTGGCTCTCTATCTTTAATAGGGCCTCCTGCCCAGAGCTGGCTGAGATGATCTCGTGGTCCGGTGAAAGTATTCTTTCGAAGGAGTAATGGACATTTGGTTCATCATCTGCAACCAGTATCTTCATCTTATGTCCCTCCCTCTAGAGGAAACTTCACCCTGAAGGTCGTACCATATCCTTCCTGGCCATCCACGGAGATTTCTCCTTTATGTTCTTCTATTATTCGGCGGACTATGGGCAAACCCAACCCCAGACCCCCCTTCTTGGTAGTCACAAAGGGAAGAAATATTTTCTCTTTCATCTCCTGAGAAATCCCGGGGCCAGTGTCCGCTATCTCGACAAGAATATGCTGCCCGGTATTCCTGGTGGAAATATTGAGTGTTCCACCCTCGGACATAGCCTCTACCGCGTTGATCACCAGATTCAAAAAGACCTGTCCTATCTTATCTGGATCTCCTTTAAGGAAAGGTAGATCAGGATCTGCCTCTTTCTCCAGATGGATCTTTTGTCGATTAAGACGGTGGCTGACCAGCAGCAAAGTGTTATCCAGAGTCTGATTTATGTCCACATCCCGCCATTGGGGTCCTTCGGAACGAGCATAATTTAGAAATTGGCTCACTATCTTGTTTATTCTATCAATCTCCCCTTCAATGACAGTGAGATCCTTCCTGTCATTGACCGGAAGAGCGTAAAGGAGCATCCTAATGATGGTCAGAGGGTTTCTGATCTCATGGGCCATTTCCATGGCCAGTTCTCCCAGTACTCCCAGTTTCTCCACTCGCCGAATCTCTTCCTGTAAAGTTACCATTTTTTCGTAGAGCCTGGCATTTTCGATGGCAATGGCTGATTGATCAGCCAGACTGGAGAGAAGATGTATTTCCTCTTCGGTAAACTCGTATTGAGTGGACTTGTAGACATTAATGACACCAATGGCCTTTCCTTTAACCATTAGAGGAACCGACAAAAGGGAGTGCAATCCCTCTCGACGAGCCAGGTCCAAGTGCCTGTATCCTTTTTCTTTAAGGACGTCAAGAACCAGCAGGGGTTTTTTATCCTTAACCACCTGGCCAACCAAACTTTCGTCCACTTTAAGAGGAGGCTTCTGGACATAGTCCTCGCTTCCACCATGCACAGCTTTAATGGCCAGCTCTGTCCCCTCATCATTGAGAAGCATGAGGGAGCATATCTTCGTGTTCATCAGACGGGAGGCTTCCTCCACTATCTGCCTGAGCACGTCCTCCAGGTTCAGGGTGCCAGTAATTATTTTGCTTATGTTGAACAGAGCAGATAGCTCATCGGCCTTTCTCTTCAGGGCATCAGTGATTTGTGAGTTTTCCACCTTCAACTCCCAATGTTATTTAGCTAGTCCAGGCCCTGAATCACGTCTCCCGCCAAGAGCTGATACTGGTTCTGAAGAAGCTCTTTGTGTTTCAGTTCTTCCTGGGCCAACTGCTCAAACATAGCCCTCAGCTTTTCGTCTCCTGCCCCTTGGGCTCCTCTATGATACAGCTCGTAGGTAGCAATCTCCGACTGGATGGCCACTCTCAAGAGGTCCAGTATATCCATTAGTTATTCACCGCTCCCCACTTTCATCAACCCCATTCTGATCAAGGGCTGATACTGACGCTCTTTCTCCCTCATGCCGGACATATCAGCAGTCCAATATCTCATCTACCTCATCCCTATCCGCATCCATGATGTAGGTGATACCAGATATCTCCGCGGCCTCCCTGGTAAGAGCTGCAATATCACTTCGATCGATAAACTCCAGAGCAAACTTCCGTGCTCCACCCATCAACTGTCTCAAACCTTGAGCCACCCTCTGCAAGTAAGTGTAGAGACCTACGGCTCCCAGCGGGATCCTCTTGTAATTGCCTCCGTAACGGGATTTTAGTTCGGCCGAAGCAATGAAAATTTCGTCCAGGCTTTGACCATACTTCTGAACTGAGGAAGGAAGCCTGCCTTCCTCTATCTTCTGTCCTATAGTTTTCCCTACCATGGCCGCCACAAGTGGCCCTCGAGCCATGCCAATAGCCTTGACATAAGGAGCTCCCAAGGCCAGCCCTTTAAATATTTGATCCTCCAATACGAACCCTCCGGCCATCACCAGAGAAGGAACGTACTGTCCCTTCTGAGTCATCCGATGAGCATACTGACAAGCCAGCGACTCCAGCTCTACCGGAGGCACACCCCACTCATTCATCATGCGCCAGGGACTCATCCCGGTTCCGCCACCAGCTGCGTCTATGGTGAGAACATCTATTTTTGCCAGAGAAGAGAATTTAATAGCTCTGGCCAGATCAGCCGGACGATAGGCTCCGGTCTTCAGCAAGACATGTTTGGCCCCCATCTGGCGCAGCTCCTTGACCCGGGCCAGGAAACCCTCCAGATCTACCATCCCCACTCTGGAGTGGCGCTCAAACTCATGAAAGACGCCATTTTGAAAAGCCTCTACCACTTCGGGGTTTTCTGGGTCGGGCAGGACAATGTAGCCCCGAGATTTGAGCAGTTGAGCCTTCTCCAGACTCTGTATCTTCACCTCTCCTCCAATATCTTTGGCCCCCTGACCCCACTTGAGCTCCACACTCTCAACTCCCAGCTTACTCAGGGCATATTCCAGAACCCCAAGGCGAGTATCCTCCACGTTGGATTGAACTACGATACCCCCTCTTCCGTCGTACCAGTCGAGGTAGGTTTTAACTCTTTGGGCCAAATTGGGCGACTCTACCACTCTTCCATCTCTGATCACGGCTTCTTCATCCATGCCGCAGACATTCTCTCCCACTGTCAGCAGTAGACCAGAGATAGCTGCGCCCACTGCTAATCCCTCCCAATTCCTTCGGGCTACCTCCGTGGAGCCGAGGCCGGGTATAGTTATGGGAAGGCTGAGTTTAATCCCCCCATTCTGCCCCAAAGTGGTCTCCAGCCTGACATTGGGAAATATGGCTGCATCACTGTCAGCTTCCACACCATAGGCTCCTTTGGCCGTACCCATGATATTGAAATGGGACAGATCCACCGGGTAATCCTTCTGGCTACTGGCAGTAATGGTTCCGAAGGGCTGGGGATAGATCATCTCCGTGCCCCGATAGGCAGATTTCCCTACCTCACACAAACCCACACATCCCTCCTCGCAAGTGACACAGAGGCCACTGATAGGACAAATGTCATGGATGGTACGGTTCTTGGTAAGGGTGGCTGCACTGGCGTTAATCTTGGAAAAACTCATGTATAAATGCTCCTTTCTTGTGTGGCTTTTTATATTGTCTTGTTTCAAACTATCTTACAATGAAGCAAGGCCTTTCTTGAGTTCCAGAGGGGTTACCTGAGTCCGGTACTCCTCCCATTCCATTTCCTTGTTAATCAGAAATTTATTAAAGACGTGATCGCCCAGGGTCTGACGGACCAGCTCGCTTTCTTGCATAAGTTTTCTGGCTTCATGGAGACTTACTGGCAGAGCCTCCAGGTTGCGCTCTGCTCTTTCTGTGGCCTGCATCTTATAAATATTGGGCTCCACCGGGGGTGGCAGCTCGTACTGTTCCTCGATGCCCTTCAAACCTGCGGCCAGAAGGATCGCAAAAGCCAGGTAGGGGTTACAGGCTGGATCCGGAGAACGTATTTCTACCCGGGTCGCCTTCTCGTTCCCTCTTCTATAGTCGGGCACCCGGATCAAAGCAGTACGATTTCGGCGAGCCCAGGAAATATAGACTGGTGCTTCATAGCCGGGGACCAGCCGCTTGTAGGAATTAACCCATTGATTGGTAACGGCACAAAATTCTCTGACATGTCTCAATTGACCAGCCATGAATTGTTGTGCTACCAGAGAGAGGTGATGTTCGCTTTCCGGATCAAAAAAGGCATTGTTGCCATTCTGGAAGAGGGACTGGTGGGTATGCATGCCGCTGCCGTTTACGTTGGGCAGAGGTTTAGGCATGAAAGTAGCGTGAACACCACTTTGAGAGGCGATCTCCTTAACCACCATGCGAGCCGTGACCACACTATCAGCCATCACTAAAGCTTCTGCATATTGAAGATCCAGTTCGTGTTGGCTGGGTGACACCTCATGATGGCTGGCCTCCACAGGTATCTCCATTGCCTCCAGAGCCTTCACCGCCTGATTGCGTAGAGTTTCAGCAAAATCGTTAGAAATTAGCTCAAAATAGCCACCCTGGTCTATGACCTCCGGGGATTCCTCAGATCCAAAGTAAAAGTATTCCAATTCAGGGCCAACCAAAAATGTAAAACCTTTCTCTCTTGCTCTCTCAGTTACTCTCCTCAAAATGGCGCGGGGGTCAGCGGCATAGGGTTCACCGTCAGGCGTGAAAATATCGCAGAACATTCGGGCTACAGTGTTCTTCCCCACCGTCCAGGGTAGAAGACGGAAGGTGGTGGGGTCAGGCCTGGCCAGAATGTCGCTTTCCTCAGCCTCCGCAAAGCCCGCAATGGACGAACCATCAAACCCCTTTCCGTATTCAAAAGCACTTTCCAGCTCTCGAGAGGTAATGGAGATGCATTTCAAGAAACCCAAAATATCCACAAACCAGAGTTGGATGGTCCTTATTTTCTCTTCTCTCACTCGACGCAAGACATCTTCTTTCTCGTAAGTCATGAATACCATCCTTCATAGAGACCAGTCTTGGTTAAAAAACAA
>CAYYBB010000101.1:0-7342 GCA_964469465.1 uncultured Actinomycetota bacterium
TTAAGGTCAGGGAGAACTTCCAAATTACCCTGCCAGCGGCGATCAGAAAGAGGTTTAAGATAGCGGTGGGTGATTATGTCGAGGCAGAGGGTACCAAGGAGGGAATCATGATAAGGCCTGTCAAAATCATCCGGTCTGAGGAGGCCTGGTTTTATACCGAGGAGTGGCAGAAGGGTGAACGGGAAGCAGATGAAGCAATTGCTAAAGGAGAGGCGGTAGGTCCCTTTGAGAACATCAGGGATGCTCTCAAGGCTTTAAAGAAGACTGAAGCATGAACCTTCTTTTCACCAAACCATTTATTAGGGCCTACCGTGATTTGCCCCAGCGGATTCAAAGACTAACCGATAAACAGATAGGGCTTTTACTTACCAACCCCCAACACCCTTCCCTACGGATTAAAAACATGGAAGACCCCAGGGTGATATGGGAAGGGCGCATTACCCATTCCTATCGATTTAGGGCAGACGGAGGGAGCGGCTGACATGTTCAAAAGCATACGTGCCATTCTGGGACTGGTCCTTTTGATCCTGGTTCTCGTGGGGCTTAGCTCGGTGAGCATCACCTTGTGGGGCATCCAGGCCCAGAAGAAGGATGCCCTGTTGATCAACCTGGCGGGGCGACAGCGGATGCTCAGTCAGAAGACAGTCAAGGAAGCCTTGTTGGGCTTGCAAAAGGGGGACGCTCGCTATATGGAGGAGATGCATACCACGGCCCACCTCTTTGAGCAGACCCTACAGGCCCTGATGGATGGCGGGCAGGTGTCCTATGAGGGGAGAACGGTCATCCTTTCTTCAACCACAGACCCGACCATCCGCGCCCAACTGAGGAAGGTGCAGACCACGTGGGTGCTGCTGCACCGGTCCGCTCACGCCCTCCTGGAAGCCCAGCCTGAGAGTCCTGCCTTCATGCAAAGCCTGGAAGATCTGGAGTACTTCTCCGGGGCCCTCCTGGACCAAATAGAGAAGGCAGTGCAGATGTACCAGGCAGCCGCAGAGGCCAGGGGTGACCAGCCTGTACTGGATACAGCTCGCCTTCCTGGCAGCCGGGGCTCTGACAGTAGCCAGCGGGTTCGTGCTGACACAGATGCGAGTAGTCTTGCCCATACGTAGCTTCGCGACCGCGGTGCAACGGGTGGGCAGTGGCGACCTGAGTGTTCGGGCGTCCGCCAGGAGGAGAGACGAGATAGGGGAGCTGGCACTTGCCTTCAACTCTATGGCCCAGAGCTTGGAACAGGTACAGACACAGATCGAGCGGCGGGCAGAGGAACTGAGCCGCGAGGTGACGGAGCACAGGGACTCTCTGAGCTTGATTTTGGCCAGCATAGCTGATGGGGTCTACACGGTAGATCGACAGGTGCAAGTTACTTCCTGGAACCGGGGGGCGGAAAATATCACTGGCCATAGATCTGAGCAGGTCCTGGGGTCTCCCTGTGAGGACTTTCTCGCTCACACCGACAAACAGGGCAATCGCCTGTGTGCTACTCCTGCCTGCCCCCTGAGAGCTGTAATGGAGTCCAGACAGCCTATCTCCCCCAAGACACTCTTCGGAAGGACTGCCGATGGCCGGGTCATACCCATTGGCGTCACCGTGGCACCTCTGATTAATGCAGAGGGAGAAGTGGTGGGGGCGGTGGAAGTCTTTCGGGATATCTCCAGGGAGAAGGAGCTGATGGACAGGATCGAAGAGGCCAGCCGGGCCAAATCGGAGTTCCTGGCCAACATGAGCCATGAGCTGCGGACTCCACTTAACTCCATTATTGGCTTTTCGGAGATGCTGGAGGATGAGATTTTTGGCGATCTGAATCCTAAACAGAAGGAGTACGTGCAGGATATCCAGAAAAGTGGCAGACATCTCTTAAATCTCATCAACGATATTCTCGATCTGTCCAAAATAGAGGCCGGGAGGATGACCCTACAGTACAGTGATTTTTCGGTGGCTCAGGCCATTGAGGATGTCCAGACCATGGTCTGGCCCATGGTGGTAGAAAAGGATATTACCCTGGAGGTCTTCCTGGACGAGAAGCTCTCCATGATCCGGACCGATGAAGGCAAGTTCAAACAGATCCTGAGTAATTTGCTTTCTAATTCCCTCAAGTTCACTCCGGAAGGAGGAAAGGTAACCATAAAAGCAAATCTAGTTGATGATCAGGCTGAGATTTCGGTGACTGATAGCGGAAGAGGAATCAGGCCAGAGCATCAGGAGCGCATATTCAGAGAATTCTGGCAGGCGGATAGTTCCCTTTCTCGCCAGTACGGAGGCACCGGATTGGGTCTATCTTTGACCAAGAGATTTGTAGAAAGGCAGGGAGGGCGAATTTGGGTGGAGAGCAATCTGGGTCAGGGAAGCAAGTTCTCTTTCACTATCCCGACGTCGCCCCCCCGAACCGGAGGTGAGGTAGTTTGGCGCATAACAAAAAGATCTTAGTAGTTGAGGACAACCTGCAGAATCGAAAGCTGGTGTGCGATCTTTTGATGGTCAAAGGCTATGATATCTGTGAAGCCTCTACCGCAGAAGTGGCTTTACAACTGATCAGAGAGCAGGTGCCTGATCTGATTTTAATGGATGTCCAGCTTCCGGGCATGGACGGGCTGACTTTGACCAGTAAGCTCAGGGAAGACTCTGCCACCAGGGACATCATTATCGTTGCCCTTACCGCCAGTGCCATGAAAGGCGACCAGGAGAAAGTTCTTGAGGCCGGATGTGATGGCTACATCACCAAACCCATCGACACCAGAGCCTTTCCCAACACAATTGCTAGATTCCTGAGTTCCGAGATCTGAGGAAAGGAAATGAACCAAGAATCAGTAGGCGAACACAAACCGCATATCCTGGTGGTGGATGATGACACCCGTAGCGTGAAATTACTGGAAGACCTCCTATCCGCCATGGGGTATGAAGTGGTCAAAGCTTTCCAGGGACAGGAAGCTCTACAAAAGGTTGCTGCCCATCCTCCCGATCTGATTCTGCTGGATGTGATGATGCCCAAAATGGACGGATACGAGGTCTGCCGAAGGCTGAAGGGGGATGAAAAGACCCGTCTCATTCCCATCGTGATGCTAACTGCTCTGAGAGATTTGGAGCACCGGATAAAGGGCATAGAGGCAGGTGCTGATGATTTTCTGACTAAACCCTTCAATCAATCCGAGCTGAAAGCCAGGGTGAACTCTCTAATAAGACTAAAGCAGTTTACCGATGAGCTGGAGAATGCTGAAACAGTTATTTTCAGCTTGGCTCTGGCAGTAGAGGCAAGAGATCCCTATACCGAAGGCCACTGTGACCGAATCTCCCACTACTCTGTTACTCTGGGACACTCAATCGGACTCCCCCACGAATATTTGAAGGCTCTGCGAAGAGGTGGGATATTACACGATATTGGAAAGATTGTCATTCCGGATCATATCCTGCTGAAGCCAGCCAGGCTGACTCCAGAGGAATGGAGGATTATGAGAGAACATTCGGTAGTGGGCGAGAGGATATGTAAGCCCCTGAGATCTCTGGGATTGGTTCTTCCCATCATCCGTCACCACCATGAGAAGTGGAACGGGATAGGGTATCCCGACGGCCTGAAAGGAGAGGAGATACCAATTACGGCGCGGATCCTTCAGGTTGCCGATGTGTACGATGCCCTGGTGACTAAACGGCCGTACAGACCTGCTCTTCCCAAGAACGAAGCTTTGCGAATTCTGGAGGAAGAGACAGATAAAGGCTGGTGGGATAGGGAGTTAGTGAAGAGATTTATCAAAATTGCAAGAACTCTGGACTAAGTGTACCGGCTGATCCTCAAAGTTCATCTACGAAAAAACTGTGCAACTATTCTTACAGGTAGCCCTTCAAGATTATATAAGGATCATCTATTTGATTCTATTCTAAAAAGTGCAGACCGGAGCCGGACATCCACCGGAGTATTCCGATTCTGCACCGACGTAATTCAGACTCTCTCCTCTCTCCTTGCCCCCCATGGAGCCAATATATAGAACCTGCTCCTCTTTGCTCCCGTATCGATAGATGGTGACACCCTTACATTTCAATTTATGGGCCAAAAGGTAGATCTTCTTTACCGCCTCCATGCTGGCATCTTGGGGAAGATTAACTGTTTTGGATACAGCGTTATCGGTATGTTTCTGGAAAGCAGCCTGAATTCTCACCTGCCACTCCGGATCGATATCCAGGGCTGTGACGAAGATCCTACGCACGGAAGGGGGAATCTCCTCTATTTTCTGAACAGAGCCCTCTTTGGCAATACCCATCATCAGTTCAGGACTGTAGAAACCCTCTCTTTTAGCCATTTCCTCAAACAAGGAGTTCACCTCCAGGAGTTTAGCTCCTTCCATTACGCTGCGAACAAAGGACACGGCAAAGAGAGGCTCGATTCCGCTGGAGCAACCAGCAATGACGCTGATAGTACCAGTGGGAGCAATAGTGGTGACGGTAGCATTACGAACTCTGGGGCCCGATGGCTTATCATATATGCTACCCTGAAAATTAGGAAAGCTTCCGCGCCTTTCTACCCAGGATGCTGAAGCTTCTCTGGCTACCCTGGAAACAAAGTCCATTACTTCCTCGGCCGTAGCGATAGCCTCCTCCGAATCATAGGGAATGCCTAGTTGAATGAGGAGATCAGCAAATCCCATGACTCCCAGTCCTATCTTGCGGTTGTTTTTGGTTATCCTTTCGATCTCCGGAAGGATATATTTGTTGGCATCAATGACATTATCCAGAAAATGGACTACTACCTGTATGGTCTTTTCTAACTTATCCCAATCCAACTTTCCTTCATAGACCATTTTGGATAGATTAATGGAACCTAAATTGCAGGACTCATAAGGGAGGAGGGGCTGCTCACCACAGGGGTTAGTGCTCTCTATCTCTCCCAGGTGAGGTGTCGGATTGTGCCGATTAATCTCATCGATAAAGATCAGACCCGGATCCCCAGTCTTCCAGGCATTGGCCACAATCAGGTCAAATACATCCTGAGCTCTGAGTTTCCGTACCACTTTTTGAGTGCGGGGATTAATAAGGGGATATTCCTCGTCCTTTTCCACTGCACTCATAAAAGCATCCGTGACAGCTACAGAGAGATTGAAATTGGCCAGAAAACCTTCCCTGCTCTTGGCGCTGATGAATTCCAGAATGTCCGGATGGTCGACCCGAAGAATACCCATATTGGCTCCTCTTCGGCGTCCTCCCTGTCTGATTACATCGGTAGCAGTATCAAAAACCCGCATGAAAGAGACCGGGCCGGAGGCAACACCCTTAGTAGATCTGACCACATCTCCCCTCGGCCTGAGCCTGGAGAAGGAAAAACCAGTACCTCCCCCGGACTGATGGATCAGAGACATACCTCTAACAGCAGTAAAAATACTGTAAAGAGAATCCTCAACCGGGATGACAAAACAGGCCGAAAGCTGCCCCAGATCGGTTCCCGCATTCATCAGGGTAGGGGAATTGGGCAGGAACTCCAGGTTGGCCATGAGCTGATAGAATTGTTCTTCTGTCTCCGAGAGGTCGGTTTTTCCATCATAGCGGGCATCTACAGCCGCCACCGCTCTGGCCACCCGACGAAACATTTCGGCGGGCGTCTCGATGGTCTGGCCCGCCTCATTCTTCAGCAGGTATCTTCTTTCCAGAACTCTCACCGCATTGACCGACAGTTTCAACTCGTCCTGGACAGCCATGAACCTTTTGGCAGCCCTGACCTCAGCTCTCCTGTGGCGGTAGAGGATGTAAGCCTTGGCCACATCTTTATATCCCTCGTTAACCAGTACCTCTTCCACCACATCCTGGATATCCTCGACGCCTGGAATCCTTCCGACATAGCGGTTCTCCACCAGATGGACAACTTTCTCCCCCAGACTTTGGGCCAGGACGCCGTTGCCAGATCCCACAGCTAAAATGGCCTTGTGGATGGCCTCGGTGATGTTCTTCGGCTCGAAGGGAACGATGCGGCCGTCCCTCTTTCGGATTTGCCAGACCTGCTTCTCTTGCTCCACTGACCCTGACCCCTCTCATTAACTCCAGGAGCTAAAGTAGGTAGCCTTCTCTTGCAGATGATCTGCGTCTCCCTTCAGAGTCTCTGAAGAAGTTCCCGCTTTGGCTTACGCAGAAAATGCTTGATATTTTCATCGTTCGCTGGTGATGAGACCATCATGAAACCTTCATGCCACGGGTGGCACAAAGGAGCATGAAATTAAGATGTATTTTCAGAGGAAAAATTGCTTAGAGTAAGTGCCCTCCCCTCACCTCGGCGTTGACTACCCTCAGATTCCCATCCAGACTCAAATCAGCATAGATCAAATTATTGCAGCGAGTTCCCAGGATTTCCTTTTTCAGAACGTAGTGGGAAGGTATCTCCTCATCATAGTTGGCCATAAGATCAGTGGACTTCCTGGCTCTGACCTCTATCTCTTCCCCACATTTTTCGCATTGCACCCGGAAAACAAAAAAGTCCCCTGGCTTTCCGGAAGTGCTCCTGGCAAATATCTTTTTGCCTGCTTTTTGCCAAAAACCGGTCATCTTAAAACCCTCCCTGATTACGATTGGGTGACCATCACTCCCAACCGACTAAATTTTGCGCACTTTCTAACCAGTTCGCACTGAACTTTTCCTCACATAGACGCGCCTTGTCAAAATTCCGTTAATAACCTTACCCTTAGTCCTGGCGAAGCGGCCTCTAACGGTTCTGAACCATTTTCTCTTCTTTGATTTTACCACCAATCAGTTTGAAGACCCGCACTGTGGGCCTGTCCCAATCGGCCAGGGACACTATCAGATAGTAGACATCTTCGTAGAAGACCTTTCTCAGATCGGTCGGAGAGGGAAAGGCTTCTGAGTGGGGGTGGGAGTGGTAAATGCCTACTATTTCTGTCCCATTCTTTTCCATCTGCTTATATACCTGCAATTGTTCTCTGGGGTCCATCAAATAGGTGGTCCTGCTTTTGTCCACGTTGGACATCTCATAGACTTTCAAGACCTCGTTATCTTTCCCCACCAGAAAACCACAGCATTCAAGAGAATGCTCCCGTCTGGCATGTTCTATTATTTGTTTAATGTGTTCTGGTTTGATCCGTAACATCCCTACTGGTTCATCAGCCTCACGTACCTCATGGATAGATCAGTGTTTTCCGAGGAACCTCGATCCTCACTTCACATTATACAGAAACTTTAATAGGTTCTTTCCCCAGCATAGGGATGAATCACCCGAACACTTCGGTAAGACGTCGTCGTGACAGGATAAAGGATACTGAGCACAAGATAACAAGGCACTTTGTCGAGACCTGCAAGGCAGATAGAGTCTCGACGGTGGTCTTTAGAGATACCACCCATATCCGCCAGGGACTTGACT
>CAYYBB010000102.1:0-7329 GCA_964469465.1 uncultured Actinomycetota bacterium
TTCTTATTTGATAAAAACGTATACAAACCAATAACCCTACTTTATAATGTCTTTACTATGACGAGATTTCGTTAAAAGAGGAGGAAAATTGTCCAGACCCATTACCGTTCGAGAGATTTATCTATACGCTGTGTGTCTTGTAACCCTGGTAATGATCATTATTGGGGGTATCTGGTTCCTTACCAGTCTGGTCCAGGTCATCTTTATTTCTCCCCCTTCTCCATACCTGGGAGATATTGAGACAGAGATAAGGATGAGGCAGGAACAGATGGGATCACATTTGAGCAAAGAGGAGATAAGAGAGCAGATCGAGGCTGAAAGGAAGCAGATGGTGGCTCAGGAGCGTTACTGGCGAATGCAAAGTTTGATCGATGCTGTCATTATGATGGTTGTAGCTACTCCGGTCTATTTCTATCATTGGAGGAAGGTGCAGAGGGAAACGCAGGAGAAGAAAGCTCAACTAACCCAAAGCTAGAGTAGAATAGCGTGACGTCTTTGCTCCATACAAAAGCGAAGCTTTTCTGAAGAAGAAGTTGAGATGGCCAGCCCCCTTCAGCCAGTTTGACCTTCGCGACATAATACATTATGAGAGATACGACGATACCGATAACAGCTAGTATGACGAATGAAACGAGGTCCATTGACATCACCAGTTTCCCTTTCATTCCTCATGTATCACTGAGTGATAATCATTACAGAAGCCTCCCACATAAATCTTCCACCTAAAAAGAGAAGGAATATCCCACAGACAAGGAGAGCTCCCCGAAAGACAGAATCGCTGATATATCGTTTTCCGGTAGATACCGCCAGCCCCACGAATCCATACCACAGGAGATCTGAGAAAATATGGCCAGTGAAGAAGGAGGAGATGCCCAAAAGTCGATATTCCATGGCCTTAATGAGGAAGGCACTACCTATGGTAATCCACCACAATAGCCAATAGGGATTGGAAAGACTTACTAAAATTCCCGATAAAAAGGGTCCCATGCTGGCCCGGCTCTCTCCGCTGGCCATCTGGAAGGAGATTCTTTTCTTTATTACCGATAAGACCAGAGAAAATCCCATCCAGAGAAGTACCATCCCTCCAACAAAGCCAAAGAAGATAGTTATCATCTTTCCCTCCATGGGTTTAAAAAGACCCAGAAGAAGGCCAATGAGCAAGATCAGCTCCAGGACTGCATGGCCCAGCACAATGAGAAGGGAAGCCCCAAAACCCCGCCTGGCTGTCTCGGCAATGGTCACAGTAAGCAAAGGGCCGGGTGTCATAGCTCCAGAGAAACCAACGATCATGGAAGCAAGAAATATCTCAGCAGGAGTCATTTTCGTTTCCTAAAGCTACATCATTCAACCTGAACCTGACTGCCATAGGGACTGCCTTCGCGCCCGAAGAGCAAAAGAGGGCACTCAAGGAGATTTTCACCTAAAGTTGGCCGACGCCTCTCTGAGTCTGTGGAGAATATTATGTTTATATGCATTACGCATTTTGACATAATATTGAATTCAGAAAAAGATCTCAATAACTTTAAACACTGGCGTTTATAAACACTAGTGTTTATTATCCCACATTCCAGAGGATTACCAGGGAGAAGTTCCTGGAGACTTTTCCAGAGAGCTAAAAGATGATGCGAGCCGCATGTATATTTTGACGCAATAAGTGATTCATAGAAAATTGAGAGTGAGCCTGTTCTTTTTAAGGCTGATAGTCAACTACCAAATGCCAGACGCACCGCTAAGCCATTTTCCTCTTGACCCACTCTTTGAAAAAGACATCGGTAATGTAAAAGATATTTCCCTGCTTATCCAGAAGATCTTTCCTTCGGAGTAAGCGGATGGAGGTCTGGACGGAGGAGAGAGCTCCCAGGTGATATTGCAGTAAGAAGTCTTTGGAAAATACCTTCTCACCACCCCCGGTGGCTATAGCCTGGAGTACTTGCCGTTGGTGTACGGACAAGCCTTCCCATAGAGCAAGAAAGATCGGGCTCTCTCTTTCCAGTATTTTGTTCAGGACCGTGTCGACCACCTCCCTTTTTACCACCTTCTCCTCCAGGCAGAAGTTCCATATTTCATGGCAGAGAAACTGGGCGTTGTAAGGGTATTCCTCTGTCACTTGCAAAATATCTTCCATGACCCCGTTCTCCAGAGTAAAATTGCCCTTTTTAAAGCGATCTTGAAGGAACTGGCTAAATTCTTCTCTGGGGATCTTGGGCAGAGCCATAACCTTGCCCATTTTGTAGAAGGCCCTGTTTTTGTCAGATATCATGTCGTAAATTAGATGTCTCTTTGAGCCAGCAAATAAGTAGGCAACCCTTTTGTGATGCTGAAAAGATGCTCTCATGGCCTTTTCTATCTTTTCACCGTCCAAATTGGCGATTTCCTGAAACTCATCGAATACCACTACGAACTGCCGTCCTTTTCGGGCAGCTAACTTTTCCGGAGTGTCGTAGACCTCTTCCTGAAGCTTCCAGAGCTCCTGATCTTGTACTACATAATCTATACTTATGCTTGGGGTACCGTCCGGGGCAATGGATATATTGGGTCTGATGCCAGGCAAAATCTCCCGAACTACCTTCACTGCCTTTTCCAGCTTGCTCTCTGCAGCCTGGGCGATCTGGCTGGCATATTGCTCTAGAAACTGTCTCAGGGATGGAGCTTTATAAAGATCTAGATATAGGGCGGAGAGACCCTCTTCTTTTAATTTCATTAGAGCGTTCATTATGAGGGAGGTCTTACCATATCTGCGGGGAGAGATTAAAAAAACCCTCTGCCCATCTCTCATGTCTTGCACCAGTTCCTCGAGTTCTTTCTTTCTGTCCGCAAAATCATCTCCTATCACTACTTCTCCATATTTGAAAGGGTTTTTCACTGAGAAGCCTCCTTATGCAGAAAAGAATTATGTCAAAAAACATTACGTATTATAACATATTGAATTGCTACAATCAAGACGGACGGCCGTTGTGGCCCACAAGCTAAGAGATGATAGAAGGAATTGGCGGAAGGTCCAGACAGCGAACTGAACGTTTAGATTAGGGCACTTTTCGACATACAGAGAAGAGAGCTTGTAGCTCTTCTAGAATATTATCTTCTGAGAACATTACTATCGTCATTTTGGTCGAGAACAGGCGGATAAAGGGTCGAGGTGACTTAATGTACCTTTAGAATCTCATATTCCGTATTCCTGAGAGCGGGGGTAAAGCCGGCAGATCTTATCAAGTCTACTATCTCTTCCACGGTCATCTTGTAGGAAACACCAGCCGCCTTAACCACATTTTCTTCGATCATGATGCTCCCCAGGTCGTTTCCCCCGAAGAAAAGAGTGAGTTGGCCGATTCTTTTGCCCTGAGTAACCCAGGAGCCCTGGACATGCCTGATGTTATCCAGAAAGATGCGGGAAACAGCCAGAGTGCGGAGATAGTCTATGGAAGAGATGGGTCTTCCTCCCACCTTTTTCTCCAGAGCGGTATGTCTGGGCTGGAAGGTCCAGGGTATGAAAGCTCGAAAACCCCCTGTGCGGTCCTGCAGGGCCCTTATCTTGGAGAGGTGAGTGATTCTGTCCTGAAGGCTCTCTATAGTTCCCATCATCATGGTGGCGGTAGATTTAAGGCCGACCTGATGAGCGATTTCCATGACCTCCAACCACTCTTCTGCCGTGGCTTTGCGGGGACTGATTTGGGCTCTGATCTCATCAACCAGAATCTCCGCCCCTCCTCCGGGCAGGGAGTCCAGGCCAGCCTTCTTGAGCTCTACCAGGACGTCCTTTATGGAAAGGCCGGAGTTACGAGCAATATGGACAATCTCTGGAGGAGAGAGGGAGTGGATGGTCACCGGAAATCTTTTCTTAATCTCCTGGAACAGGTTGACGAAATAATCCAGATGCAGCTCAGGATGGAGGCCACCCTGGAGCATGATCTGGGTCCCACCCAGATCAATGGTCTCCTGAATGCGTCGGAAGATCTCCTGGTTGCTCAAAAGATAAGCCTCAGGATCTCCCTGGCGGCGGTAGAAGGCACAGAATTGGCATCCCGAGATGCAGATATTGGTATAGTTGATGTTTCTATCTATTATGAAGCTGATCAGATTACCCGGATGCATCCTCCGTCTGACCAGATGGGCCAGTTGGCCCAGCTCCAGGAGGTCGGCTTCCTGTAGAAGAAAAAGGGCCTCCTCTTCGGAGATCCTCTCACCGTTGCGGATTTTCTGAGAGATGGCAGGCTCGGTTGTTTTCGTTTCTGGAACATTTATCCTTTGTGACATTTTCCCTTATGTATGCTTATCTCTCCATATTGATCGAGAAGACTTACTCTGGGTTATATTCTGTCTCAACCCATCACATTCTATAAGGTTCTACAATGTAATTCCCCATGACGCAGGCATCACCCGCGAACTATGAAAATATTTGCCTTATTTTCTACCTGGTGTATAGGGCAAGCTGAGATCGGCACCCCGCGCCTTAGGTGGAGAAAAATTCCAGTTGAGGAACCTGTACTATGTAACCCAGGCTCTTAGCTTTTTCATAAAAGAGTATAAGTCCTTTCTGGTATCGCTCATCAAATCTAAACTCCAGATTTGAGAAGTAGTCTTTTATAAAATCCTCGGAGAAGATCTCCCAGCGGGCAGCATCGTGGGCTATCTGTTCCAAATTCTCCTGACTGTAAGTCATGGACTTAAGAAAGGAGCGGTGAACCTCGGAGGCAAGATGGGCCTTCTCTCTAGCAATCTCCCGCCGCACCACCCAGACGGCATAGGTCATAGGATAACCAGTAAGCTCCTTCCACTCCTCCCCCAGATCGTAGATAAGAAGGTCTTGGGGATGGTAGAGAGCTCGCAGAGCCACATCTCCGATAAGAAGAGCTGCCTCAGACTCCATCAACATGCGAGGGAGGTCTGGCGGACTCACCACATAGGTGGGTTTGACTCCATACTTTTGGGCCAGGACGATCTTAAGCAGGATCTGGGAAGTGGCCGAGGTATTGGCCAGGGAAACAGACTGACCGTCCAGCTCTCGGGCCGGGCGTTTGCTGACCATCAGAATGCTTCGTACCCGGCCATCGGAGCTGACAGCAAGATCAGGAAGCAGAAGAAACTTATCCTGGTGAAAACAGTATTCGATGGAGGACAAAGGGCCTATATCCAGTTCGCCCTGGATAAGAAGTTGATTTAACTCAGTGGGAGTTCCCTTGACCAGCTCAATATCCAGGAGGACGTTCTGGGTAACCAGGCCATAGTACAAAGGGAGGCAGTTCAGGAACTGGATGTGGCCGACCCGGGGACGCATACAATTTACCTCATAATAGTAGTGGGGAAGAGAGGTAGCTTAGGAGGCTTGCTCCTTCCTATACTCCTTCTCTATACCCTCAGAAATCCACAACTGTATTAGGGTCTGGTAGGGTATACCCTTGCGCCGGGCCAAACGCCTGGCCTCACGAAGATGGGAAGGGCTGAGTTTGAGAGTGATAGGTTGTTTCTTCTCTCGCCGTTCCTGGATAGTCTTCTGAAGAGCCTCTGAGAGTTTCACTTGCTCCGGCTCTGTATCCTCCAGATAGGGAACGGTACTGTGAGTGTCGAAGAACTCCCGGGCCTCCTTCTCATCTTTAAACTCGGGGAATTTGGGCAAAGACTCACCTTCTCTCACGCCTATAATATCGTTTCTCCATTTCATCCATGTCACGGGCAGTAACAACGCGCAGGATATTACCAGGTTTTCGTATGAAGACCACCAGCAGATACCGCCCAGCGCCGGTCTGCCCATAGACCAGTCGGTAACCCTTTCGCCCCCGTCGGACAATCAAGTCTTCCTCAAAGACCTCTTCTACCTCTTCCGGGATGATCTCATGGCAAGCAATAGGAGCAACATTCCCGTGGGGGTCCTCAGGATTATCCCAATCAAATCCTTCAATATTGAGCCACATTCCCAATCCTTGGATTAACAGGATAGTCCTCTGGTATGTATTTTGTCAATACCCCGAATTAACCGGCGTAAAATGTTACCGAAAGGATATCAGTTAACCGATTTAAAATGTAACTAAAGAATGATTCGAGCCACCCTGGTCGAAAAGATATATAGGTAGAAAACAGGACCAGGGGGAAAGGATGGATATGCACTCAAGGAACCAATACCTTCAGGAAGTGCAAAAGGAGTATTGGGGAGCCAGTAAAAGCGAGAAAACCAAGCTTCTTAACGAGGCCGAGAACAGAACCAAGCTGGCCAGAAAGTACCTCATCCGCAAGCTGAGGGCCCGAAACTCCTGGCCTAGGAAGCCTAGGAAGAAGAGAAAGCTGCTCTATGATGGCCAGGTGGTGGTAGCTCTAGTACGCCTGTGGGAGATCTTTGATTATCCCTGCGGAGACCGCCTAGAGCCCTTGCTCAAAACAGAAGTGGAGCGCCTAAGAGCGCAGGACGAGCTCATCTGCTCTGAGGAGGTAGCCAGTAAGCTCAAGAAAATTAGCTCAACCACCATCGATGGGAAGCTAAGGCGCTCAAGGGAGCTACTGCACCTAAAGCGAAACCGCCACCCCAGAACCCAGCCCCTTCTTTACCAAAAAATCCCAGTTAAGACCTGCGATGAATGGGACCGGCAAGAGCTGGGCAACTGCCAGGCTGATTTTGTTTCTCACTGCGGCTCTTCTGCCTCAGGCGACTTCATCAACAGCCTCAGCCTAACCGACATAGCCAGTGGCTGGTGGGAGGCAGAGGCCCAGATGGGTAGATCGCAAAGGGCTACCAATAAGTCCCTTAAGAATATCAGGGCCAGGCTTCCCTTTCCCTTAAAAGAGCTGCATCCGGACAACGATAGCGCCATGGTCAACAACCTGATCTATCGCTACTGTCAAGATAAGGGGATAAAGTTTTCCCGCTCCAGGCCCAATAGAAAGAACGACAATGCCTATGTGGAGCAGAAGAACTGGACCCACGTAAGGAAGGTGTTTGGCTACTTAAGGTACGATGCCCAGGAAGAGCTTGAGATCATGAACGACCTGAACCGCAATGAGCTAAGGCTTTTCAAGAACTTTTTCCAGCCCCAGATCAAGCTCCTGGCCAAGGAAGGAATTGGAGGAAAGATCAAGAGGAGATACGACGTGCCCAAAACACCCTATCAGAGGCTCATGGAATCAGATCAGCTCAACCAAAAGACCAAGCAGGAATTGACCGAGCTTTACCTATCGCTTAATCCGGCCGAGCTAAAGCGCAGGATCGATGCCAAGCTAAAGCAGCTCTACCAAATCTACCAGCTCAAGAACAGGACCAAAGAGGCTCAACCTTTGACTTAAAATCCGCAAAATTTAATAACTATGAACAAAATCCCCTAAATACCTTCTTGACTTTCTTTATGG
>CAYYBB010000103.1:0-7223 GCA_964469465.1 uncultured Actinomycetota bacterium
AAAATCTTAAAAGTATCCTGTCTAAAACAGGCAAATTGTTTCTTAAATTTTGGCCCAGACTTCTTGCCCTTTTTATTCAAGAAAGCTCTTTGAGTCTCTATGGCTTTGTCAAGGGCAAGTTGAACATTTGCAGATAAAAGGTTGAAAGACTTTCTGGCTGTCTCATAATAACCATTGTGAATTTTTACCCTACTTGTAGTTCGACTTTCTTGCAGTTTATCAAGATACCAATTGGCACAACTAGTAAATTCTCTTATGGTAGAAAAAAGTCTTTGTTCCTTGCACTTTGTGGGTTTATATAATTGCAGCTTTACGGTTATCATGAAGATATTATAGATATTTTTGTGCAAAATATCAATCCCCTTCCTTAGGGAAGGGGTCTTAGCCCACAGATAAGACAAAAAGTCAATTATGAACATATCGCATTGGCCAAGCGTCAAGACCGGTTAAGCTTAAATCTCCGGTGAGAGTAAAATTAGCCCGGTTTGGTTCTCTGGGAAGAGAGAATCTAGCCCAATTTTGCTGCTGCCCCTCTTACAAGAGAACGAAACTTTTTGTGAATATCCACAATTTGATCCAACTCGTTCTGGCTGGCACCGGGCAGCCAGTGACAAGATCCATCCTCAGGAGGTATCAACCAGCCTTCCCGTACTGCCGCATGAAGATCCTTCCTCCCACCCCGCTGCCAGACCTCCAGAACCGGCCTCAAAGACCTCATCATATCCCCACTGGCCACTCCTAGGGTCCCGTAAGACAAGGCGTATCGATTACCGTTAAAAACAATTGCCAATCCTCCAGCAGCCTCCACAACTTCCAGCATTCGACAATCCGTAATACTGTCCCCCACAACTACTACATTCTGCAGGAAACTTCCCTCTCTGGCCAGGAACCCCTCCAGAGCCCTGACTTTACGTCGCCCACCCACAACTTCCACTTGATTTAAAATTCGGCCCAGAGAAGTGCCACTAAGCTCTTCCCAGAAGAACTGATCCAGGTAGGATCTGATTTGGTCGTCATTCTTGCCTGATTCAAGATCTTCAGTGTAAAGATAATCAAGGATAAAACCTTCCTTTTCGATGGCTACCCGCAGATCTTCATCTTTTAGCTCTTGTGCCAGTTGGTGGAGAGGCAAACGGGTACAGGCCACATTAACAGCATCAACCCCCAGCTTTTGAGCCACACTAAGGGCGTGCTGGCAGTAGGAAGTGGAGATAATCTGTACTTTCCACGCCTGCGACTGGAGATAGGCAATAAGATCTTGGGCACCTTTGACCAATTTAGCCGCTCTGGAAACCTTTCCTAGATCTTCCTGGCTTATGTGATGGCTAAGGAGAAAGGGGACCAGAAGTCTCAGAGTATCTCCCGGCTCATACCCCTCCCGTCTTTCCAAAGCCAGAATATCATCGTACCTGCTGAGAACCTCAAAGACCTTTTTACCCTCTGGTATCAGGCTCATGACCTCGTAGGCATGATCCATGGGAGAAAGGGGCCCTTCCAGGTCGAAACAGATGATTTTTTCAGAAAGCAGGTCTGTCAATTGTGAGTCCGCCCTCGACCGTCAAACAGATAATTCCTATCGCATCTTCCATATCCGACGCTTCAGATCTTGATATCGTATCTAAACCTAACAATTATTCAATAAGACGGGCTGACACTTTTCTACGGTCCACCAATGTACCATGTCTCTCAACTATTTTATCTATCTTCTCAGTCAAATCGTAGCCCCCTTCCAAAACCTCTCCCCTGGAGCTCACGACTTGCTTGTTTTTAATGGCAATCTCGCCCCGGGCCAAAGCGCCTATGGTGGTCACTAGCAAAGGGAATTCCCGCGCCAGCTCATGTTTCCGAATTTCTTGGAAAAGAGGATTTGCCTCTCCCTCCTGCTCTCTGACCTCATATAGGGATTTGACCTGGAGTTTTCCTTCCAGATCCTGCCACAGAGGATCAAAGTGCTCACCTCGAAGAGAGAACCGGCAGAAAGTAAGGGGAGGTCCTTGATCCAGTTCCGGAGTAACCAGATGAATCATAGCTCCGGTCTCGCTGGCCCTTTTCTCCAGAAGTTGCCATATCACTTCTTGCCATGTGCCTTTGGGGCCACCCGGTAAGGCAGGATGGAGGTTGATCAAATTGTACTTCCGACACATCTCTTCCCCTACTATTAACATGTAGCCGGCCAGAATCCCAAGATGGACATCATATTTCCCAAGACGCCTCATCACTTCTCTATCGTAATCCCTACGCCACTGTTGGATCGGCTCCGATCTACCCTTCCTCTCCTCCCGCAATCCCCTCTCTCTTCTCTCTGGTCGGAAAGTAGCCGACGAGAAAGTCACCAGGGAGAACCCCAAAGAATCGACGCTTTCGGCAAAAAGGTCACTTTCTGCAGATTCTCCTCTATCTCGATTGCAGAAGACGAAACTGATTTCGGACTCAGGAATTTCACCGCTGGTGATACTCCTGTGTACTGCTTGCAGGAGATCTCGAGCTGCCTGGTCTCGACCTGTGGAAAACCAGCCAACGCTGAGCACCCTATCATCTTCTCCTTAGACCAACCAAATTCAACAAAATCCAGATCCAACAAGGCGGGCCACGCCCGCCTAACACCAAAACCCTACTCCTCTCATCCTCCTCTTAGGCCACTTCAAAAGTCTACGAAGTTCAGATTCTGGAAATCATCCGCTCGCTACCCGAGTCAACAGTAAAGGTTCGCTCGTCATTCTTTTCTCCCATTGCCGACAGGGTAGTATTGCCTCCCTACTCCCACTATACTACGAGCCGCCAATTTTGTTGCCAGATCGGCACATTCCCTCAGAGACTTCTGTTCCAGCAGGCTAGCCAAGAATCCGGCCGCAAAAACGTCCCCTGCTCCGGTGGTATCGACTACTGCGCGTATTTTGACCGCGGGAGTCCAAAACTCCTCCTCTTGGGTAAACACATAGGAACCCTTGTGACCCATAGTACATACCACGATCTGGACTCCCAGATCAAGTAACTGCCGAGATCCTTCCCAAAATTCTTTTCTGCTCAGGATTTCCACTTCCTCCTCAGAAGGAAAGCAGATGTAGGTATTCTCCAGAATAGGAAGGAGAGCCGGAATTCCCCTTCTGGCGTAGAGCATGCCGGGATCAAAACTGATTTTCACCTCAGAGCCAATCTCAGCAGCCAATCTCCTCTGGGCTTCGAGAGGCTTATCACTTACAAAAGAGGTCAAGTGTAAAAAGTCGCACTCCTTAGCATATTCCACATCCACCTCATCCCAGCAAAGGGTATCGTTGGCATTGGGAAATACTATCAGTGACCGGTCTCGATCTTTACCTATCAGAAGAGTGAGGCAGATGCCGCTTCGCTCTTCACGTCGGATCCGGCTCCTGTCTATAGAATCGAGGCCTTTCCAGATAAACTCTCCTTCTGAATCACTACCAATCTTGCCCACATAGCCAGCCTTGAATCCCATCCTGGACAGAGCCACCACGGTGTTAGCAGCGGACCCTCCTCCTGTCTTCCCTACCAGCCTACCCTCTCTATGGAGAACTGCCAAGAGTGCATCAAGTTGCTGAGGCTCTCTGGCACACTCTTCCCCTGCTCTGACTCCCAGTTCCCTGACTAGACTTTCGTCCACCTGAAAAATCAAATCCAGATTAAGGGCGCCGAAACCAATTACCTGCAGTCGAGACACAGCCTTACCTCCTTTTGACAGATTCTTCCCCCTTAGGCGGTTTTTTCTTTTTTTGCTGCCCAATTTGAAAGTTTCACCAGAGTCCATCAACCATAGAAGCGCCCGGTTATTCGTCCCGAACGCTTCTGTTTCGTCATACAGTCTTTTGCCACGAGGTCCCTTAAGAAACTCGGCCGATAGAGTCTGAACCAGTTTCCAGGAGACCTATAGCAAAAGTAGTATTGCCAGCAATGGCACAGTCATCAGACTCAGGCACCCCACTGAACTCTTCCCACACTGAGGCCCAAGATGATGATGGCACACCAGGCGACAACGCAGACAACTATGGCCACCCCGGCCAGTATCAGACATAGCTTGCCAAAAGCTTTGGCATCAGGATCATCTTTAGTGAAGTAGATTATGCCTACAATAATCCCAACCAAGGGTATGACAAAAGATAAAATATAAAGAGCTATTCTCAAACCACCTTGAGGTGCTGCTGGTGGCGGTTGAGCTCCTGGCGGAGGAGACACAGTGGGAGGCGGGGTGGGCGGGGGAGTCGTTGGAGGCGGGGGAGGTGGAGTTACATTTTTGGTCATTTTCCCTCCTTCGGACTACAATGGGCACGAATTCTCTGTATTAAAGCATCTTCTCTTACAAATTTCAAGGGAGATGGAACTCTACTCTGAGGATTCAACAGTTCTTTGATGCCGCGGCTGTTTTCTGAACTTTAAAGGCAATGAAGGCAGGGAAAAGAGAAAACAGAGTCCTACCCATAGTTTCCAGCACCTGATAAGTCTTCACTACTCTTGGATTCTGGATGGGAGGGTAATAGATGACTCTTCTAATGTCCACGAGCCGGCATCCCTCTACCTTTTTCAATAACCTTTTTCATTCAGACTCTGATAGAAATTTGGCTTTCCTCCAAAGAGTGTCAGCAAAAAGAGCTTTGATCTTTCTCTTAAGGGTCCAAAGACTATCTTTGTTGAGTACGCCAAGGACCAAATATCCGCTCTCTCTGGTCACTCTAAGTAGTTCTCTTACGCCTTCCACCTTTGCATCCACGAACTCCAGTCCCAGAATAGAGACAACCAGGTCAAAGGCTTCATCCGCAAAGGGAAGCTCCTTCAGGTCAGCTTTGCGGAAGGTTATTTGAAGTCTCCTGCTCTCAGCCTTGTGAGAGGCGATTTCCAGCATTTTATCCGACAGGTCGACCGCAGTGACTTTCATGCCCTTTTCGGCCAGCTCAAGGGCATAAATACCGGTGCCGCAAGAAGCGTCCAGTACTTTCTCAGCCCTGATATCCTCCACCAGAGAAAAGACAGCCTCTCTTTCCAAACGGTGAGTCAACTTCCCAAGAGGTGAGGCATACCAGCTATCGTAACTTTGGGCTATCTTATCAAAGTTCTCCACACATCTAGCTTCAGCTGTATCTGGTCTCTTGTTCTGGGAAGGAGGTTCCATCAGCGGCAGAGTCATCTCTGTTCTGTAAGAACCCAGAATCGTCTATCGGGTTGGCTGAGGTAGATCGCCTTCAGCGAACAGGCCGCAAGACATTTGGAGCAGCCATTGCATTGGGCCTCGCTGAGAAAGGGTACCGTGTAGGGCTCCTCCTGCCATAGGGCTTTCACCGGGCACTTCCGATAGGCGATGCAAATACCCTCCGCACATTTCTGCGGCTGACAACGTCTTACATCAAGGATGACCTTGGACATGGATCTATGGTCTTTTCTAGAGGCGAACGCATCGCTCAAGGATACCAAATTCTTCTAGTTTGGCCATCAAATCTCTGGACCTTTCCGGGTTTCTCAGTACCTCCTCTACCATCCCAGCCTGGAGGTGCCCGGGCTTGACCCTGACCGCCACTGGCAATCTCAGGCTCTTCTCTAGAGCGTATTTGATCATGAGGCCGATAGCGGCGCTAAACGGGCACATGGGCGCTGTGAGACCATAAGCGATCTGGATTTCCTGGTCCTTTATGGTAATGTCCTCCTCGCTGACCAGCCCCATATCAACAATAGACTGATCAACGTAGTCCGGATCATATACTCGCTTCAATATCTCCAGAATTTCTTTTTTCTCCATAGTTCTACCTAGAAAATAGGGCTTCAATCATGGTTCGTGGGTGACGAGACCATAATGAGAAATTGCCTAGGCATCATCCAGCCTGGGCCAAAGCCTCCTCCAGGAGCTACTCTTCTTCCACCTTCTGCACCCTTTTGGCCTTGGACAGTCGGTCTCGACCTCCTTGATTACTTGCTCCAGGGCAGCCAGGTTGACCCTGTTGATGGTTGCCATGCTAGACTTCCTCTTTAGCTGCTTCTTCCGGTATCAGGGTTGCGTCGTGCCTGATCTGTTCGAAGAGAATCTCCCGCAGGATATCAAATGCCTCTAGCAGTCTAGGATTGCTGACCCGGTAATAGACGACATTTCCTTCCTTCCGGGAAACTAGAATCCTACGGTCCCTCATCATAGCCAGATGTTGGGACAGGTTGGATGGAGACATCTTCAAAATCTGGCAGAGTTCGCCAGCACTCATTTCCCGGTCCCGAAGGACATTGATGAGCTCCAGCCTCTTAGGGTGAGAGAACACCTTACACATTTCAGCGTGATAGGAATAGATCTCTTCTTCCATTTCAGGGTCTTTGGAGTAGTTAAGAAATTTCTAAAATTATACAAAACTAGACTACCTTAAATCTATTCCCCTGTCAACCCCCAGAAGCGTCTTCAACTTGTACAAGGCAATTACAGGTTTACCGCTATGAATCCTCTGAATGTCCTCCTTTAGTGTCCGTTATCGAGGGCGCAACGCTGTCAATGATCGTGGTGACTGGCGGCCGCCTCCAGGGCAGCGCCGCAATAGGGGCAGAGTCGCCAGTCGGTCTGGACGGGCTTGCTGCAGCTAGGGCAGGCTTTGCCCGACATAGCCGGGGGCGACCCGGCCGCAGGCCCCTGGTGTGTTACCTGCCGGAATAGCCAGACGCCGCCCAGGGCCAGCAGGACCAGAAATGCCAGCGGGAACAACCACATGAAGATCATCCCGATCCATCCGAAGGGACTGAATCCCCAGCCGCCCCAGCCACCCATCATGCCGGGGCCCATCATACCGCCACCCATCATGCCGCCGGGGCCCCAGATGCCCCTCCAGCCGAAGGGCAAAAAGCTGACGACAATCAGCAAGACCAGCAGGGCCACAATGCCGAATATGGCCACTTGAACCCAATTAACTTTGTTCATCACGCTCACTCCTTTCATTCATTCCTTATACCGTCTCAACATTCATTACATTCCTTACACCATCTCAAGAGCTTGCCAAGTAGTTGAGAAGTTTCTAAATTGCTATAATACTAGATTACCTTAAAACTCGCCTCTTTGTCAATCCCCCTAGAACTCGAATCCTATATCTCAAATACTTCGTACCCAGATGGGAAGACCAGGGGAGGATCTCCTGGCCTTTGTCTCCCCATAGAAATTCACGCAAGGGAACTGCCTGCTTCAACTGGCAGGGAATTGCGTATTCTCCTTTCTTCATGTTTTGTCCTTGACTTTCACTCTGGATATGCTATAT
>CAYYBB010000104.1:0-7210 GCA_964469465.1 uncultured Actinomycetota bacterium
TATAATGTGATGGGCAATCCGGAGAAGTTTGCCAGAATCGCTCAGGCCATGGGCGAGGATACAGTAGGGCTGAAGACTCTGGATGCGGCCAGGCTAGGCGTCCAGGCTGTGGCTCAGTTGGCCCGGGATCTGGAAATACCTCCCCTCAGAACCACAGGGGTGAAAGAAGAGGACATTCCTACTCTGGCTAAAGCGGCCGAGGAGGATCCCCAGACTATCGGCAACCCCAGGGACATTGATGCCCAAGGCTATGAGAAGCTGTACCGGCAGCTACTAGCCGATTGAACCAGGAACTCAAGGCCTATGATAAACAGCATATCCATTCCAGAGTCTCCCTATTAGGGGTGGACTGGGATGTATTGCCCTTCTTGGGCGACGTTTAGGGGATCATTTCTTTTGGTCAGGTCAGATCCGGCAGAAGTGGGGAAAGTTGAGACTTGGGTTGCAATGGTGCAATCTCCTGCAAGAGCTGGAATAGGCCAAGGTAGCTGCCCGCAGAACCTGCTGGCCTATTCAGAAGAAAGTTCACTTTAATTCTAGTAGGTTAACTCTAGCTCTAGTAAGCGCCCGGAATACTCTAAAAAGGACCTCGAACAGATGCGGTTGCATCTTATCTCCCACTTTGACCGCTGTACAGGATGCCTTATATGCCAGTTGGCCTGTTCCAATGTCAAGATTCCCGGAGCCTTTAATCCCAGATATGGACTTCTCAATATAGAGTCCACTGATGCGGAGTTGGCCAGCCTTCCCACCGTCTGTGAGCAGTGCCTCAATCCCTATTGCCAGCATGTCTGCCTGCCGGAGGCCATCTACCGAGACCAAAATACGGGAGCATTAGTGATTGATGAAGAGAAGTGCACCGGCTGCGGCTGGTGCGTTCGCTATTGTCCCCTGGCAGTCATCAGGTGGGAGGGAAAGGGCACCAAGGCCCGCAAGTGTGATCTCTGTGGGGGAGATCCCGAGTGCGTTCGTTCCTGTCCCACTGCGGCTTTGGAGCTGCTGGAGGTGAAAGGTTGAGCCACTTGAATGATGCTTACATGGGAAAGTTTCTACTGGTGGACCTCTCCACCGGATTGATAGATGTAACGCCTGTGGATCCTTCTCTCAAGGACAACTTTGTGGGGGGCAAGGGCTTCGGGGCTAAGCTTCTATATGATCTCCTTCCTCCTGGCCTGGATTCCTTTTCTCCTCAAAATGTGATCATGTTTTTGGCCGGACCCCTCACCGGTACCATAGCTCCCTCCATGCGTTCCTGCATGGTAAGTAAATCGCCTCTAACGAGCACCTTTGTGGACTCCTACTACGGAGGACATTTTGGGCAGGAGTTGCGCTATGCTGGCTTTGATGGCCTGATCATCAAGGGTCAGGCTTCCTCACCGGTCTACCTGGTAGTGAATGATGAGAGGGCCGGATTGCGAGATGCCTCAGGACTCTGGGGCCGGAGTACCTTCGAGACTAGCAGGATGATCAAACAGGAGCTCAAGGATTCCAGCTACCGCATTGCCTGCATCGGCCCGGCTGGAGAAAAGATGGTTCGCTTTGCCCTGGTCAGTTGCGAGCCCAATCGCCAGGCCGGACGGGGCGGCATAGGGGCGGTTATGGGTTCCAAGAACCTCAAGGCTATAGCTATACGGGGTACCAAAGCTGTGCGAGTTCATGATCCCCAGCGCTTCAAAAGCGCCGTCCTTAAGGCCTGGCGGGAGCTGGCCGAAAACAGCTACACTCAGGATTATCGGGATAACGGTACCCCTTCCTCTGTTTCTTTTGCCAATGAAGAGGGACTTTTTCCCGCCTTTAACTACCGACAGGGTTTCTTTGAGAGGGCGAACAGGTTAGATGCTGATTCCCAGAGAAAACGCCTCTGGCTGCGGGATCTGGCTTGTGCTGGATGTCCTATCCGCTGCAGCAAAGTAGGAGTGATCAAAAGAGCCAAATATGCTCATGTGACTACCGATATTGTGGAGTACGAGTCGGTGGCTCTTATGGGCTCCAACCTGGGTCTGGGAGATCTGGAAGGTGTGGCCTATGCGGTCCGGCTGTGCGATGAGTTAGGTATGGACAGCATGTCCACCGGGGGAGTCATCGGATTTGCCATGGAGGCTCTGGAGAAGAGAGCCATAACCATCTC
Organism: uncultured Actinomycetota bacterium; assembly: GCA_964469465.1. GTDB lineage: Bacteria > Actinomycetota > Humimicrobiia > Hakubellales > Hakubellaceae > Hakubella. The sequence continues at coordinate 2,129 of CAYYBB010000104.1, forward strand.
GGATCTGGGAGGCCTGGATCTCAAGTTCGGGGACCGGAATTCGGTAATAGAGCTGGTCAAAATGATCGCCAGCCGGGAGAATCCCCTGGCCAGACTATTGGGAGAGGGAGTAAAAAGAGCTTCTGAGCAGATTCCAGGGACAGAGGAATATGCTGTCCATGTCAAAGGCCTGGAGTCTCCGGCCTGGGGGCCGCGGGGTGCTCCAGGCATGGGTCTGGCTCTGATGACTGCCGATAGAGGGGGCTGCCATCAAAGGGCTTTTCCCATCCTCTACGAGGTAGGAGGAGAACTCTGGGAAGATCGGGAGATAGAGCGTCTGGAGATAAAGGGAAAGGCTAAACTGGTGGCTGACTTGCAGAACTACCTGGCTGCTCTGGACACCCTGGTTAAATGCGATCTCGCCCAATACGGCATCACCAAAAAGACCTATCTGGAAATGCTCTCCAGCGCCATTGGCCAGGAGTACTGCCTGGATGACCTCATGCAGTTGGGGGAGCGAGTGTGGAACATGGTCCGCCTTTTCAATGTACGGGAGGGATTTGGTCGTAAGGATGATCGTCTGCCACCCCGTTTTGTAAAAGAGCCCCTGCCCGATGGTCCAGCCAAAGGCCATCGTATCTCTGAGGAAGATATGGAAGTAATGCTGGACGAATACTACGAAGTGCGAGGATGGGATGGCCAGGGCAGGCCCAGCAAGGAAAAACTGGCTGCGCTGGGGCTAGATAAGTTGCAGATTTCTCAAAATTTTAGATATTTCGCACTTTAGTGCCAATATTTGGAAGAAGTGATGAGTATTGACCTGTTGAACTATTTGTAGCTAAGCTATATTAATAGCATAAAGATCCACTTCCGAATTGTCACCGTATGATGGCGTGCCTGATTTCTTTAGGCCAGGAAATGGATCGTTCTTTTTTTACCCTCCAAATTCCAAGAGGTCTTGAACCTCCTCTATTTTATTGACAATCCTTCTATTTATGTTGTACCTTACAGTAGGAAAACCTAACGATCGTCTCGAAGTAGTGCATGTAAATTAAGGGAGGAGGAAAATGCCGATAGTAAAAATTGGACCCAAGCATCAGATCACCATTCCCACTCAGTTTTTTAAGACCCTTGACCTGAAGCCTGGAGATCTGGTGGAGGCTCAGCTTACAGACGAGGGTATAGTTCTCATCCCCCAAAAGCTGATTCCCAAAGATCAGGCTTGGTTTTGGACCAAGGGATGGCAGAAAAAAGAAAGAGAGGCAGATGAGGCCATTGCCAGAGGTGAACTTTCTGGTCCCTTTGAGACTGCCGATGAGCTGGTCAGGCATTTACGCAAGCAATAATGAAGATCCAAACCACCAGGCCCTTTGATCAGGACTATGAGACTCTGCCAGAGGAGATCAAGGAGCAGGCTGATAAACAACTTGCACTTCTTTTAGAAAACCCAAGGCATCCCTCATTGCGATTAAGAAGGATAAAAGGAGTTAAAGATATCTGGGAAGGCAGAGTTAGCAGAGATTATCGCTTTACCTTTCAAATTGATGGAGATACTTATATTCTCAGAAGGATTGGCAAACATGACCAAACTCTGAGAAATCCTTAAGGAGAAATGTTGCTCCTGGAATATCTCTCCTACCTCACCCGCGACCCCAGGGCTAATTGACAACCAGGCCCAGCCATGCTACCGTTTATAAAGCTGATCGTTTTGCTCAGGATTATATTTTGATCAAGGCTAGGAGGTTTTAGCCATTAAACTTTCAACTAAGGGAGAATACGGCGTCAGGGCCATGCTCTACTTGGCTCTCAAGTACGGAGTAGGGCCTATCAGCCTGGAAGAGATATCTGAGGAAGAGAGGATATCTCATCAATATCTGGAGCAGTTATTCGTCAAGTTGAGAAAGTCCAGGCTGGTCCGGAGCACCAGAGGGGCAAGGGGTGGATATTATCTCGCCCAACCGCCCTCTCAGATTACCCTTACCGACATTCTCAGAGCTGTCGATGAGCCCATTGGTCCTATTGAATGTGTGGACCCGGAAGGTAGAAAAACATCCTGTGATAAAGTGAGGGACTGCATCCCTCATCATGTGTGGAGAGAACTTCGTCAGAGCATGTTGTCGGTTCTGGAAAGGACTACTCTTCAAGATATGAAAAATCAACATGATCGGAGACAGAGCTCGTTGGGCCAGGAGGTTGCTACTAATGTATAGCGAGCTGGTGATGGAGCATTTTTCCAATCCCAGAAATGTGGGAGAGATAGAATATCCCGATGGGGTGGGAGTCGAGGGTAATCCTGTCTGTGGTGATCTGATGAAGATAACCATAAAGGTAGAGGGAGACGTAATTAAAGACATAAAATTCAAGACCTTTGGCTGCGGTGCAGCCGTGGCCACCAGCAGCATGGTCACGGAGATGGTTAAGGGCAAGAGCATTGACGAAGCACTCAAGATTTCTAACAAAACTGTGGCTGAGGCCCTCGGTGGTCTGCCAGCCCAGAAGATGCACTGCTCCAACCTGGCTGCCGATGCCCTCCATAGAGCCATTGAGGATTACTACAAACGCCAGAAAGGAGAGGCGATTGCGAAAGCAGCTACCTGAATCTAGGAAAGGCAATTGTTCTGTCGAAGGATATGGCGCAAGCATCAAGTCACAGGGATAATTCTGGCCGGAGGGTCAAGCACCAGAATCGGGAAAAACAAGGCCTTTCTCCAGTTAGGCTCTCAGTTGGTCATCGAACATACTATTTCCAGAGTTAGGGAAGTGGTTGATGACCTCCTTTTGGTTGCCAACAATGTGGAGGAATACAAAGATCTTGGTGTTGAATCTATGAAGCTGGTCCAGGATCTGATTCCCTATCGCGGGCCCCTGGGAGGGATCCTTTCCGGTCTGGAAGTCTCGACTACGCCCATCAACCTGATAGTTGCCTGTGACATGCCCTTTCTTAATCTTCCTCTCCTAGACTTCCTCTTACGGCAGATCCATGGTTACGACGCAGTCATCCCTATGACCGAGGCAGGGCCTGAGCCTCTGCATGCTGTCTATGCTAAAAGCTGTCTTCCTGCCATAAGGGAGGCTATGAGTCAGGGCGAGACTCGCATCATCTCCTTCTTTAACCAGGCGAAGATTAAGTATGTGGGTAGAGAGATCCTGCAGGTCTACGATCCTGAGAATCTTTCCCTGTTTAACATCAATACTCTGGAAGATCTGGAGAGGGCCCGGGAGATTCTGGGAAGGATTCAAGAACAAATTTCTTGATCGCCACTGGCTGATTTTCCATCAATCTAGCCTAATCCCTCATGGTTTCCCTCGAGAGCTTCTGCTTTCCAAATCCTATGACCAGTGATAGAATTAACTAGCATTACCACCTCCGGATTTGCCAAGGAGTACAGGTGAAGAACAGGGAAGAGATCAGACTGACCGCTCTGGCTCGCTGTGCTGGTTGAGCGGCCAAGTTCGGTCCTCAGGACCTGGCGCAGGTTCTGCGCTATCTGCCAAAAATCGAAGATCCTAACGTTCTGGTAGGGACCAGTACCGTCGATGATGCCGGCGTCTATCGGATAAATGAAGAAATGGCTCTGGTTCAGACAGTTGACGTATTTCCACCGGTAGTCGATGACCCCTACTACTATGGAGCCATTGCTGCGGCCAATTCCCTCAGTGATGTCTATGCTATGGGGGGTCGACCCCTCAGCGCTCTAAACATCGTCTGCTTCCCCGCCTACGCTGCGCCTCTGGAAACTTTGGGAGAGATATTACGGGGTGGTAGTGAGAAGGCGGCTGAGGCAAAAGTGGCCATCATTGGTGGCCATACCCTCGATGACCCGGAACCAAAGTATGGCCTTGCTGTCACCGGAGTAGTACATCCAGATAAGATAGTCACTAATGCTGGGGCTCAAGTAGGAGATGACCTGATCCTGACCAAACCTCTGGGGATGGGCATTATGACCACAGCTCTGAAGAGAGGCCTTCTTTCCAAAGACCATACCCAAGAGATTATGGAGATCATGGCTACTCTCAACAAAGCAGCAGCGGAAGTCATGGTGGAGCTTGGAGTTAACGCCTGTACTGATATAACTGGATTCGGTCTTCTGGGTCATCTTCATGAGATGGTTCTGGCCAGCAGAGTGGAAGCAAGGGTCTATCTGGATCGGGTTCCGGTAGTTCCAGAGACCTGGAAGCTGGTCCGAGAGGATATAGTGCCTGGTGGTACTAAGCGCAATCTAAACTGGCTGTCTCATGCTGTTCGTTGGGCTCCCCATATATCCCCGGAAGCTCAATTGGTTCTCTGCGATGCTCAGACGTCGGGAGGCCTTCTAATGGCAGTGCCCGGGTACAGAACCGGGAGGATGATGGAAGCTCTGACATCGGCTGGAGTCATATGTGCGACCAAGATTGGTGAGATAGTAGAGGGCCAGGCCGGCCAGATTCAGGTTCTGCCATAAGAATACTTACTTTTTACGACAAATCATTGGTAGAATTGTTAGAATAAGAAATTAGATAAAACCTATACCAAGGAGGCCAGCATGAGCACAGCAAAAGATACTATGATAAGGATTATTCAGGAGCAGCCCGAAGACAGTAGTTTTGATGAAATACTGCGAGAACTCGCTTTTACCAAAATGGTTGATCGAGGTTTAGCAGATTCCGATGCGGGACGGGTTATCTCTTATGAAGAAATGGAAAAGCGGATAAAATCATGGCAAGAATAAGTTGGACCGATGAAGCACAAAAATGGCTTAGGGAAATTTACGAATATGTTGCAAGGGACAACAAAGAAGCTGCTGTAAAGCTCGTTAATTCGATTCGTCAAAAAGTAAAGGTTCTGGAAGATTTCCCGCTCTTGGGGCACCGTCTATTAGGCTGGCCGAATTGACATATACGAGTATTACTATATGGGCATTATCGGATTGCATATTTAGTGAAAGATGAGGACAATATTGATATCTTGGGTGTTTTTCACGGTGCTTTAACTTTCCCGCCGAGAAGTCCCCTTCCGTAAGGAAGGGGATGAGAGGCGGATTTCTCTTGACTTTGTTTCAGTTCCATGCTATATTATCTCTATGCAATATTAACTTGATAAGGGCAATCACTCTGTCTATAGTC
>CAYYBB010000105.1:0-7195 GCA_964469465.1 uncultured Actinomycetota bacterium
TATGGTCCATACTCTAGGGAGAAGAGCCAAATTTCTGGACAGCGGCATCGGCTAGGGTTCTAAAGCTCTGTGCCCTATAAGTCTCAAGGTCTTTAGGCCGAACCTTAAGATACTTCCAGGGGACCCCAGACAATCCTGTCACATTTTCACACCAACGCAAAGCCTCTCTATCCTTTATGGGCACCTCCGCTCCCTCCAGCCCTTTGGCCTCCACAAGATACATTGCTGTCTCCTCCTTCACCACAAAGTCGGGTAGATAATAGCGTAGATATCCTTCCTGATTGTAGTAAGGAATATGGAGCGGATGCCTCGGAAGCACCTTGGTGAAGGCCAAGACCTCTTCCTTCTCATCAAGATAGCCCATAAACTCCTTTTCAAAAGCACTGCGTTTGGGATAGGGCAAGGCTTCAAAGACCGCTTTTCGTGCCTTTGTGAGCGGTTCAGAGGTATGAAGGGGTTGCGTCTCATTCACCCTGAAGTATCTCGAAATATCGATCTTTTCTTCCTTCTTGGAGAGGGTGTTGATCTCCTGCGAGAAAATCTCCACTAACTTCTCCCGAATGGGGATGTAGTTGAGTTTTTTGGTCACCTCCAAATCTTCACCCTCTACCTTCTTGTCAAAAAGGTAATTTTCGACATAGGCTTTTACTTTCGATACAAGCTCGACAAAGATACTTGAGGCCCCCGTCTTGGAGGTAATGGCTTTGCAGATGTAAGAGAGGTAGAGGGAGAAGTTCTCTGTGTAATCAAAGGCCAGAATTTTCTCCCGCACAATCTTTTGCTCTAGCAGGTCTCTTTCCCGATACCTCACTTTGGGCAGTTCAATCTCGGAGAGCTTGAACAGTCTTGAAGGAAGCCTTGTAATATCTAGCCTTGCTAGATCGGGCACTGTCCGGGTGAGCCCACCTTCCACAATGGGAATTTCAATATCAAACTGAAGTTTTTCGGGATTGACCATGACTAGGTTACTTGGCTTATAGGCTTGCCTGGCAGAAATAAGATCGGCAATGAGTTCGCCTTTGTCAATCTCCACCTGCCAGAGTTGGCGAAAGCGGGGATGGTCAATGACAATAAGCCTCTCCTCCCAGCTCTCATCCTGGGGGGCCATTCTACGCAAGCCCCTTCCCAAGGTCTGTTCTGGTAAGACCGGAGAGTCAAAGGCGCGCAGGGGCACGATAACGCAGACACTTCTGACATCCCATCCTTCCTTGAGCATCATCACACTGACGATGATTTCATAAGGATTTTCTGGACTATCAATTTGCCGTGCGGCCACTCTGGCCTTCTCTAAGTCCTTTTTAGTGATGACCCCTTTGGTATCAGTGTGGATGACCAGCACTCTGCCCGCATAGCCCTGTCTCTCTAAATACCTTCCCACTTTATCAGCATTTCTGGTCACATCGGTCATGATAAAGAGGGTAGGTTTCTTACCCGCAATCATGAACTCCTTTTGAAATTCCTTAAGAATCTCCACCCCCGTATCAATCTGGAGGCGATTCTTCTTGACAAAGTCCTTGCCCAGGGGCTCAGGGGCATTCTCAATCTCCCCAATACGAGGGCGCTTAACTATCTTGTCCCTAATGGCCTCCGCCAGTGGATAGTCGTAGATTATATGGGGGAAGAGGTTGCCCTGGAGGTCCTTAGGGGTGGCGGTAAAGTCCAACTGCACAACAAGGCCATCTCTGTTGCGCTCTTTGAGGGTTGAATCCAGATAGGCAATGACCTTGTTCCACTCTAAATCATCGCTGTGGACATGGTGGGCCTCATCGTTTAAGACCACCAGGTCGTCATAGTAAGAAAGCTCCATGCGCAGGGAATCGTAGAGAGCCTCTTCTTCCCGCTTGGGCTTGGGACCAACGGCTTCATCCACAGGATTGACGGCCTCCTCCGCTTCTCTTTCATAAAGCTGCTGGATATTGGTCAGGTGCAGGATGCCTCTTGCGGTTCTGGGGATGACCTCGCTCTGGAAGATGAGTTGTAAGTCAAAATCTGCCTGCCACTCAGGGGGAATAAAGGGAAACTCTCTAAACACACGGCTATCCGCAAAGGCTTCTTTCAGTCGATCCAAGACGATGAGGTTAGGAGCAAGGAGAAGAAAGTGGCTGGAGTAGCGAAGGCCATTCTCCGTGCCAAAAATCTTGTTGAAATACTGCCAGACAATGCCTAAGGCCATCACCCAGGTCTTTCCTGAGCCGGTGGCCATCTTGAAACAGTATTTGGGCCAGAGGTCTTTGGTGGGATCAACAGGGATGCTTACCCCAAAGCCCCTTGCCAGGTCATAGAGGCTCTGGTATTTGCATACCTGATAGATGTAGATAAGGGCCTCAATCCCTTCCCGCTGACAGCGCCAGAACTCAAACCGAGAACCATCGGAAAGGATATGCTCCTCCTTGAACCAGAACTCAAGGAGCCTCTTGGTAATAGGGCTTGCCCCCTCATAATTCCGCTCCCGCCAGATCTGGACAGCCTGCTTGATTTTCTGGTCCAGTTCAATCAATGCCATTAAATCGCTCCTATGTTTGTTAATCTGTTAAGAATCCGAATTGCCAGTTGATGTGCAGTCGTTGCCCTCTTAATATCAACCGTAACTCCATCCTCGTAATCAGCGTCTTTCCTCTCTCGCCATAAATCGAGCAAATCTTTTCCTATTTTCTTCTCTACTCTATTTGGAGAACTCCAGTATTTATCTCTTACAAACTGGTGTGTATTAGCTCTTGGAATAGCCACTCCTCTATTCACAAGAAAATTCCTTGCAATGCAAAATACCCCGTAATACGAGCGGCTTACCGCTGTACGCAGATAGGCTTCTTGAAATTTTGCCGTTCTCTGATGATTTATCAGTTCATCAGCCAATTGCACATATAATTTCCAGTCGAAATTCATGTTGGTCTTACTGTAACAGTAAACATTGAACCAATTTCGCCACTGACATTATCGAGAAACCATTCCTCATCAAACCTATCTAAAAGGTCAAGGGATTCTTCAGGAGATAAACTGGTTTTTACGATAACAAACAGTCCTTCAAAGTCTTCTTCTGGATCTCTGTCCCACTCCAGACAAACTTCTACTATGTTTCCCCCAAATACCCTTTTGATTTGCTTATGGGCTTCGAAAAGGACTTTAATCAGATATTTGTTAGCCCAAAGGAAGTCCCTGACTTCGTTTGGATTAGCGAAGGGATAGAAAACCTCCAGCAATTCAATTTCCTTTGAGATGATGTTGAGCGCAGTAGTCATCAATGGGTCACCAAAGGAATAGAAACCCTCCAGTAATTCAATATTTTCTTTGGGCAGGAATACAGAAATTTCTGCCCTAGATCGTCTTGGGAGCTCAATAGGGAGAGGAACAAAAGATGGTGTCCTCGGAGTTGGACACGTCTCTGTTCTAGATTCAAACTGACTTATTGAGAAAGCTAACTTATGATACTCAGTGGAGAGGCAGTAGGATTCTTTAGATGATACTAATTGCGTCATTTCTCCTCCTCGAAAAGGTTTCTACACTTATCAGTGATGCATGCTTCAAAGGCTTCTTCGACAATCGTATGGGCTGTTTCAACCCAGTTTGTAGCCTGTTCAAGCGATACCTTTTCCGGCGTAGCCATCACATAGTCTAAGTCGAGTATACAAGAAAGAGTATCTGGCTTCTCTGATATCGTACTTCCCAACGTCATAAGTAAACGGTCGCGGCCTTCTTCGTAAGGAACTTCTACGCGGATGCTAAAAGCTCCATGCACTTGTGGCAAGTCACTTGGTATAAACGGGTAAAAATTGAAATACTCCGCTAGTTCTATAGATTTGCCAGGGATCTCCATTTTGTTTATGTATCTCAGGCCTATGCGCTTAAAGCCCTTTGGATTGGAAATTTCTTGGTAGATTCGTAGGTTCTCTAAGACTAGTGGCCTAAACCTATCCCACGTCGGATACGGCTTTAGGTGATTAATTGTTAACAAATCAGGACCAACCTGAACTAGAGCAGTCCTATCAGGACGGAGAAACTGTATCCTCTGACTCAGCTCAACTTTTTGCTCTAATCCACCTTCTTTGGGCTCAAATCCTATTCCAAAACTCATCTGTTGCTGTTTCTCAGGAAACCGGTCTTTAATTCTTTCATATAAGAGCCCTGGAATGGTAAAATCCCACGGCTGGCTAGGCACAAACTGAAACTCGCATAGGGCTTCTATTATAGGTGGACTTGTATATTTCTTAGACATCTTAGACCTCCACGTTTATTAGCTTATTCGTATCATTCCCAAAAATATCCACTACTTTGACCAGCGCTTGATACTTCCCTGCCTTCTCGTAGGCATGAGAACATTTTGTCTCCAATGTTGAGTGTTTCCTTGTCCTGAAGGATTGCCACATATTGTGGAAGGTGTCGTCCTTGTAGTCAAAGTCCACCGCCCAGTAGTCAATGTAGTCAGTGAACTTTTTGACCTTCTTTCTGACCTCCTCAGGGAGATACTCAGGGTTAGAAATCACAAAGCCTTTCAAGGCAATGGTCAAGGTCTTCCCATTCAACTTGTGCTCCAACTCCAGGTAGTTCAGGTCAAAGAACTTTACCTCTTCTCTGGCCGCATCCCGTACCTCCAGGGCTTCCCTTGGAATCTGCACCAACCGAATCTTGACCGAGTGCTCATCGCCGATTCTATCTACCAAATCATGAAGCCCCATCTCAAAATCCCAGCCCAAGATGTCCACCGATTTTACGCCTGCTGAGGCGCACTCTTTGACTGTCTCCCTTATCTCCCGTTCGGTTACAATAGAGTCCACATCCCCAATATGCACCATCCGCCCCGCCTTCTTGCCGTGCAGGGTGATATAGCCTGATAGAGCCTCAGCACGATAGAGTTTCAGGATAAAGTCAATATATCCGCTTATCCCGTTCTCTTTCAGTTTCGCTTTCTGCCATATCTCTTTTTCACTTAACCCTGTGCTTTCTCCGATGGCTTGATTTTGCTCTCCGTCCAGTCATCCAGCACAGACTTCTTAAAGTGCCACTCTCGTTCCGGTTCAGGAGCAAGGATCTTTCGCCCCCGATGAAGCGGCAAGTTACCTTCTCTGCAAGCCCACTCCCATACGAGGCAACTACATAGCCCTATAGCCATTATAGGTAATCGGGAAACAAAGTCCAAGACTTTTCTTCATTGTCCTCATAAAATACCCTAAGTTTACCCCAGAGAGGTGACAAATATTGTCGCTTTTGCCCGCAAAGGGGAGGCTTTCCCTTGAGGCCGCGCTTAATTAGGCTGGATCATAAGCTTTAAGACAGAATTACACAAATGTACCTGGCAGAAAATGTCACATTTGGGATCGAAAATAGCCTCAGCCCAGCGAATTTCTTGAAGGTAGAGGGGTCGGCGCCCGGCAGCTTGCTTTGGCCATAATAACTCGCTCCCGACCTTTTGAGCAAAAACTGATTCTTATGCTCGTAGTCTGGTTTTCTGCTCGGTGACAAGCTGAAGAGGCTGAGGAAGATTATAGGGCTGGAGGCTATATTAGGTGACTGAGAATAAAAGAGGTAGGCTTTGCCTTCAGTCTCCTGTCTTACGGAGTGAAGTCTGCAAAAAAGATTGTGTCTCGCGTGGCAGAATCTTTAGGCAGCTTTCAGTCTCCTCCAAGTCAAGTCTGCAATGTTATGGGGCCTGTGCAAAAGCTTCAAAATGCCTATTCACGTGCTATTTGGCTCCTTGCTGTAAACTTCCCCTATTTTTCCAGGTCTCCTAATAAGGACCTTCTATCTTAGCCCTCATTTTCTCCGATAATATAGGCATTTCTAGCGCTTAGAAGTAATTGTGGCGAGGGTTTTCTTTAACGTGGCTGCTCTTTTGACCTTCTCCTCCTCAGACAGCGTTCTAGGCTTGCGGAAGGACAGGCAGGACCTAGCTAAGAGGTAGCACTTAGCATAGTCCCCTCCTCATCCTCCATAACCTCTGTGGGCTTGGTGAGCTTCTCCAGCTTTCTCATCATGGGCAGCGATGAAGTATAGACATCCCACATATCTTCGGCCTCACTGATGCGGATGATGGTCTCTCTTTCCTCTTTGGTCAGTCGCACCGCCATCTTTAAGGTTCCCCTCCTTTTCGAGCTTTATATACTACCAACTGCTCAAAATAGTCCCGGTGGCTGTCAAATAGCCACCCGTCTTCCTGGGGATCGGCTTGGGGTTCCGGTAACTCCGGTAAGTCAACCTCCAGCTCGTCTAGTTCTCCCTGTATGGCTTGTCGTAATGAATTTAGTTCCTCCCGGTAGGGCTCAAGCTCCCCATCCATGGCGCCACTTAATTCCCTTAGTTGGCCTTGATACCTCTCCACTATTGCTCCTATCCGCTCCTGTAGGTCGTCCAATCGCCCCCGGTAGGGCTGTATCCACTCATGCCATGCCGTGGCCAGTTCTTCGTGGGCTTCTTCTCTGGCCTGCTCTAGTTTATCCGCAAGTTCTGCGTCTCGAAATTGTAGGATCTGCTCTTGCACCAGCCGGGCCAGCTCTCCCGGGTGCAGGGCTTCCAGGGCGTCAAGCTCTACTGCCCCCTGGCCATAGCGTTCCTCAAAGCTGGCCTTACGTCGGTCGCTGTCCTTTACCGGGATCCTCGGTAGCCGGTACTGCTGCACTTGGTCTTGGGTCAAAGCTATGGGGTTTAGCTTAATATCTAGCTCATGGCCGCAGGTATCTAGCCAGAACTCAATCTGTCGGGCCACTGCCGTGGGCATCCCATCACCTGCCGGGTCGAAGTCAGAGATATAGAAAATGCGGCCGGGCTTATCCGCCTGGGCCACCCTTTGCAACAGTTCTATGACGCTGGTTATACTCATAAATCCCAAACCGGTAACCAGATTCACCCCAAAACGGCTGCAGATGGGGATCAGCACATCATCCATGGTGGACTTCTCTACCCATACTTCCAGATGATAGGGCTGCCGGGCCTCGCTGTAGCTATAGCCGGACACCTCATGGTGCGGTAATGCCCAGTCCAGATCCAGGGTAAGGTCTACCGGTATGTGGGGCATCCACCAGTGCTTGCGCCATATTACGACCGAGATCGAAGGGGATAAATATCAGAAAATACGAGAGATCGCTTTTGAAGCCTTAATCGGCAACTCTTTCGTCGCCAAGTCTTGATCGGATGGTACTGAAAAATGCAAGGTTGGCGTTACTGCAAAAAGGTCAAAATTTGTGTATTTGGCTCTGTCCGGCGAATC
>CAYYBB010000106.1:0-1547 GCA_964469465.1 uncultured Actinomycetota bacterium
TCAACCTTTATACCTCCATTTTACTAAGAATAGCCAGCCTTCTCATGGCTTGTGGATGATAGCCCCATCATAGCGAATTAGGAAAATATTGCTCCAGACAGACTAGCATAAGAAGGAGAATTTAACAACCGGAGAGATTGGTTAGGCCTGGCTAGACTGGAAACTTTTGCCCGCTTAAGTTCCAGAGCCCGGAGTACCAGGGACCATCAGGTCGCAACAGATTGTAGTCAGACTTTAGAGTTTCGCACTGTTTCCAGAAACTCCTTGTTAGTCTTGGTGGCTTTCATCTTGTCGATGAGAAGTTCTATGGCTTCGTTGGGATCCAGGGCATGAATGACCCGGCGCAACTTCCAGATTACCTGTGCTTCCTCCGGCTCCATCAGCAGTTCTTCCTTTCGGGTGCCCGTCTTCTCAATCTCAATGGCTGGAAAGACTCTCTTGTCGGCCAGCTTGCGATCCAGGTGAATCTCCATGTTACCTGTCCCCTTGAACTCCTCGAAGATAACCTCATCCATCCTGCTCCCGGTCTCCACCAGAGCCGTAGCCAGAATGGTCAGACTACCTCCGTTTTCGATGTTACGGGCAGCTCCGAAGAATCTTTTGGGCGGAAAGAGAGCGGTAGAATCCACACCACCGGAGAGAATGCGCCCACTGGCCGGAATGGAGAGGTTATAAGCGCGGGCCAGCCTGGTAATGCTGTCCAAAAGGATAGCCACATCCCGGCCCTGTTCCACCAGGCGCTTGGCCCTCTCCAGAACCAACTCAGCCACCTGGATGTGATTGTCGGAAGGCTGGTCGAAGGTAGAACTTACCACCTCTCCCTTCACAGACCGCTCCATATCGGTGACCTCCTCTGGCCTTTCGTCCACCAGGAGAACTAGAAGTTTGACCTCCGGGTTGTTGCTGGTGATGGCGTTGGCCAGCTCTTTCAAGATGGTGGTCTTTCCAGCCTTAGGGGGTGAGACGATAAGGCCCCTTTGACCCTTACCAATGGGAGCGATGAGGTCCATAATTCGAGTAGAAATGATCTCCGGAGAGGTCTCCAGCCGGAGTCTCTCCATAGGATAGAGAGGAGTCAGAGCCTCGAAGTGTTCCCGGTCTCTGGCCTTCTCCGGATCTTCGTCATTGACCGCTTCAATCTTGAGCAGAGCATGATATTTTTCTCCGTCCTTAGGAGGACGGACCTGCCCGGTGACCTGGTCTCCCTGGCGCAAGTTGAACCTTCTGATCTGGGATTGAGAGACGTAAATATCCCCTTCTCCCGGCAGATAACCATTAGTCCTCAAGAACCCGTATCCATCAGGCAAGGTGTCCAGGATTCCTCTTCTGAAGAGAAGGCCTCCTGTCTCGGCCTGTTCCTTGAGGATGGCCAGAATAAGATCCCTTTTGGTAAGCTTGCTGACTCCAGGAATCCCGATCTCCCGGCCTACGTTTTGCAGTTCGCTGAGGAGCATATCCTCCAGCTCAGATCTTTCTAACGTCTTTTCCAAGGGCTTCATCACCTTCCTGTAGTTCTAAGAGTTCTAAGTTAAACCTGGCCTGGCAAC
>CAYYBB010000106.1:1647-7055 GCA_964469465.1 uncultured Actinomycetota bacterium
GAGTTCTAAGTTAAACCTGGCCTGGCAACCGGCCAGGGCGGGCCAGTTTCCATCTAATGGGGCAGGTCTATTTGATAGGGGCCAGACTCTTGACCTTTTCCCAATCTTTCAGAAATAGGTCCATACCTTTGTCGGTAAGAGGATGTCTTATCATCTGCTCAAATGTCCTGTAGGGAATAGTAGCAATATCTGCTCCCATGAGGGCTACCGCCACCACATGCTGGGGATGACGGATGCTGGCAGCAATGATTTCCGTATCAAAATCATAATTGGCGTAGAGCTCCACTATCTCGGAGAGAAGATTCAGTCCATCGTTTCCGATGTCATCGACCCGTCCCAAAAAGGGACTGGCGTATCTGGCTCCGGCTTTGGCGGCCAGTAGAGCCTGATTGGCAGAAAATACGAGGGTCATATTCACGGCAACCCCCTTCTCTGACACTACTTTAGTGGCGGCCAGTCCCTCCTTGCACACCGGTATCTTCACCACTACATTGGGAGCAATCCTGGACAACTCCAGAGCTTCCTCCACGATCTCCTCCCGGCTCTGGCTGACCGCCTCTATGCTGATGGGCCCTTTCACTTCCCTGGTAATCTCATCTACCAGGGTCTTGAAATCCTTGTTCTCCCTGGCCAGAAGAGTAGGGTTGGTAGTCACACCATCCAGGACACCCCAGGAGTTCACCTCCCTGATCTCGTCGATATTAGCCGTGTCGATGAACAGCTTCACTTTGGCACGCTCCTTTTCTAGTTGTTTTTACCAGACTCTTCGGGATGTTTGACTCGTTTCTATGCGGCTCTTAAAAAGTATTTGGTATATTCCTATCAGACTCTCAGAGGTATCTGGCTGGCGGCCTTTTGTTCTGTTGGAACTTCAAACTCTCTGACTAAAACCTCATTCATATAGTCCAGGATCTCATTCAAAGTAAGATCCAGGTTATAGCTGTTTACTATCTTTACTCCGTGTTCCTGAGCCAGAGAGACTATGTAGTCCTGAATTTTTCTGATGTTATCGATATTCTGGATATATTTGAGGAAGGGTCGGGAACCGCGGGTCTCAATGTCTCTGATCAAAAAATGGTCCTTGTGGAGCTGGAGGTTATCCACAGTGATAACCACCTGCATGACCACAGCACCATTGACCAGATTAGATACATCTATGTAGCCGGGGCAGATGTGGGCTCCCTCGATAATAATATGGGTACATTCGTCAACAGCCCTGCGCATCACCGCCTGAACCCCAACCACCACGGCTAAGGTCTGTTCCCGGAAGCCCAAGATGATCGGGTCTCCTCCGGGAAGGGGGTAGCTGAGATTCTGTCCCGCGTTATAGGAAGAGCCCCTCAAGGGACGGATGAGTTTCTCGGAGATACTGGCCCGCATCACCTCCCGGATGATGTCTGTGGAGACCAGCCGGGTGATGTTAAGTCGGTTGGCTAACTGGGCGGCGATGGTGGACTTGCCCACTCCGGTGGCCCCTCCGATGAGGATGATTAGAGGCTTGCCCAACCGCCCCAGGGATTGCCAGCGCAGATACCTCTCCGCAACCTCATCCCCCACTCTCTCTTTAAGAGTGCGGTAAGTTATGTTGCGGAGCCTTTTGACCGTGAGAGAAAAGATTTCATTCTGCTTGAGATAGTTCTCTATATCTGCAGCTACCTTGTAGGCTATGTCGGGCGCCAGGCCAGTAGCCATAATAGAAGAAGCCATGATTCCCTTAGAATAAGGCAGACCCGGCATCTTATCGCTGATAACTATATTCTTGCTCTCGCGGTTTGACTTTTGGTAATTATTTTCCTTCATGACCACATCATGATAATTCAATTATGCAGATAGATCTGTGGAGAGATTATCCTGCTGCCCAAAGCGTCTTTTCGCTTCCCTGGCCATCTCCGATATCAGGTCTGAAAGACGGCCATCTCCCCCTACCGTAACAGGCACATTGTCGCAATAGACAACTTCTACCCCTCTTCTGGCAGCAAACTCGGTAACCACATCGACGGAAGCCGCTTTGAGCTCGGTGAGAACAAGATCGTACTCGTCCTCACAGCCAGTCAGATCTTCCAGCAAGCGGGGCCGGTTGGAAAGAGCATGACTAATCTTGATGATACGACATCCAAACTTCTCTTCAAGATAACTCTTGATGATTCCGCCCATCGAAGGATTGGAGGTTAAGGTCAAAAGAATACGTCTTCCTTCAATGGTTTGGAGAGGATTGGGTCTGAAAATGGTGTGGATAATCTTGATCTCTGGTTTTAGGCCTCGGATTATCTCATCGATCTGACGAACCTTATGGCTATCAGCCAGGGGCTCTTCACACATTGTAACCACTATTGCGTCAGAAATCAAGACCCTGTAGGTACCAAAATAGCCGCCGATATAGTCAAGAGGCTGGTTGGCGCCTACCACACAGATCCTGGCGTCGGTGTGAATGAGCGGTAGAGCCGCACCACTTCCCTCAAAAATGAGGAAGTCGCTCTCCAGCCTGTTGGCTATCCTGGCCCCCTCCGGAACATTGGAAACAAAAGGAACTCCCGCCAGTCCTCCGCCGCAGCGGCGACAGCCCACGGTGAGCACTCCACTGACCAGAGCATCCTCCACATGATCCGACGAGGCGTGTCTTCCCGATCTGGACAGAGAGAGCAGGAAATCAGGAGTTATTTCCAGTCGGTCTCCCTCTATGATTTCGGGTTCCTCGGGTCCTCCCCGGCCCATGGCTATGACGCAGATTCGAAAGCCATCATTCTTGAGAACCCGGGCAGCATAGGCGCTTACGGCCGTCTTCCCGATCCTCTTGCCCGTGCCGATGATGGACAATGAGGGTTTCTGTAACACCTGCTCAAACCGGGGTGGCCAAAAGATGAAATCCGCACCCCGGTAGATCACTCCCCGGGCCAGAAAGACAGAGGCTATGAACAGGCGCTCCCGATAACCCACTACCGGTTCATCACTCAGATCTACGGCCTCTTCCGGCCTGAAAAGATTAATAGCTCTTTCCAGATCCTGGCGTAGATCCTGGATGAAGAAAAGAGGAAGTCCCAGCTCCTCCACACCATGTTCCGAGGAGATCTTCTCCGTACCCCCCAGAAAGATCAACCCCACCAGCTCTACCTGCTCCTCGCCCTTGAGTTTTTCCAGAGCTGATTTGATAACCGGGGGGTAGTGTTCCCCATCAATCAAAGCCACAAGCCTGATTTTATCTTTCACTGACTATCAGGGATTTAACTCCGTAGTTAAACTGGTTAAGGGGTGCCATCCTGTCCAGAACTTCGCGGGGTAAGTCCAGGATGGGGACGGATTCGGCGAAGGGATATTTGCGTATGATCTGGATATGATCAAGAGTGATCTTAATGATATTGTAACAGGGCTTGGTATTGCCCCGTAAGCGCAGGCTGGAGACAGTGCCAGCGTTGACGATCAACATATTCTCCAACCTCCACAGGTAGGGTACGTGCTTATGCCCACAGAGGACAAGATTGACCCCGGCTTCGATGAGGACTTCCAGCACATCTCCGGCATCAGTAACTATGTTCCTCTCCCTTCCGGTGGCTGGAATGGGAAGAAGATGGTGATGAAGGACAAATATTTTGATCCCACTCTCGTTGCTGCTGAACATCTTGGCGATCCACCCGTAATGCTCCCGCCCGATCTGCCCATTGTCCAGATCGGGCTCTGAGGAGTCGGCTCCTACCACAGTCACACAGTCCACGTTAAGAGCCTGATGTCTTTCCCCAAAGATCTCCTCAAAATGAAGATAGCCCACGTTGCGAGAATCATGATTCCCTGGAGTAACCATCACATTCTGGCATTCGATCTGGTCGAGATATCTCTTGACGAAATTGTATTCCCTTTTGAATCCCTGGGTAGTCAGATCTCCTGAGACCACTATGATATCCGGATTGAGCTCATTGATCTCCACAATGCTCCGGTTTAGCAGATCGGGGACAAAGTACTCTGAGCCTACGTGGAGATCGGATATGTGCACAATGGTCAGCGGATAGTTACAGATCCTGACCCCTTCTTCTGATATCTCCCTGGTTTTCTCCTCAATCATAAACCTTACTTCCTCTCCACATTAGTTTCCGGTGCCCCACACCGGCAATAGAGGGCACTCAAGACCAAATTTGATATATTTTTGTCCCTCCCTATTCTACTTCAACCTGGTTCCCGGTTCAATTGGAACCTACCTCAACCCCCTGATTATCAACTCCCGTTCTTATGACCTCAAATTCTCCAAATTCTTCCCGGACCAGATCCTTGAGCCTCCTCTCCAGGCCAACTTCGGAGTAACCCAAGAGGCAGACCACGGAAGGGCCGGCACCACTGATGGCAACCCCACAATCTACCTCCTGGCGCACCCTCTCCAGAAGCCGCATGGACTGAGGGTAGAGGGAAGCGCGGTAGCGCTGATGCAGCCTGTCCCTGGTCACCTCCTTTAGCTCTTCTATTTGTCCGGTCAGAAGCCGGGAGACCAGGGCCGCGGTTCGAGAGAGATTGTAGACAGCATCAGAAAAATCCACCTTTTGAGGAAGAACTTCCCGGGCCTTCTGGGTGGAAAGAGATACCGGCGGAACCAGCAATATTACCTGCAGACTGGAGTCCACGGGGAAGGCCAGGGCCCTAAATCCTCCTCCTTCTTCTCGATAGGATATGGTCAATCCCCCAAAGAGAGCAGCCGCCACGTTATCCGGATGGCCCTCTATCTCTACAGCCAGGTTAAACATCTCTTCTCTGCTCAGATTCAGGTTACCTATTCTGTCAGCAGCAACAATGCCAGCCACTACTGCTGTAGAGCTACTTCCCAGACCCCGGCCCAAAGGTATGGAGTTATCAATCCTCACCCGCAGGCCTGGAGGCTCAAGCCCTCTCAGACTCAAGACTCTTTTAAAGACCTGGAAGAAGAGATTTTTCTCTTCGGAAGGCAGGTCCTGACTCCCTTCTCCGGAGAGGCTGATGCTGACTCCCGGCTCATCCTTCCTCTGTACTTCAAAGAGACAATAGATCTTCAGAGCAAGCGCCAGACAGTCGAAGCCAGGACCTAGATTTGCTGATGAGGCGGGAACTTTGATGGATAGCATGGCTAAGATCTTAAATCTCCCGACCATCACAAGAAACAGCGCCAGGAAGCTGTCGGTTTTACCCGACAGAGGAATGGCCCCTTGACTCCTTTCTTTTAATCTGATACTATTACAACTATGTTTGAAGTCTGTAGGCTGCGTTAGTCTCTGCAAGCCAAAGGGACGAAAGGCACCAAGTGTGCCCTGAGACGACTATCGGGCAAAGAGCAGAGATGCATGGGCCACATAGTAGCCACTTACAATATCGCTGAGGTCTTTAGGACGCTCAGCGACGGGGTCCTGTAAACGCCCCCTTAATCAACGCCCCGCTGGGGCAGTTGAAAGCTGACTGCT
>CAYYBB010000107.1:0-6902 GCA_964469465.1 uncultured Actinomycetota bacterium
TAAGAGCACTTTCCTCAGGATAATCAATCTTCTGGAAAGGCCTTCCCGGGGAAAGGTGTTTCTCTTTGGCTTTGAGCCCAGGACCAGGAGTGAGATATTGCAGGCCAGGAGAAAGATGTCCATGGTTTTTCAGGAACCTCTTCTGTTCAGCACCAGTGTTTATAACAACATCGCCTATGGACTGAGGATTAGAAGAGAGAGGGAGAGCAGGATCAGACAAAAGGTTGAGGATTTAATGGAGAAGCTGGGGATATCTCATCTGGCAAGAAGGCTGGCTACAGGACTCTCCGGAGGAGAAGCCCAGAGAGTTTCTCTGGCCAGAGCTTTGGCTGTAGAGCCAGAAATATTTCTTCTGGACGAACCCCTTGCTTCTCTGGATGCTCCTACCAGAGAATCTTTAAGGAGCGACCTGGGGGGTCTATTACGGGAGCTAGGAATTACCAGTATATACGTGACCCATGATCGGACCGAAGCGATCGTCCTGGCCGACAGGGTAGCGGTCATGAATGAGGGACAGATTCTCCAGAAAGGGACTGCCGATGAGGTCTTTAACCGGCCAAGAGACGAATTTGTAGCCTCTTTTGTGGGAGTGGAGACTGTCCTGAGAGGTATTATTACGTCCAAGGTAAAGCAGTTGGTGGAAATAGAGACCTGGGGGAAGAGGATAGAGGCCGTGTCTTCCTGCCAGGTGGGCGACGAAGTTCTGGTCTTCTTGCGGCCGGAAGATGTTACTGTTGCTCTCCCTGGGGATGGAGAAGTGAGGAGCAGTGCCAGAAATGTATTTCCCGGGAGAATCGAGAAGACAATAGATCTTGGCTATCTGGTTAAGCTCCACCTGGACTGCGGTTTTCCTCTGCGGGCCCTAATCACCAAGGTTTCGGCAACCGAGCTGGGGCTTAGAGAAGGCATGTACATTCAGGCCAGCTTCAAGGCTACCGCGGTGCATGTGGTGAGAAGAGGTTGAGGGATGGGCCAGCGGATTGGCAGTTTCCCTGAATGTTGCTATCCCCACCATTAACCAGACTAACTGCTTATAAGCCCAAAGCGTTTTTTAAACATGGATTTCAAGGGTTGTAGTAAATCCTTACTTCTTGGTCCAAGGTCACTCGCGACCCCCCGCCGGCTCCTGACGGTGAACCACTCCTGCCGGCACCGCAAGATTGGGCTCCGCTATTCTTTTGACATTCTGCAAACCGTTGCCCACCACTAAGATGTGGTTGGCCTGATCCCAGGGCATACCCACCACGTCAGGCAGGGTCACCACCGGCTGCGGAGGCCCCTCCTGGGCCTGGTTGTAGAAGAGCTTGATCTTGGTGGAGGAGGGTATCTCGCTTCCCCCTGCTGGCTCCTGACGGTGGACCACTCCTGCTGGCACCGTGGGGTTGGGTTCCGGCACCAGCTCTACGTCTTTGAAGCCCTCCATCACCAGTAGAAGGTGGTTGGCCTGGTCCCAGGGCATACCCACCACATCAGGCAGGATCTTTTTTTCCATGAACCTCTCGCTCTGCTCTAAGGGGACTCCATCATAACGATAGTGGCGCAGTTCCATCTCCTCGGCAGGGGTGAAGCGGTTGATGAGCTTGCCGTTTTCTTTGTCCACCAGGACCGGGATGACGTCCTCCTGCGGTTTAACGAAGTCCGTCGCTGGTCTGTCCTGGAGAGCGCCAGACATAAAGGCACGCCAGATCATAGCCGGGAAAGACCCCCCCTGGACCCGCACTCCCCGGATCACTCCCATCTTGCGCTGCTTCTCGGGGTAGCCTATCCAGACCACAGCTGTCAGGTCGGGGGTGTAGCCGGCGAACCAGGCGTCCGCAGCCTCTTGAGTGGTGCCGGTCTTGCCCGCCGCTGGGCGGCCAATGTTAGCTCGCCCTCCTGTCCCGTGCTGGATGACCCCTTTTAGAATCTCTGTGACCCGGTAGGCATTTATGGGGGAGATGGCCTGCACGCCCTCGGGTTTGTGTTCGTAGATGACCTGACCGTCCCTGTCCACCACCTTGAGGATAGCCGTCGGTTTGTTGCGCACCCCGTAGTTGGCCAGGGTAGAGAAGACTACAGCTAGCTCCAGAGGAGAAATATCCAGGCTGCCCAGCGCCACGGAGGGGTGTGGCTCCCAGCGGGGGGGCACACCCATCTTTTTGGCCACCTCTATCACCTTTTCTGCCCCCAGATGCATGACCAGTTGGGCGTAGACCACATTCACCGAGCGGGCAGTACCTTCGGCGATGGTCATCTCCGCCGTGTTGTAGGAGGTGCCTCCGTAGTTGTCTACCTCCCAGTCTTTGCCGGGCATCTCGAAGGTGAGGGGCCCATTGGGAGGAAAGGTCAGGAGGGGGTGGTAGCCCGCCTCCAGGGCGGCGACCAGAACAAATACCTTGGCCACGGAGCCCGGTTGCCTTTGGCCCTGAGTGGCTAAGTTGAACTTGAGCTCGTTGAAGTCCCGTCCCCCCACCAGGGCTAGAATGTGGCCGGTTTTCGGATCCATGGCCACCACAGCCGCCCAGGGGTCCTCGGGCTCGGGCAGGATCTCTGCTATGGCCTGCTCTGCCATCACCTGGAGCTTTGGATCCAGGGTGGTGTAGATCTTCAGGCCACCTCTGAAGACCTCGTCGGCTCCGCGCTCCTCGATGAGCATCTGTTTCACATGTTCCACGAAGTAGGGGGCGAAATCGTAGGTCTTGATGGTAGGGCGCTCCAGATGAAGGGAGCTCTGCACGGCCCTCTGAGCCTCCTCTGCGGTGATGTAGCCCAGAGCCACCATCTTCTTCAGAACCAGGTTGCGTCTGCTGATGGCCGCGTCCTCATTAAGGTAAGGATCGTACTTCGCAGGAGAGCGGATGAGCCCGGCCAGAAGGGCGCTTTCACTCAGGCTCAGTTCCTCGGCGTTCTTGTTGAAATATTCCTGGGCGGCGGTCTGGACTCCGTAGGCTCCCTCTCCGAAGTAGACGGTGTTGAGGTAGAACTCCAGGATCTCCTTTTTGGAGTACTCCTTCTCCAACTGGTAGGCCAAAAACACCTCCCGCACCTTGCGCTCCAGAGTCTTCTCCCGGCTGATGTAGACGTTTTTAATGTACTGTTGGGTAATGGTGCTCCCCCCTTGCACGATCTGGCCGGTGCGCAGGTTGGCGATGAGGGCTCTCAGCATAGCCTCCAGGTCGAATCCACTGTGCTCATAGAAGCGCTCGTCCTCGATGGCGATGACAGCCTGGATGAGGTGAGGGGGAATCTTCTCCAGGGGGACCAGTTCCCGGTTCTCCTCGCCGTGAAAGACGGCGATGAGGCTTCCGTCGGCGGCGTAGACTTTGGAGGTGAGCCCCGTCTCCCGGGGCTCCATCTCCTCTAGACGGGGTAGAGAGGAGAGGTAGTCGTCCACCAGACCTGCCAGGAGCCCCACACCTAGCAGGGTCACTATGGTCACCGAGAGGACGACCGAACTCAGCGCTGCCGCCAGGGGCACCATGTCCCTTCTTTGCCTGCGGATCCTTCGTCTGTGGTAGTAGCTCATACCCTCGTCCTGCCTCGTATCCTATGTAAGAAAAAGGCCAGTACCTGTTAATTCTAGAAAAATAGTCCTTCTTTTCTTTCTTTGTATCCTTTTTCTTTTGTCCAGGGGTAAGTGTAAGACATCTTTAGATTGGTTTAAAGCCAGGCGCGGTAGGTCAAAAGAGGCCGGAATTGGGAGGGGAATTATCACTACTGTTGTTATCGAGAACAAAGAGATGGTCTTCCTCCTCCGACCAATGGCTATTTACCCTATGGCTTCCCACGTCTGGTTCAGAGCCAGCTTCTGTATCTCCCTCTTTATATGCTTGATCAGAGACAAATTTAAGATAAACTGCTCTTTCGAAATTCTTGGCATATCTGGACCAATCTGAATTGGGGCTCTCATCCATAAGGAGGTTAAAGCTACCTATGTCGGCATCAAGAGTGTCAGCATGGTAGACCAGGAAGGCCTCCAGAGTCTGGGGGCAGCGAGGAGACCCCGATTCTTTCTGCCCATGGTGGCTGAGGAGGATGTGAAGGAGATGGGTTCTCAAATCTGCCGGGAAGAATTCTATTTCATTGATCTTCTCAGCAACCATTTGATAACCCATAGCTATGTGTCCCAGAAGTTTACCCTCATCGGTCATCTCTATTACCACACCCACTTTATATTCGTGTACTTTACCTAGGTCATGGAGAATAGCCCCAGTCAGGGCCAGGTCCCGGTTTACATTACTATACTTTCCGGCCATATGGTCACAGGTCTCACAGACGGAGAGAGTGTGTTCCAGAAGGCCACCAGAATAGGAATGATGATAAGTGATGGCGGCGGCAGCCTCTTTGAAGCTATCGGAAAAGCCTTCATCCAGGAAAAACTTGTGCAGGAGGTCTCTTAAGAAGGGGTTCTTCATGCTTCGGATCAGGAAGAGGAGTCGGGAAAACATCTCCCCCACATCTTTTGGGCAGGTCCTGATGAAGTCGGAAAGGTCGACTTTTTTGAGGTCCTGTATCTTCTGGAGAGTAAGTATGTTGGCTTGAAGCTCCTCTCCGTAGGTACTGACCTCCCCCCGCACAAATACATAGTCTCCTACCTCGAAATCCTTGGTTCTCTCCAGAGTCTCCGTCCACAGTACCCCCTTGATTTTACCGCTCTTATCCTGGAGCTCCAGTCGGCAGTAACTGCTGCCATCCTTTTTTTGGGATATCTGCTTTTTGCTGATGACAAAGGCAGAGTTGATAATAGAACCATTTGTGAGCTCGGAGACATATTGATTCTTCATACCTCTCCACTCCTGAAAAAGCTATCCGCGGCCAGAGGAGACAGTTCTTCTTCGACCGTGCTAGCAGCAGCTTCTTCTGACTGGCTACCGCCGGAGATATAGACCTTTCTTGCCTCATGGGTCTTGTTTAGGTCCAAGGACTCCATCCAGTCCTCCAGTTCACCCAGAAAACGGTAATTAGTCATGTCATAGTGGATAGGAGTTATGGAGATCATCCCATTTTTTAAGGCTACAATATCAATATCCGGCTCGAAATCAGATTCCACGAACTCTCCGTCCAACCAGTAATAAGTTCGATTTCTGGGGTCAATTCTCTTATGGAAGATTTCTTTAAACTTGGAAACTCCCTGTCTGGTGATCCTGATGCCTTTGATTTCTTCCTCTTTAAGGGCAGGAATGTTGACGTTTAAGAGAGTGCCTTTCGGTAGACCCCTGGTCACCACAATCTCAGCCAGCCGGGCCGCAAACCTGGCGGCAAAGGTGAAATCAGGGTCGGTAAAGGAGTCCAAAGACACGGCCATGGAAGGAATACCCAACATGGTTCCCTCTGTAGCCGCAGAGACAGTGCCGGAGTAGATGATATTTGTCCCCACGTTAGCTCCCAGATTAATGCCGGAGATGACAATGTCCGGTTTTTCTTTCAGGATAACCGTGAGGCCCAGTTTTACGCAGTCGGCAGGAGTGCCCGCCACGGCGTAGCCTATAGCATTGCCGTTATCGTAAATTTCCTCAACTCTTATAGGGTCGAAGACGGTTATAGCATGGCCGCTGGCACTACTTTCCTTTTCGGGAGCAATGATAATGGTGCCAGCTATCTTGGTTATCTCTGAGTAAAGAGCCCGGAGACCTCGGGCGCCATATCCGTCATCGTTAGTCAAAAGTACCTTCATGAACTTCATTAACCTCCGATTTCTACTCTTTGATTTTCTCTATCTTACTTCAAAGGCCACTCCTTGACAAACAAACATACGTTCGCTATACCGTCAGTATAGCAGGAACCTGAGGGAGCGTCAATATAAGATGAGAGATTCGTAGAATCCCAGGGGGAAAAAGACCCTCACCTTTACAGACCTGCTGTCCTATGCTATATTGAGGTTCATCAGGAATTATGACGCGGGGTGGAGCAGTCTGGTAGCTCGTCGGGCTCATAACCCGAAGGTCGCTGGTTCAAATCCAGCCCCCGCTACCAACAAAACTCCTAGTCAGAAGGGATATTATCCGAAGAGGATAGTATCTCTTCCTTATTTTGGGGGGCTTTTGCTACCATTTTGCTACCATTTTTTCCCAGCAGGGTTTGATCCAGGCGCTCTCCGGCCTGATTGTGTACTTCTGGTAGCAGGTGGCCATAGCGGTCCAGGGTAGTTTGGATGCTGGCATGTCCTAGTTGGGCCTGGATAAACTTAATGTTTTCCCCCTGGTGGATGAGCATAGCCGCATAGGAGTGCCGGAGGTCATGGAAACGAACTCTCCTCAGGCCCGCCCTTCTCAAGGCTGGTAGAAACTGCCGCTTGATGAGACCATCCGGGTCCAAAGGCCGGCCTAGCTCATTCCAAAAGATGAGGTCCAATTCACTGGCCGGAGCGGGGGCTGTGCAATAGGTAGGTAGGGGAGGAGGAAACGGGAAGGATCGGGCCGGGCTTTGTCCCCCCAGTAGAAGCCATGCTATAATATTACCAAGCCAAAACGGTAGTGGTGAGCCTATTGAAAGAAGAGGATATCCAAAATTATGGAGGCATCCGTGTTTGAGCGAATCACAATAGTAAAGGCATTCAAGTAATAAGTGAGGTGAAACTATGAGCGAAAAGGAATTGCTTTTAAGTGAAATTGAGCAAGTGCCAGAGGCGTTTTTAGAAGAAATATTGGACTTTGTTCATTTTCTGAGGACAAAAATTATTAAGGAAAGGCTGGAGACTGCGATTGCAAGCGAATCGTCTCTTAAAAAAGATTGGCTAAAGCCAGAGGAGGATGAAGCTTGGCAAGATTTGTAAAAGGTGATGTCGTTGTTGTTCCCTTCCCATTTTCAGATTTGACGCAGTCTAGACGACGCCCTGCTGTGGTTATAGCAGAATTAGAAGGAGATGATTTGATACTCTGCCAGATAACGAGTCGATTGGTTAAGGATGACTATGCAATCCCAAT
>CAYYBB010000108.1:0-6887 GCA_964469465.1 uncultured Actinomycetota bacterium
TGGGCCTGCACGGATACGTCCAAGGCCGAGGTAGGCTCGTCGAGGATGAGGAGCTTGGGGTTCAGGGTCAGGGCCCGGGTGATGCTAATGCGTTGGCGCTGCCCTCCGCTGAACTCGTGCGGATAACGGTATAGGTGCTCGGGGTTAAGTCCTACGTCGTCCAGGAGCCCCAGGATGCGACCTCGTAGCTCCTTGCCGTTAAGACGCAGATTGAGCTGTAAGGGCTCGGCGATGATACTCTTCACCGTCATGCGAGGGTTGAGGGAGGACTGGAAATCTTGGAAGATGATCTGGAACTCCTGGCGCTTCCGTTCCAGTGCCTTCCCCTTCAGCTCCAGCAGGTTCTTCCCCTCCAGGAGAATCTCCCCAGAGTCGGGCTCTAGGAGGCGGAGGATGAGCCGCCCTACGGTGGACTTGCCGCAGCCGGATTCTCCCACTAGCCCCAGGGTCTCCTCCCGGTTTATGTGGAAGGAGACGCTGTCCACGGCCTTGATGTAGGTCTTGGCGCGGTCGAAGAAACTGCCTTTGACGGGAAAATATTTTTTTAGGTTCCTTACCTCAAGCAAGTTCTTATCTCCTGACCTGGTCCAGGTGGTAGCAGAAGACCCTATGGCCATCCTCAATTACCGCGGGGGCAGGTTTTTTCTTCTTACACTCCTCGGTGGCATAGGAGCACCGGGGGTGGAAGCGACAGCCGGGGGGCGGGTGGAGGAGGTTAGGTACGCTCCCTGGGATGATGGAAAGCCACTTGTTCTCGCTCCACAGCCGGGGGATGGTGTCGATGAGCCCCACGGTATAGGGGTGCCGGGGGTCCTCAATAATCTGCTCCACTGAGCCTTCCTCGATGATGCGGCCGGCGTACATGACCGCCACCCGCTTGCACATCTCCGCCACCACCCCCAGGTCGTGAGTGATGAGGAGGGTGGTGGTGCCGATCTTGTCCTGCAGCTCCTTCATGAGCTCTAGGATCTGGTACTGGATAGTAACGTCTAGGGCGGTGGTGGGCTCATCGGCGATCAGTATGTTGGGCTTGCAAGAGAGGACCATTGCGATGAGCACTCGCTGGCACATCCCGCCCGAGAGCTCGAAGGGGTACTTCTTGAGAACCTCCTCGGGATCAGGGATGTTCACCAGCTTGAGCATATCCACGGCCTTCTCCCGGGCCTCGCCGAGGGGTAGCTCCTGGTGTAGGCGGATGACCGATATGAGCTGATCCTCGATGTGGAAGACGGGGTTAAGGGAACTCATAGGCTCCTGGAAGATCATGGAGATCTCTTTCCCCCGGATGCTCCGCATCTCCTTCAGGCTCTTGTTGAGAAGGTTCTTCCCCTGGTAGAGGATCTCCCCCTTCACGACCTCTCCCGGAGGCATGGGGATCAGGCGCAGCACCATCATGGCGGTAACGGACTTGCCGCAGCCGGACTCCCCCACGAGGCCCACCGTCTCCCCCTGTTCCAAGTAGAAGTCCACCCCTTCCAAGGCCTGGACCGTCCCCTCGTAGGTGTTGAAATTGACCACCAGGTCTTTGATCTCTAGTAAGGCCACCTTTCTACCTCCTGAGTCTGGGGTCCAAGATGTCCCGGAGCCCGTCGCCGAAGATGTTGAATCCCAGAACCACTACCATGATGGCCAGCCCCGGGAAGGTGACGTACCACCACTGCTCGATGAGGTACTTGCGGCCCACGCTGATCATGGCCCCCCACTCGGGCACCGGAGGCTGAGCCCCCAGGCCGATGAAGGAGAGGGAGGCGGCCAGGATGATGGCCTCTCCCATCCCCATCGTAGTCTGCACAATGATCGGGGAGAGGCTGTTGGGAAGGATGTGTTTCCAGATGATCCAGGAGTTGGGCCCGCCGAAGGACCGGGAGGCCTCCACGTACTCCCGTTCCTTAAGGGAGAGGGCTTGTCCTCGGGCCAGCCGGGCATAGACCGGTATCTTCACGAAGGCAATAGCCAGCATGGAATTGAGCAGGCTGGGCCCCAGGGCCGCCGCCAAGGCCATGGCCAGGACCAGAGAGGGGAAGGCCAGAATGATGTCCATGACCCGCATGATGACGGTATCCACCTTGCGGCCGATGAAGCCCGAGGCCGCCCCAACGAGGGAGCCAATGGTGGCCGCGGTCACGATGACGAATACGCCGATCTGGATAGAGATGCGGCTTCCCATAATGATGCGGGAGAGGATGTCCCGTCCCACCTCGTCGGTACCGAACCAGTGCTGGGATGAGGGGGGCATGAGACGGTTGTCCAGGTCGATAGCAATGGGGTCGTAGGGGACGATGTAGGGGGCCGCAATAGCTACGATGACCAGCAAGAGAACGATAGAGAAGCCGAAGACCATCAAGGGCTTTCTGGAGATCTGGTATATCGTGTAGCGGATCTCGCTGATGAGGCTCTCCCACTCCTTGACCCATTCCCTTGAGGGATTCCCTATCCTGGTGAACACGGACATGTCTTCAGCCTCCTAACCTAATCTGGGGGTCAAGCACAGTGTAGAGAATGTCCACCACCTGGTTAGCCACGATGTATCCCACAGAGATGACCAGGGTGAACCCCATGATGGCGGGGAAGTCCAGGAACCCGATGGAGTCCACCACATACTTTCCCATGCCCGGCCAAGCGAAGATGGTCTCCGTGAGGATAGCCCCTCCCAGGAGTTCGCCAAAGGAAAGCCCCAGAACCGTCAGGGTGGGGATAAGGGCGTTCCTGAGAGCGTACTTAAAGATGACCGTCTTGCGGGAGAAGCCCAAGGCCTCGGCCGTGCGGATGTATTCGCTGCTCATCACCTCAAGCATGCTGGAGCGGATCATGCGGGCGGTGATGGCGAGATAGACGTAAGAGAGACACGAGGAGGGCAGTATGATGTGGTAGATGGCATCCAGCAGGGTGTGCCACTGACCGGTGAGAATGCTGTCTACGATGTAGAGCCCCGTTATGGTTGGCGGTGGCATCGTGGTAACCCCCAGCCTCCCTGGTCCCGGAAGCCACCCCAGGTCCCGATAGAACACCAGGAGAAGTATCAGCCCCAGCCAGAAGACAGGCATGGATACCCCAAACATGGAGAATAGCCGGGCGAAGTGATCCAAGGCGGTATCCTTCTTTACCGCCGAGAGGATCCCCAGGGGAATACCCACCAGAAGGACGATGAAGAGACTCATCAGGGTCAGTTCCAGGGTGGCGGGGAAGAAATCCTTGAGGTCGTCCAGGACCGGCCGCTGGTTTCGAATGGACATCCCCAGCTCCCCCTTGAAGAGGTTCTTCATGTAATTGACGTATTGAAGGTGAATGGGGAGATCCAACCCTAGCTGGTGTCTTATGCGCTCCACCGTCTCCTGGCTAGCCCTTTCGCCGGCCATCATGCGGGCAGGATCTCCGGGGACCACGTGGGAGATAAGGAAGGTAGCCATAGTAACCCCGATGAGCACCGGGATGAGAAAAAATAGCTGAGTTCTTAGATATCTCAAGATGCTCATTTTGCCTCTAGGACCACCTGCTCCAGGCTTACACTCCCGCTCTTGCCTGAGACTCTCTTCCTCCGATCGCAGTAGACCCTATTTTATTTCATCTGCCCCCTTTTGTCAGTATCACGCATCATCAGCCGCTTCGCGCTCCATCCCTCAACTATAGGACAAAGCCAAAACTTCTTACGCTTTGTCCATCTCATCCAGGAAGAAGACGTCCTGGAGCATGGGGTTGAAGATGAACCCCTTGATGTTCTTCCTCATGGGGAGCTCGTAGTTCTTCTGGTACAGCATGATGTAAGGCGGCTCCTCTACCAGGAGTTTCTGAACCTCAGTGTAGAGCTTCAGCCTGGTCTCGTGGTCGGTCTCCGTAGCGGCCTGGCGCAGCATCTCATCTACCTTGGGGGTCTCGTAGAAGGCGCGGTTGCCCGCGAGACCCTTGTTGTTGGAGTCAAACCAGTAGTTGAGGTACATGTAGGGGTCGGCATAGTCGGGCATCCAGACGCCCATGCAGAGATCGAACTCCCCCCGATCGATGCGGTCGCGCAGGGTTGGGTCGGCGTACTGCTGGATCTCGACGTCGATACCCACTTCCTTAAGGTTGCTCTGAATAATGAGGGCCTCCTGCTCCCACCAGGGCTTCCGGCTGGAAAGGGAGAGGGAGATCTTGAAACCATTAGGGAAGCCGGCCTCCTTTATGAGGGCCTTGGCCTTCTCCACATCCCTGGTGTACATCTTAATGTCATCCAGGTGTCCCCACAGCCCCTGAGGCACGAAACCGCGGAATTGGGTGGCCTTCCCCATCTGGACACTCTTGATGATACCCTCGTAGTCGATGGCATAGGCGATGGCCTGACGAACCTTGGGGTTATCCAGAGGCGGACGGGAGGTGTTGATATAGACATAGTCGGTAAACAGCCCTGGGGCCTTGAAGACCTGGAGGTCAGGGTTGTCCTCAAGCTCGGCAATCTGCTCAATCTCGATGCCCTCGGCGATGTCTACATCCCCCTTCTCCAAGAGCAGCCGCTGGGAGGAACTCTCGGGGATGATCTTGATGATCACCTTAGAGATGGCGGGGGCCTCTTTGAGGTCCTGACGGGCCTCCATGACGATGATCTCGTTTCGTCTCCACTCGGAGAGGACGTACTTGCCGCTACCCATGACCGCTGTGGCCAGGTACTCGCCGCCCAGGTCGCCCTCCTTCTCATAGTCCATGACCTTGGGGTTCACGATGCTGCCCGCGTTCGTGGCTAGAGTGTAGAGGAAGGGAGCGAACCGCTCCTTCAGGGTGAAGCGCACCGTGTAGTCGTCCACCGCCTCTACCTTCTCGATGACGGGGAAATAAACCTCGGCGATGGAACCCTCGACTTTGAACATGCGGTCGAAGGTAAACTTCACCGCCTGGGCGTCAACTGGAGTGCCGTCGGAGAAGGTATGGCCCTTGGCCAGGCTGAAGGTCCAGACCAGCCCGTCTTCGGAGATGTCCCAGGACTCTGCTAGGGAGGGCTGCACCTCAGTCTCGGCCCCCTTGTAGGCCACCAGTCGCTCGTAGGAAGGATAGGTAACCTTCCACTCCTTGTTATCGATGGAGACAGCTGGATCCAGAGTCCTCAGGTCTTCCGGGATGGCCACTATTAGGGTTTTTCCCTCTGGGACCGGTGTAGCTTCCTCCTCAGTCACCATCTCCGGCGTGGTAACCTCCTGCTCCACAGCTACCGGAGCACAGCCGAATAGCCAGGTTACCGCCGCTACCGAGAGACAGAGGATAGCGAGAAAACCCCTCGTTTTAATCGTTTTCTTCATTCTTCTGCTCCTTTCTTTCGCTTGTGAAACCCAACCTAACTTGCCCAAACCGCCAAACAGCTCTATCGCTTTGTGCTATCACCTCCTTGTATAGCTTTTTGGTGCATTTCGCTCTTCTCACCCTTCATTGTGCCTCACGAAGCCAGTAGTTACTACCTTCCTATGTGACCAACTGCTTGGCCGAGACCTTTTAGACAACCTGTTAGCCCATAGCCTATCAATTCTTAAAAAGTAAGAGAGGACAGCTCCAGATTGTGAGCTTCTGCCACTCCTTTATGAGTAACTTTTCCCTGCCAGAGATTAATGCCCTTGCGGAGGGCGGGATCCGTCTGGGTAGCTTTTTCTATCCCCTGATCAGCCACCTTCAGGACATAGGGCAGAGTAGCATTGGCCAGAGCTTTGGTGGAAGTGTGAGGAACAGCACCGGGCATATTGGCCACACAGTAATGAACCACCCCCTCCTCTATGAAGGCGGGATTGCTATAGGTGGTGGGGCGGCTGGTCTCACAACACCCACCCTGATCGATAGAGACGTCCACGATTACGCTTCCCTTCTTCATCTGCTTGAGATGAGATCTCCTAATTAACCTGGGGGTCCTGGCTCCAGCCACCAAAACTGCTCCTATTACCAGATCGGCAGTGGGAAGGATTTCGTCCAAAGTGGAAGCAGTGGAGGCCCTGGTGACCACCCGGTCTCCCAAGATATCACATAGGTAGGACATGCGGGGAAAGCTTTTCTCCAGCACAGTTACCTGGGCTCCCATACCCAGAGCAATTTTAGTAGCGTTAGTGCCCACCGTGCCTCCTCCCAGGATAAGGACCGAGGCCGGCTCCACCCCGGGTACACCTCCCAGGAGCAATCCTCTTCCCCCGTGCACATCCTCCAGATAGGTAGCCCCGGCCTGCACCGAGAGCTTTCCGGCAATGACACTCATGGGAGCCAAAAGGGGCAGAGTTCCATCAGCTAGCTCTACGGTCTCATAGGCCAGGCCCACAATTTCCTTTTCCATAAGGGACAAAGTCAGTTTCCTATCCGCCGCCAGGTGGAGGTAGGTAAAGAGGGTCTGCCCGGGGCGCAACAAAGGTACCTCTTGGGAAAGAGGCTCTTTGACCTTGACGATCATGTCTGCGGCCTCATAGACATCCTCAGCCAGAGGTACTATCTGAGCTCCTGCTCTCTGGTACTCCTCATCGCTAAAGCCACTGCCCTCACCGGCCGTCTTTTGTACCAGTACTTGGTGGCCCTGAGAGACCAGCTCCCTAGCCCCGTGAGGAGTAAGAGCTACTCTTTTTTCATGATCTTTGATCTCTTTGGGTATCCCGATTTTCATACGTTTCCTACTCGTATTCTGTTTGTTTACCGCTATATAACAAGATAACAAAACCCACAAGAAGATAATATAGCCACCAGGCAAAATTTTCTTTGTGCAAGAGGCACAATGCAGCTTAAGAAGAAGTGGTGATCAGGCAGCACAAAGCATTGACAAAATCTTAAAACTATTTATACTTATAAATAAATGATGAGATAACCATTAGCACTATTACGTATTAGTAGCCTAATTCGGCGCAGGGGGGAGAGTGGGACGCTACATATTTACAGCTCATGCAGAGGAAAGGTTAATA
>CAYYBB010000109.1:0-6882 GCA_964469465.1 uncultured Actinomycetota bacterium
GAGATTTCCAATTCGCGAGCTAGAGCTTCAGCTTCTTTGAACAGAGACTCTTGAAGTGAGATAGCAGTCTTTACATTTGGCATAGGGTTATACCTCCTTTCCTACCTGAAGTATAACCTTTTAGGGGCCAGGTGTCAATGTTTCGGCAGATTTTAGTTAACGTGGTCGTTGTTTCAGAAACAGTCATCTTATATCCGAAACATTCGGCACAGTTAAGACCACAATAGGCGATTAGGTTTTTGTCTTGTTCATCTAGAGTTTTGCTTCTATTTATAACTTTATTGGGGTATCTACTTGACTCCACCTAATACAATATATTGTGGCCAAGGATATCAAATTCTTACTATATCTTGTGGTTATGGGAGTCAAGCCCATACCCCTATAACTTTATTAGATATTTTTCAAAATCTTTCACTTTAGGTGGCTTTTTGCCTTTTCCTGGTTCAATTATATGCCCCTCTTCTTCTAACCGCGCTGCTTGTGCTTCCACACCTCCTGGATATTTTTCATTGAGTTCCCCTCCAGATTTTAATGTCCGCCAGTAAGGGGTAATATCTTTCTTTCCTTCTACTGCTGCTTCCTCGGCTGCATGAGCGGCAATCCAGGCGAAAATGCCGGTAGTTATGGGACAACCGATGGTAGCACCATGTTTTTGAGCCAGTATGGTACGAATTTGGTTTATGGTAATAAGTTTACTTTTAGGAACTTTTTTCATAATTTCATCTACTTCTTTTGGGGCTGGAATAACAACCGTACCCGTTCCCCATTTCTTGCTCATTTTGTCGGTGATTTTTTCAACTTTTGGCAGATCTTTACTATCTGCCAATTTTTCTTGCCAACACTTGCGTGGTTTAGATTTATTGCTCATCCTTTTACCTCCGTGCTAGATTATTCTTAGTGTCCTCACCTTCCTTCAAAAGCTGAGAGATTGCGGTTCCTCTCCCAAAATAGCAGGTAGGAACCAACACCTGTTATGAGGGAAGTTTGACAGATAGGCCGAATTGCCCCCCAGATCCTTTACACCACGCTATTCCTCTTATAGTAGCTGAACTAAGCAAGGAAGTACCCTCTACTCACCACTCTGCGAAACCAGAGGCTGGCCTGTCTCCTGGGCCTGCTGAGTAATGTCCAGGAAAGGCACTAGTCCTGTCTCAGGAAGTATCCCCCATTTGATGTTGGGGGCCATTCTGGTCACAAACTCCAGCGGTAAGTGCCTGGTAGGTCGCAGGTAATTGATCTAACTTGGAGGGATCGTCCATAAGCTGCCTCGCTTGAACGGTCTTGGAAACCTGTCCCATCTCGTCCACTTTTGCGCCTTTTCTTTCGCTTCGACACGGGTCCAATTACTCTCCTCTAGTCGCCAGACGACGAAAGCGCCACATCTGGGTCATCCTCACGGAGTCGGCGAAGCTCATTTGTCAGGCTGCTCATCTTATTACCTCCTCTGGTTTCCCAACTTCTTAACCTGCAAAGACTACTACATTTTCCAAATAGCCGCATTTCATCTAGCAGTTTGTGCCTAAAGAAGTTTTTGCCAAGCAAAAATTTGGGTGAGTGCCGTAAGGTACGAACCTTTTATGCTGTGCCAGGCGACGTAAATCCAAAATCATTCAACCTCACAAACTTCCCAGTTCTCATCGATCCATAATCCTATAACCTTGACCTCAAAATTCCATGATTCCACAGTTTTAATGGCAGACAGTATCTGTTTCAATTGCGTGTCTTTTTCTACAGGATTTCCAGCACAATTGTGATGTCCCACAACAGCAACGAGTTTTGAATTATGCTTCATGACCGATATTTCAACCCGCTTTTTTATAGATTCAACTATCGTTCTGTCTCTGTTTTCCGATAGTATCTTGTTTGGGCCTGGTTCAGTAACCATGTCCACGTAATCTACGGCATACTTACTTTTCATATATTCAATTACTGGTATTTGTACTCTGCCGTCCATACAGTTGATAGTGGTTGCAAATATCTTGCTACTCATCTTTCCTCCCGATGGCAGTCAGGTTTGCCTCCTGCTGCTTTATAAAGCCTGTCCATAATGGCCCTTCCCAGTCCAACCTCTGGTACAGGCTCTGCAAAGATAATATCTAATCCTGCTCTATCCAACTTATGTAAGCAGGAGAATAAATTTGCTGCCGCCTCCCGCAAATCCCCCCGAGGGGAGAGAATTTCTACCACCTCATAGGGCAGGTTCTTCTTTGGAGATTTGAATGCCAGAAGTCCTACCCTTTTCCCAGTCTTTACTTCAATTTTCCTGTCCTTGAGAATCCTGATAGGGGTCCGGGGTGAATAGTGGCGAGTCAACTGCCCGGGTGAGCGTGGCTTAGGAGAAATTGTAAATATTTTTACCTTTCCTATTACTTTCTCTATCTCTTCAATAGGCAACCCACCCGGCCTTAAAAGTAGAGGTTCTTTCCCGGTAAGTTCTATGACTGTAGATTCTACACCGATAGGACATTTATCTCCATCCAGTATCAAGTCCACCTTTTCCCCTAATTGCTCTCTTACATGCTCTGCAGTGGTTGGGCTTAAGTATCCAAAGGGGTTGGCGCTCGGAGCAGCTATGGGTGTACCTGCTTCTTCAATAAGTCTTAAAGCTACTGGATGGGCTGGCATGCGTATAGCAACTGTTGGAAGACCTGCTGTTACAATATCTGGCACAACCTGTGTTTTGGGGAGCACCAAAGTAAGAGGGCCTGGCCAGAACTTTTCCATGAGTTTTCTCGCCCTTTCATCTACAGAAGAACACAGTTTTTCTACGGAAGAGAAATCGGCTATGTGGACTATCAGTGGGTCAAACCGAGGTCGGTTCTTCACCTCAAATATTCGGACAACTGCTAGTGGATTTAGTGCGTCTGCACCAAGCCCATATACGGTCTCTGTTGGAAATGTCACTAATCCCCCCTTCCGTATAATGGCAGCAGCTTCTTTTATGATCTCCTGGGTAACACCAACGATGTTCATAATCAAAGAACCTCTTTTATTTCTAGCAGTATCTCTTTTAAAGGAGGTGTTGCAAACCATCTCTTTCGGGTTATTTCATTACAACAAGCTTGATAAAGCAGAGAAATTAACTCTTCAAGCCTGTTCGGTAATGAAGGAGGTGTAGCCCTTACAAGTTTTTTCCATCCCACTCTATCTTTCTTCTTCGCCTCTTCTACCTCTTTGCACCAGTCAGTATTTCGATAAAATATTCTGGCAACTTCTTTGCTTACGGGCATGTCTTCAAAGGTAAATCTACACTCATCAGGGGTTCCGAGAACATCCACCAGCATGAGATTTCGGTCTTCATCAAATCCAAGCTCTATTTTACCGTCCTCATTGACAAGACCCACTCGCCTGGCTTCTCTTGTGATGAGCTCATTGACAAGTAGGGTTATTCTCTTAATTTCTTCTAGTTCATCATCAGCGAGCCCGGCAATATTTTTTGCTTCTTCCCAAGTTACGTACCTGTCGGTTGCTTCTAATTTCGTAGATACATCCAGAATAGGATTTTCAAGTTTCTGCCCTGGCAAAGGCATTTCGTCTAACCCGATATCTTCAAGTTTTAAACTGGCTTCTTTTAGTCTTTTGAAAACACTTGACCCCTCAGGTAAAGAATTGCGGTAGATTACCTCAAGAGGTACAAGAAAATTTGACCTTTCGTTTTGGTAAACTGAATAATCATAAGCATTCTCTTGGATTTCAGGTTTTATTACTCGCAGCAGTTTGATTTCCATGCAATTGCCTGGTTCTTTAAGTTCGGATAGACGCTTTGACTTACCGTCTTCTACTACTCCAAGATAATGGGTTTTTATGCCCATCTCTTCAAGTTTTTCAAAGAGGCATGCACCTATGATACAGAGAGCCGTGCCTTTGTTTTTAATATGGTCTGGCATCTCGCCCCAGTCAAACACCGAGTAGCGGTCAGAGAAGATGAAGCGTCCTATTCCAGTCCTGCCACCCTCTGGCTTTTTCAGAACTACTAAATCTTTCACACTACCCATTTTTCATAACCTCCTCTTTTACAGTAGTGTTATAATATCACATTATAATATCACTGTTTGACATTCCTGTCGGCAAAGTTTTCTTCATAATTTGTCATGATGCGGCCATCAGCCACGAACTCTGAAAATATTTGGTTTATTTTGAGGTAAGATTGTCACCATAAAGGGTGGAAATGTTCAAAGATCTTAGAGAGTTTATCCATTTTCTGGAAAACAAAGGCCAGTTGAGGCGAGTGACTGTCCCGGTAGATGCGGAGCTGGAGATCACCGAGATCGTTGACCGAATTTGCAAGCGAAATGGTCCTGCTCTTCTCTTTGAACAGGTAAAAGGGTACGATATTCCTGTGGTTATCAACCTCTTTGGCTCCCTGGAGCGCATGAGCTGGGCTCTGGGAGTACCAAAGCTGGATATCATAGCTCAGCGAATGGCTGAGTTACTGTCTCTATCTCTTCCGGAGGGGTTTCTGGGCAAGCTGAGCCTGCTTAATCGGCTCCGGGAGATAGGGAGGTTTGCCCCCAAGACGGTCAGGAAGGCTCCCTGCCAGGAGGTAGTGATTGCCCAGAAGCCCAGCCTGGATTTTCTGCCCATCTTGAAATGCTGGCCTCAAGATGGGGGTAGGTTTATCACCCTCCCTCTGGTAATCACCAAAAATCCCTCAACCGGGCAGCAGAACATGGGTATCTATCGTCTACAGAAATATGATCACCGGACTACCGGAATGCACTGGCATATCCATCACGATGGAGCTCGTAATTATCGGCAGAGCCAGAAGCTTGGGCGGAACCTGGAGGTGGCGGTAGTCTTGGGGGGAGATCCAGCCACTATTTATGCAGCCAGCGCTCCTTTACCCCCCGGCTTTGACGAGCTCCTGTTGGCTGGTTTTCTGAGAAAGGCTCCGGTGGAAGTAGTCCGGTGTAAAACGGTGGATCTTGTGGTTCCGGCCCATGCCGAGATCATCCTGGAAGGCTATGTGGATGCGACTGAGAAGCGATTAGAGGGGCCTTTTGGGGATCACACTGGATTTTACTCCCCGGCCCAGGACTACCCTGTTTTCCACCTGACCTGTATCACCTATCGTAAGAATCCCATCTATCCGGCCACTGTGGTGGGCAGGCCGCCTATGGAGGATGTCTTTCTGGGTAAAGCCACAGAAAGGATATTTCTGCCCCTCCTGCAAATGCAAGTGCCGGAGATAGTAGATCTCCATCTTCCGCTAGAGGGAGTCTTCCATAATTGCGCTATTGTATCTATTCGCAAGAGCTATCCTGGAGAAGCCAGAAAGGTCATGAGTGCTCTGTGGGGATTGGGCCAGTTGGCCCTCACTAAAGTAATCATAGTGGTAGATGAAGATGTGGATGTGCAGAACCTTTCCCAGGTGGCCTGGAAGGTCTTTAATAATATCGATCCGGAACGGGACTTTCTCTTTATTAAAGGGCCGGTAGACGTGCTGGATCATGCCTCCTCCGTTTGTGGCTATGGTTCCAAGGTGGGTATTGACGCCACCCGAAAGATGCGGGAGGAAGGTTATGAGAGACAGTGGCCTGAGGAGGTCCGCATGGATGAGGAGATAAAGAGACTGGTAGACCAAAGATGGCAGGACTATGGCCTCGACTAAGATCGGCATATTTTTGCGGGATATAAAGTTTGAGCACAGCATCTTTGCTCTTCCTTTTGCCTACATGGGCGCCATCCTGGTGCCTGGTCTTCCCACCTGGTGGCAGATAGTTTGGATAACCGTGGCCATGGTGGGAGCACGAACTTTGGCCATGTCCCTGAATCGCCTCATTGATAGAAATATCGACGCCCGGAACCTCCGCACCAGAGAGCGGGCTTTGCCCACCGGGCTGATCTCGGTAAGGGAAGTTCTGGTCTACGGTCTTCTCTCCTTGGTCGTATTCATGATAGCGGTCTTCCAGTTGGCACCTCTATGTCGATATCTTTGGCCCCTGGTTATCATACCTTTTGTGGTCTATCCTTATACTAAGAGGTTTACCTGGCTCAGCCATTTTGTTCTGGGGTTCAACTACAGCCTGGTTCCTCTGGGAGCGTGGGTGGCAATTACTAACCGCATAGATCTGGCTCCTGCAGTGCTGGGTCTGGCTGCAGCCCTCTGGCTAGCTGGATTTGACATTATCTACTCCTGCCAGGACGTGGAAGTGGACCGGGCCCAGGGACTTTTCTCTATCCCGGCTAATTTTGGCATCCGTACCGGATTGAGCTTGACCAGGCTCCTGCACCTCTTGACGGTCCTTCTTCTGGTTTTGACGGGTGTTCTTCTGGAGCTGGGTCTTCTGTACTATGTGGGAGTAGTGGTTGCCGCGGCGTTTCTTTATTATGAGAACTCTCTGGTCAAGCCCTATGATCTTTCCCGCCTGAACGTGGCTTTCTTTACCATGAATGGGCTTTTCAGCATAGTCCTTTTTCTGTTCACTCTGGCAGATGTTGTGCTCAGATCATGGTGAGAAACACTTGTGAACTCTCTGTTAGCTAAAGCAAACAGTCTAGTTGCGTGAATTTCTATGGTAAGGTTAAACACCGTCCCATCCAACCGTTCTTTCTACCCATGATGAGAGACACTCATATTATGATAGAATAGGATCATGTTGAGACACCAAAGAGTTTTCCAAACCAGGCTCCGTACCCGCCTGGCCTTTTTGCTTAAGGTATCACATTCTCCTCATGCGGTTAAAGTTTCGAAGACATCGCCTCATATCTTCCTGACTGCTGGAAAGGCCGGGCCACGGGCTTCTTTCAGCACCATGTGGAAGGACCCCCATAGAAAAGTTTTCCACCTGGCTCTGGTTATCGTCCTTTCTTTTTTCCTGCTTCAGGTCTCTGGTTGTTCCATATATAATAGGTTTTTCAGCGGACCGGAGCCGGAAGACA
>CAYYBB010000110.1:0-6873 GCA_964469465.1 uncultured Actinomycetota bacterium
TGCAGGAACGATGAGAATATTGAGTAGTTTTCAGGTAAAGGCTTCCCGGTGAGGTACTAAGGGGACAGGAGAGAGAGGCTTATGAGCACGGTAAGTACCGAGATCATCGATGGCCTGGTGGTCAGAAATGAATCCAAGATTGTCTATCTTATCCTGGATGGCGTGGGAGGTCTGGCAGTACCGGAAAAAGGAGGAACTGAGCTTCAGGTGGCCAGAACTCCCAACCTGGACAGTCTGGCTGCTCGATCCATCTGTGGACTTATTGATCCCATTGCTCCGGGAATTACTCCTGGCAGTGGGCCATCTCATCTGGCCATCTTTGGATATGATCCCATAGCCCATGATATCGGCCGTGGCATCCTCAGCGCACTGGGGGTAGGGTTTTCTCTCACCGAGCGAGATGTGGCTGCCCGTATCAATTTCGCCACTATAGACGATGAGGGAAGGGTCACCGACAGGAGAGCCGGAAGGATAAGCACTGAACTGAACGCCAAGCTCTGTCGCAAGATAAAGGAGAGGCTGACTCTTAGCCCGAAAGTGGAACTCTTTTTGGAACCAGAAAAGGAGCATCGGGCGGTCCTGATCCTGAGAGGCGACGGGCTTTACGGAGACATTGAAGACACCGATCCTCAGCAACTGGGAGTGGAGCCTCATCCGGTAGTTGCGACGGACCCTCGTTCAGAAAAGGCGGCCCAGGTGGTGCGGGTGTTCATGGGTCAGGTTAAGGAGGTTCTGGCTGATGAGCATCCGGCTAACATGATGCTCCTGCGCGGTTTTGACAAATACCAGCCCCTGAAATCTATGGAGAAGAGATTCGGCCTGAGAGCCCTGGCCATAGCCGTATACCCCATGTATCGCGGCGTAGCTCGTCTGGTGGGTATGGAAGTAGTGGAATTTACCGGTGAGGATATAGAGACGGAATTCAGGGTGCTTCGGGATAACTTCTCCCAGTACGACTTCTTTTATGTCCATATAAAAAAGACCGACACCTATGGAGAAGACGGCAATTTCGATGCCAAAGTCAAAGTCATCGAAAAAGTAGACAGGCTTCTTCCCATGATACTGGATCTGAAGCCAGATGTACTGGTAGTGACTGGCGATCACTCCACGCCCTCTATTTATAAAGCTCATAGCTGGCATCCTGTTCCTGTGCTTATCAGCGCCAGGTACTGCCGGGTGGATGGAGTTAAGAGCTTTGATGAGACCTCCTGTCTACAGGGGGGTCTTGGCCGGCTTCCCGCGGTCGATCTTATGGCAGAAGTTCTCTCTAATGCCGGCCGCCTCACCAAATATGGAGCCTAAGTGAAGGAAATATACGAGGTTATAAGAGAAGTAAAAGCCCAGGGCGAAAGAGCAGCTCTGGCTACGGTGATAAGGGCGCAAGGCTCCACTCCTCGGGAGGTAGGGGCCAAGATGCTGATTCTCCAGAACGGGGACATAGTAGGCTCAGTCAGCGGTGGATGTGTAGAGGCAGAAGTATATGCCGAAGCCCGCGAGGTGATCAGGACCGGACAGCCCAAGACCTTAAGCTTTCAGCTTACCGCAGAAAAGGCCTGGGACAGTGGGCTTATCTGTGGAGGCAGCATTGAGGTGTTTATTGAGCCTGTATGAAAACTATGGATGTACTGGAAGAGTTCTGCGACCAGAAAGTCCAAGTCCGGCCTTTCTTTAAGATTCTGTTCCATTATTTATGGTCACATCATGATGCATAGAGACTGTACTCTGGATTATCGACAGTAACCTTTAGCGCAACCCCTATACGAGCAGAAGTGTAGAGGTGAATAGTTTATGTCGGTCAATTTTTATCCCACCATTTTAAAACTTCTGGAAGATCAGTCCAGATTTGCTGTGGCTACGGTGGTGCGATCTCCGGGTGGGAGTCGGGTCCGGATAGGAGTCAAGATGTTGATCTTTCCCGATGGATCGATCAAATATACTATCGGTGGA
This sequence comes from uncultured Actinomycetota bacterium, assembly GCA_964469465.1. Taxonomy (GTDB): domain Bacteria; phylum Actinomycetota; class Humimicrobiia; order Hakubellales; family Hakubellaceae; genus Hakubella. The sequence continues at coordinate 1,948 of CAYYBB010000110.1, forward strand.
GGAGCCTTTGAGGCCAGGGTTGTCGAAGTAGCCAGGGAGGCCTTGGCCAAAGGGAAGTCCAGAGTGGTTACTTGTGGGCTTGACTCTGGGGCAGCGCAAAGCTCTAGCGATATAGCAACTGTCTCTACAGAGAAAACCGCTGACATTTTCATCGAGGTATTTGAAGCTCCGCCCACTCTTCTGGTGCTGGGTGCTGGCCACATTGCCTTACCTGTAGTAAAGATGGGAAAGGATCTGGGATTCCGGGTAGTGGTAGTAGATAGTCGTCCCAAATTCGCTACCCCGGAAAGGTTTCCCCAGGCTGATCAGGTCGTCCTGTCCGATCCAGGGGAAGTTCTTAAATCCATGGGACTTACTCCTTCTACCTATGCTGTAATTCTGACTCACGACTACCGGCTTGATCAGGCCGCTCTGCGAGTCCTACTCCCGTCTCCCGTTGCCTATATTGGCCTTCTGGGTAGTCGAAGAAAAGCCAAAGTCATCTTCGACAACTTGCGTCAGGAGGGAGTGCAGGAGGAGCTTCTGTCCAGAGTTTATGCTCCCATTGGACTGGACATCGGCGCTCAGACTCCTGAAGAAATCGCCGTCAGCATCCTGGCGGAAATTCTGAGTGTTAAGTATGGCAAGAGTGGTTACTCTCTGAGCGGCACTAAGTAGTCCACACTAAAAAATGACGTATAAGTGTTGAATACAAAAGACTGTAGGCTGAATTTTGCTCTGGGCTAAGACATAAATTTTTTTAGCCTGAACAAAATAGTAGTTGATGACTGTCCTAACATCGGTGGTAATTTTTGATCATCTACAGTAAGCAAGACAAAAGTCCTAGTCAGCGGGCATAAGTAAGCACTTCAATTGTTATTGGAACTAGTGCCCCCGATTATGGGCCAATTACGTAGTTGTCTCTTCTATACTTGGAGCATACAACCCTACCATATTAGCTCTCTGCGAAATTTACTCCTAATTCTTTGACCCTCTCGTGGCTAGTCCGGTGCGAACATGCCTCATCTCGACCTTTGCTGATTTTGGCCGGACTAAAACTTTTTGAAAAATTTATCGCTCTCCTCTTGACAAGAAGGAAGAGGTGCTATATGCTTAATTAAAGCATAATAGCTCTTATTCTTAATATTAACTATAATGAAAGGAGGGATAAAATGGACGTGTTCAAAGTGACAGAACTGGAGGAGTTCTCGCCGCAAAGTATGATCAAGAAGGTACCCATAAGCGACGAGAAAGGTAACGTCATCCTACTCTTCTTTGGTGCTAATCAAGAACTTCCTCTCCATAAACATCAGAACTCGCACGAGCTATTCTATGTAATAGAAGGGGAGGGGATGTTGATGACGGGGAGTGAAGAACAGGGAGTTAAAGGGGGTGATCTGGCCCTGGCTCCCGCGGGCGTTATGCATGGCCTGAAGACAGATCAGAGTCGGATGAAAGTGCTGGCTGTCCAGACTCCTCGTCCATGAGGAGCTTCATTAACCAAAGCCTGAAATAAGGAAAGTCCAAAGTCAGTAGCGGAGTCTAAGAAATCTTAAAAGGGAGGTAGCTAGTATGTCGAAGACAGAAGAAAATCTTAAAGCTGCGTTTGCAGGCGAATCCCAGGCCCACCGCAAGTACACTGCTTTTGCTCGAAAGGCCGATGAGGAAGGCCATCCGGAGGTTGCCCAACTTTTCAGAGCAGCTGCGGAGGGAGAAACAGCTCATGCCCTGGGACATCTACGCTTCCTGAAGGGGATCGGCAGCACCAGGGAGAATCTTCAGGCAGCTATTGAGGGAGAGACCTACGAGTACACCGAGATGTATCCCCAGTTTGCCAAGGAGGCCAGGGAAGAGGGCCTGAACGAGGTAGCCGACTGGCTGGAAGCACTGGCCAAAGCTGAGAAGGTACATGCAAAAAGATATAAGGAGGCTTTGGACCAGTTGGACTAGTTTCCAGCTTATAAGATCCTCTTAAATATACTTCAGTCCATATCTCCTCCCCCACGTAGGGCCATCAGGGACCGTACACCTTAGGGATGGGAACTTGTGGTTGCCCACAGAGCTATGGTCACTGCTGCATCAGGCAATCAGGTGCTCAGACCTTATGGTAGCGGTCCCTGATCCACTAATTATGATGCCCCAGAACATATTTGGTAACAACAAAACTCTCTTTACCTTTCTCAAACTCTATTGTAGACTGCACCTGAACCCCTACTTAAGGCAGGTGAAATGACCTTAAAAATCCTCCATACAGCAGACCTTCATCTGGGTCGCGTTCCGCGCTCAGTCGACCTGAGAGGATCCAACCCTCTTTTTGATGTTTTCCCTACCTTTTCCAATATCTGCCATCTAGCCCTTCAAGAGAAAGTAGATCTTTTCATCATAGCCGGAGACCTTTTCGACTGCGCCAATCCCGAAACCCGCCTGGTGGGGCAGGTAGCAGCGGAGTTGAGCCGATTAGGTTCTGCCGGAATTAGAGTCGTTATCTCTCCTGGCACTCACGACACCCTCTCCTTTAGCCATAGCATATTCCACTCCGATCCCTTCCCTCAGGCCATTATTTTCAAGGAAAGTGTGGTCACCGAGCCTGTATTTCTGACCGTGCGGGAGATGGAAATCTATCTCTATGGTATCGCGGTCGATCCCACCAGGGCTCTTCCCTGGAAAGAGTCCTTTAAAAGGAGAAAGCAGGAAGGTCTCCACATCGGGGTTCTGCATTGTACCGTGGAGGGCGACAATGTCCGTTCTATTGAAGAGCGCTACCTTCCAGTCAAAAAAGAGGAGCTTCTTTCTTTTGGTCTGGACTACCTTGCTCTTGGACACCACCACTCTTTCCAAACTTTCCTTAATGCTGAAGGCAGGGTATTTGCCTGTTACCCGGGCAGCCCTGAGGGCACCTCTTTTCGCGGCTCCGAGTTGGGGGATAGATTTGTAGCTCTAGTCGAGATGAAGGAGGGCGATCTTTCCCTCAGGGGACATAAGATCAACCGCTTTCTATGGCAAGAAAAGGAGTTAGATGTCAGTGGTCTGGAAAAGGAAGAGGAGTTGGCCCAAAAGATAGGGCAGTGGAAGGGCGAAAACGTTCTGCTCAAGCTTCGTCTCACCGGCGCACCAGACGGCTTGTTGGACCTGGAAAAAGTTCAAGGCCTGGCTCAGCCGGAGTTCTACTATCTGGGTCTGGAAGATCACATGCATATCTTTGACAGTTCCTTTGTGGAAAGAGTTAAGGAAGAGAAAACCATCCGTGGACTTTTTGTCCGCAAAGTTCTGGAAGAACTCCAGAGAGCCCAGGGACGAGATCGGGAGGTTCTCCAGAAAGCTCTGACCCTAGGACTGCAGGAGTTTGAGCGAGCAAAGGCTACTTATGGCAGGGATTTGTAGAGTATAAGTGATTTTAGACATGAAAATCGACAAACTGATCATTCATGGCTTTGGCAAATTCGTAGAAAGAGGATTTACCTTCGGCAGCAGTTTTAACGTTATAATCGGGGATAATGAGGCTGGGAAGTCAACCCTGATGAAGGCCATCATGGCCGCTTTCTTCGGCCTGCGCACTTCGGACAGTTTCCAGTGGAGACCATGGAGCGATTATCAGAACTTTGCCCTTACTACGGAGTTTGTGACCTCAGAGGGGCAACGCCTGCGGCTAAGACGAGATCTGGCTACTCACCAAGCAGTGGTTGAGGATATCTCTTCCGAGATGAGCGGATTCCATGCCGATGGCATTTCTGGGAAGAAGCAGCAAGATTTTGCTGGTAGAGAGCCGACCCTTCTTTTTAAAGGTGATGCTAATCCTGGAGGCAGGACTTCAGAAAAAGCTCGCTACGATGATCTGCTCCGCTCCTGGCTGGGTCTGGCTGACGATGAGCTCTTTCGTCATACCGTTTATGTGGGCCAAAACGAACTGGTGGCATTGGATAAGCAGGATATAGTCGAGCGTCTCAAAAGCCTCATCAGTGGGCCGGAACTGGCATCGTATCAGGCAGTGCTCTCTGCTCTGGACGAGCGTTTGAATGAACTTCGGCGGCTTCCGGGCAAAAGAAAAGAGCGTAAGATCGAAGTGCTTAGCCGTGAGCTTCAGAAAGATCGAGAAAGGCTCCTCCGTTCACTAGAAAAAGACCAATCTCTCAAAGAGCAGGAAAATGAGAAAGAGAGCTTAGTCAGGGAGTTAAGGGACAGCGAGAAAGAGCAGAAGTTTTTGGCCAGGATGGTTGAGACTATCAATGCTCTGGAGGAGGGTGCCAAGGAGGCTGAGGAGACAAGGAAGGCCCTTTCCGAAAAAAGGAGGGAGAAGGAGCGGATCGAGAAAATTCAACAGGATATTGATAGTCTAACAGGCCAAATAAGGGAATACCAGCCGTATGGCAAATTACCGCCACACCTGCCTGACCTTCTTCAAGACTATAGCAGGAAGAGAGCTAGGGCCCAGTGGGATCGCGAAAAGGAAGCTAGTGAAAAAGCCCGGCTAGCTGAAATAGAAGAAAGAGTTTCTAATATCGAACGGGAACTTTCCACCTACGCCTCCTTAGCTAGGCTTCCTCAAGATTTTGAGATTCAATTACAGAACCACCGTATCCAGAAAGAGTTCCTAGATGCACAGAGACAACGTCTTCAGCACGATCTAGAAAACCTTCCCCGACAGGTTGTCAGTATGGGACCGAGTTCGCCCCTTCTCCCTCTGGCTTTCTCCGTACTGCTCCTCTTGCTTTTTGTAATGCTCGGAATTCTGGTGCATCCTATGTTTCTGGCCGGCATCATCCTGGCTCCTGTACCAGCCGCCATTTGGTACATTAAGAAGGTCCAGGGTAAGGAAATGGAGAGGTCCCAAATGTTGACCAGAATTGAAGAGCAGTTGAGGGCAATAGAAGAGTCCCTGCAGGAGCAGGAAGATTGGCTTGGCGGCTATTTGGATCTGACCTCCTGTGCTGATAATGATGATCTTGCAAC
>CAYYBB010000111.1:0-2763 GCA_964469465.1 uncultured Actinomycetota bacterium
ACGCCTATGAGGACGAAAAGGAGGGCGCTGCCCTTGCGGAGGTAGGCGACGGGAACAATGTGGATCAGAGCTTCACCAAAGATGACACCAAGGAGAGTCACTGTGGCCATAGCCAGGGAGGCTCCCCAAAAAACCTCCCAGGGAGTTCGATACTTTGCAGTGAGAGATATTACCGAAAGTTGAGTCTTGTCCCCCAGTTCGGCCAAAAATAGCAGTCCAAAAGTAGATACTAACAGTTTCCAGTCCATTTCGCTCCTTTAGCTAACATCCCAAAGAGTATCCAGCTTTAATGTTTGAGGCCTTATCTATTTTCACGCAATTTGTCACGGTGGTCTCATCACCCGGGAACTATGTAAATGCTGAGTCTTTTCTACCCAATCTGTCCCGTCATTTTCCAATTGCTCTGAAAAATCTAGCCCATACCATCAATTTCCTCATTGCTCTGGGAGGTTTAGCCACCGGTTATCTTGGTTGTATCTAGGAGTACCAGGGTGCCAAAGGAGGTGGGATCGTTCCAGTCCAGGGAGGGAGAGGAAGAAATAGCTAGCTCTCTTTCCTCCAGGAAGTCCTTGTCATTGATGCTGATGTCAAAACCTATGGCTTTTCCGTCCTCAACTTTAAAATTCTGGAAATTCCACCAGGGTATGGCGGCTTCGATTATATAACCATTGGAGGTTTGGGAGGAAGCAACAGAAATCTCATCTCCCCTGGTCTCTTGAGGTATCCAGATATAGGCTTCGGGAGGTAATGAGGAAAAGTCGCCCGGAGACAGACCTACCCGGTAATCATCCAGATTATTAGCTCGCTCATAAAAGTCACCCTGCAGATCGGTATCCAGAGATACTATAATACTGTCGCCCTTGAAGAGCTCGCTTCCCTGAAAAGGCTGAGAAAAAACGTCATCGATTACCCGGATGGCCAGGTAGAGTTTCTCTTCATCGTAGGCCACCATAAATATGCCCGAGACATCGCTGGCACCGGTATAATTCTCCTTCAGGTAAGTAGGTTGTGGAATAGGATGGGTCTCCAGGATGGGCGGAACAAGCTCTTCCATCCACTCATCCAGGTTGCCATCTATTTGAGGTGGGCTCTCTATCAGAAGGCAGAAGATAGGCTCACCATTGGGATCTCTGTATTGGAGAGTTTGCAGGATGTCCTGCTTTTTCTTCTCGATATCCAGCTCGGTCTCCGTCGTCTCCTCTTCCTGAGTCAGGCCAGTCTCCTCCTTAGTGACGGTTTCCGGGGAAGGACTTTCCGTCACTGCTTCCTCTGATGGCCTGGGAGCTCCCGAGAGTACGCCTTTTAGCAAATTAGAATAGAGGCAAGAGAAAATGAGGATAGTCAGAATGATGATTATGATAAAGGCTATTTCCGGTCTCTTATGGATTTTAAAGGGAGGTAACTTCTTCAAAACCCTCTTTAAAGGATGTATGTCTCCAAGTATGTCTTTAAGATTGTTTCTCTTCTTATTTCTCATAGGTCTCTGAGTGGGCAACGTCTAAAAATCCTCCTCATCCTCTTCTTCGGGAGCCCATCCTTCCTGTAGCTGGTACAGCCTCTACTATGTTTAATAGAACAACTTGGCCGTCTCGAAAAGCTCCATATCAACGGGCTTTACCTTAGCCACAGCCTCTTCCAGGGGCACACTGTCGATCTGGTTGCCTTTCACACAGGCCATTCTATCAAACTGGCCATTGTGCACTAATTCCACCGCTTTGACTCCCAGGCGAGTAGCCATAATTCTATCATAGGCAGTAGGTGTACCGCCTCTTTGCAGATGGCCGAGGATAGTCGCCCTGGTCTCGTAGCCAGTTCTTTTTTCTATCTCTTCCGCGATGACGCTACTGATTCCCCCCAGTCTCACATGGCCAAAAGCATCCACAAATGCTTTCTGAGTAACCTGAGCACCGATCTCCTCAGGAGAAGCACCTTCGGCGACGGCGATGATGCTGAACTGCTTACCTCTCTGTCTCCGCTCCTCGATTCTCCAGCAGATATCATCGTAGTTGAATTTAACCTCTGGAATAAGGATCACATCAGCCCCTCCAGCTAGACCAGACAGCAAGGCTAGCCATCCGGCATCACGGCCCATAATCTCTACCACCATGACTCGATGATGGGAGCAAGCGGTGGTGTGAAGTTTGTCGATAGCGTCGGTGACAATGGATAGGGCGGAGTCAAAACCGATGGCATAGTCGGTTCCGCAAAGATCGTTATCGATGGTTTGAGGAACGCCCACGGCCGGGATTCCCATCTTGTTCAGCTTGTGGGCTACGCCCAGAGTGTCGTCGCCACCCATGGCGATGATGGCATCCAGTTGGAATCTCTTTACATTCTCCTCGATCTTCTGAGGCCCATCCTCTCTCTTAAAGGGATTGGTCCGGGAAGTGCCTAGAATAGTACCTCCTTGAAATATGATTCCCGAGACAGAATCAAGGGTTAGTTTCTCCAGGTTACCGTCTAAAAGCCCTCGCCAGCCGTCCTTGATTCCCCAGACCTCGTAGCCCAGGGCCAGACTTTTTCTGACTACGGCCCTTATGGCTGCATTGATAGCTGGAGAATCTCCTCCACCGCTAAGTACTCCGATCTTTTTCATCATTTTCCTCCTGTCTCATTATTATATGATTTGCATACGAAAACGAAATTACCCAGAAAACATCCATTTTTCATTTTAGAAGCATTGCCCGCCATGGTCTTCAGGGCCAGAGAAAGCTATCCCTTCTCTTTACTCGATTCCTTGGCTGACTCCTGGATTATTTTTTC
>CAYYBB010000111.1:2863-6780 GCA_964469465.1 uncultured Actinomycetota bacterium
GCCATTTCTGAGGAGTCCACGGTGTGGTAGGAACCGTCATAGACATTAACACTGATATCGACCACCGGGTAACCGGCGATAACCCCTTCCTCCAGCACTTCCCGGACCCCTTTCTCCACCGCTGGTACAAAACTTCTAGGTATAGCGCCACCAAAAATGGTGTCCAGAAACTCAAAACCTTCACCTCTACCGCGGGGTTTTAGCTCCAGGAAGACATGGCCATATTGCCCCCTGCCTCCAGTCTGCTTCTTATATTTATACTCTGCTTTGGCCGTCTTTTTAATGGTCTCTTTGTAGGGTATCCTGGGAGTGGTCAGGACCACCTCAGTGCCGAATTTCCTCTTTAACCGTTCGACCATCACCGCCAGATGTTGCTCGCCCATGCCTGAGATGACCAGTTGTTTGGTCTCCAGGTTTTGGTGGATCCGAAAAGTAGGATCTTCCTCGGCCAGCCTGCTCAGTCCAGAGCTGATCTTTTCCTCGTCTCCTTTAGCTTTGGGTTCCACGGCCATGGAGATCACGGTAACAGGATACTCTATCTTGGACAGGATAATAGGAGAATCCTTGTCGCATAGAGTGTCTCCGGTGGAGGTCTCGGTTAGTTTAGCTACAGCCACGATATCACCGGTAGCGGCTGAGGGAACTGGGGTCTGGTTTTTGCCTCGGAGGAAATAGAGTTGTCCCAATTTTTCCAACTTCTCTTTGTTAGGATTATAGACAGCGGTGTCGGAGGCTACCTGCCCCGAATATACTCGAAAAAGGCTCAGTTTACCCACGTAGGGATCAGCTGTGGTTTTGAAGACCAGTGCTGTGAAGGGAGAATCACTAGCAGGCTTTATGGAGAGTCCTTCCTTGGTGGCTGGATGCACTCCCTGGATCTCCTCTCTATCTACAGGAGAGGGCAGGCCGGAAGCAATGTAGTCCAGGATCAGCTCCACTCCTATGTTTTTGACAGCCGAGGCGGGGAGGACCGGAGTTAATTTTCGGGAAATTATGGCTGAACGCAGCGCGCTCATCATTTCTTCCTGGCTGATCACTTCCCCCTCCAGATATTTCATCAGCAGCTCGTCTTCTGTCTCGACAATTCTTTCCACCAACTGGTCCCGGTACGCGCTAACCTCCGAGTCCATCTCGGAGGGTATGTCTGTTTCCTGGAATCGGGGCTTTTGTTCCTCGACATACAGGTACCCTTTCATCCTTAAGAGATCTACCACGCCTCTAAAATTGGCTTCCTGTCCCAGAGGAAGAGCCAGAGGCACCACCGAGTCTCCGAACGAATCTTTTATGTTTTCCAGGGATTTGTAGAAGCTGGCACTTTCCCGGTCCATCCTGTTGATTACGAAGATCAGAGGCAGGCCGTTCTTGGTGCAAATGGAAAATGTCCTTTCTGTACCCACCTCCACTCCGGAGACCGCATTGATGACTAACACTGCACCATCCGCCACTCTTAGAGCGCTGTATACTTCTCCAACAAAGTCTGTATAACCAGGTGTGTCGATCAAGTTAAGGGTGTGTTCTTTCCAGGTGAGGAGCGCGATGGAAGTGCTTATGGATATCTTTCTTTTGATCTCCTCGGGCTCATAATCGGAAGTAGTAGTCCCATCATCGGTCCTACCCAGCCTGTCAATCTCGCCGCAGTCATAGAGCATGGCTTCCACCAGAGAGGTCTTGCCTGCTCCACCGTGGCCGATGATGGCTACACTTCTAAGTAGATTAGCAGATTTTCCTTCCATCAAACTCCCCCCATCCGGATTTTCCGTTCTATTATACATAGCTTCAACAGTTTTTGAAAGGCGACGAATTAACCAGAAGTGAAAAGAAGTGTCCTTAAGGGGATTTACGTCCAAATCGTGACAGTACTCTGTGGCTCCGCCAGGTTCGTTGACGGATATGCTATATTTATACCGATAGTGATGAAAGGGAAGTAGTGGAGGAATTACTCTGGATGTTACAAGGACAGGCACGTTCGCCCTTATGGAGAAACGACATTGCTGTGTTCACCCCCGCGGACTATATTCCCTGAAGTAGAGTTCAGCTCGGAAGTCATGGGTCATGGGGGGAATCTCCCGTGGCCTTTTCATTTTGGACCCTCCTGACTTTAGATGAGGAAGTAAAATGTCCAATCTAGCTCTCCAGTGTAAGGGAGTTTCCAAGTACTTTTTTAAGAGAAGACTTCCTGCTATTAAGGGCAATGGGCAAAAAAATCCAGTTACTGTGGCTGTTGCTGATATTAATCTGGAGGTGGCCAGCCGGGAGACCCTCGGCGTGGTAGGGCCTAACGGATCAGGAAAGTCCACTCTGGTCCGACTGATCTCTACTTTGCTCTATCCTGATTCTGGAACTATTCTTGTCTTCGGACATGACGTGGTCAAGGAAGCCAGAATTGTCAAAACCATGATTAACCGGGTTTCTGTTGAGGCCTCTTTTTTCAAGAAGCTCTCTGCTCTGGAAAACTTGAGTTATGGTGCTAAGCTTTATGGAGTTACCGGAAGGGAGATGAGAAAAGAGTTCTTTCGTATACTGGACAAGATCGGATTCTCCAGGACCAGGGTAAGCGAGCCCATGGGAAACTTATCCCGGGGTATGCAGCAGAAGGTGGCTCTGGCCAGAGCTCTTCTAACCGCGCCGGTCCTGATGCTTCTGGATGAGCCCACCACAGGGCTTGACCCACGCTCAAAGAAAGATGTGCAGGAGTTTATCACAGAGATCCGACAGGAGCATGGCGCCACTACCATTCTTTGTACCCATGACATGGATGAAGCAGAAAAGCTCTGTGACCGCGTGGCTTTTCTAATCGAAGGCAGGATTGTGGCTTTGGATACTCCCTCCAATTTGATAAAGGCCTACAGCCGGGATGGCAGAGAGGTAGATCTGGAAGGAGTCTTTATGGAGATAACCGGTAGAAGTCTGGCCGAGGAGAAGGACCTATAATGCCTAAGCGCTACCAGTTGATTGGTATGTGGGGAATGGTGGAGAGGCAATATTATTTGACCAAGAGATATCTCCTATGGGAAGTGGTCTGGCTTTGTTACGGGCTGGTGAATTCCCTGGCCATTGCCTTCATTGGAGCTGGCATGGAGAGAATCAGTGGCGTCAGTCTGGATGTAAATTATATAATCCTTTACCTTCTCATCGGCACCCTTATCTGGTGCTATCTGGCCGGTATCTTTGATGTTATGAGCGAGACAGTAGCCTGGGAACGGTGGGAGGGGACTATCGAGTACACCTTTATGGCCCCGATATCTAGAATTACCCATCTGGCCGGCATGGGGATATATGCCACTCTCTATGGGGTGATCAGGACCCTAGTCATCCTCTTCGTAGTGGCTATGTTCTTCAATATTAGCTTGAGAAATGCCAATATCTATGGCTCCATTGTGACCTTATTGATAGCCACCATATCTTTTCTCGGTTTTGGTATGGTCGCTGCTGTTCTTCCCCTCATCTCTCCGGAAAAAGGAGTCCAGATGACCTACATCATTCAGGCGGCCATTCTGTTGATTTCAGGAGTATACTATCCAGTAGATGTTCTACCCTCCTGGATGCAGTTTCTGGCCCGGTTTTCACCGGCTACTTATGCTCTGGCAGGTATGAGAAAGGCCCTTCTTGAGAACGCCACTGTCTCTGAGCTCTGGCCGTACAATTTTCCTCTTATTCTGATCGGGCTGGTTTCCGTGCCAGCCGGGCTTCTGGTTTTTAAGTGGGCTGAGGCTCACGCCAAGAGAACCGGGAAGTTGAAGAGAAGCGGATAAGAAGTGGACAGTCTCTCAAGGATTGAACCCCAAAGGTGCACCATCTCTTTTGGTTAGGTCTGGATATGGAAGTTTGTTGGGGGCACCCTGGCGGAGTGAAACTTTCAAAGAGCCACAGAAGTTCTCGTGAGACAGGGAGTCCAGCTCTGCCTTGGGAGTCTTGAT
>CAYYBB010000112.1:0-6771 GCA_964469465.1 uncultured Actinomycetota bacterium
GGTAATGCCTACCGTCAAGGCAAAGGCAAAATCCTTCAGAGTCTCCCCTCCTATGACCAGGAGGGCCACTACCGGAATCAGTGTAGACAGGGACGTATTTATGGACCGGGCCAAAGTTTGGTTTACGGACAGATTGACCAGCTCCCCGTAGTCCATTTTGGCTACCATGCTTTTGTTTTCGCGAATCCTATCAAAGACCACTATGGTATCCATCAAGGAATAGCCCAGAATGGTCAGAAAGGCTGCTACGGTGGAGGTAGTGACCTCTCTGGAGCTCAGGGCATAAACCCCTACCACCACCAGGGTATCATGGACCAGGGCAGCAATGGCACATATGCCAAATCTAAACTCAAAGCGCAAGGTTATATAAATGAGGATGGCAATGAGAGCGACAATCAAAGCCCACAGCGCATCAGTGGCCAGCTTTTTGCCAAATTTGGGGGTTACACTTTCATCCCTCAGGATCTTTTCGATTCCGATAGTCTCTAGAACACCCTTCAGTTCGGCCTTTTTCTCCGGAGAAAGATGCTCTGTCTTTATGACGAAATGGGAATCAGAGCCAACCTGCTGAACCACACTTTTCCCGTAGCCAATCTTGCCAAGTTGTTGTCGTATCTCCCCGGTAGTGGTAGCCCTGCTGAACTCCACCTCAAAAAGGTTGCCTCCTTTAAAGTCAATCCCGAAGTTCAGCCCGTTGACCAAAAGAGCCACCATTCCTACAGCAATAACAATGCCGGATAGAGAGAACCAGATATTCCTCTTGCCAATGAAGTCAAATTTCACCTAGGTCACCTGCCTTCTGACCCCAAAGAACCCCGGCCTCAAGAAGGCTTTGAAATCCACCAGGAGCTCCAGAAGGGATCGAGTGAATACCAAAGCAGTGAACATGCTGATCAGGACTCCCAGGCTGAGAGTGGTGGCAAATCCTCGTATGGGACCTGTCCCGAAATAAAAGAGGACCGCTGCGGTGATCAAAGTGGTCACGTTGGCATCCAGGATGGCGCGAAAACCGTGCTTGAAGCCTTCGGCTACGCTGGTCCTGATGGTCTTTCCCTTTCTTATCTCCTCCTTTATCCTCTCATAAATTATGATGTTGGCATCCACAGCCATGCCTATAGTCAGGATTATTCCGGCTATGCCCGGAAGGGTCAGGGCCGCTCTCAAGCCTACCAGAACCCCCCAGAAAAGAATTACATAAATGGCCAGGGCCAGAATCACCACTCCTCCCAGGCCTGCATAATAGGCCACCATGAACAGGATCACCAATACTATGCCGATAATACCAGCCCAGATGCCCTGCTGGAGGGAGTCCGGCCCCAGGGTGGAGCCAATTACCCTCACTTCCTCCACCTCAAAGTTCACCGGGAGGGCACCGGTTTTAAGAACCAGAGCAATATTTTTGGCCTCCTCCAGGCTGTCAATGTTTTCGATGACCGCATTTCCTCTGATAGCCGTCTTTATGACCGGAGCACTTTTCGTCTCTCCATCCAGAACAATGGCCAGCCTCTGGCCCACATTCTGAGAAGTGATCTCGTAAAAACGGTCTGCCCCCTCTGGAGTGAAAGTCATGGATACGATGATCTTTCCGTTAGCATCATATCCTGCGTTGGCATCCTGGAGCATGTATCCTCTCATCAATACTGGCCCAAAGATGGGTTTATCCTCTTCATCGAATCCCTCCAGAATCCTGAACTCCAGTTGGGCTGTTTTGCCGATGATGTCGATGGCCTTCTTAGGATCAGTTACGGCGGGCAACTGTACCACTATGCTCCCCGTGCCTATCACCCGGTTTATCTCTGGCTCTGAGACGCCCAATTTATCCACCCGGTCCTGGATAATCAACATGGCCTTTTCCATCTTCTCTTCACTGACACCTTCGCCCGTCTCATCGGTAGCTGTGAGGATCACCCGGGTGCCTCCTCTCAGATCAAGGCCCAGGCGAGTAGAGATCTGAGGAGGATAGATATAATAGATGGAGACTCCCACCAGGATCACCACAAAAGCCAGAATCAGTAAGTTTTTCCTTCGCCTGTTCAATCTATCGCTGCTCCCTCTTTTCTAAAGAAGGCTTACTCCGTTAATGATGATCTTGAAATGACATCCCAAAAGCTCGGCCGCCCGGCGGCACATGACCATACGGCTCAAGAAGATCTCAAAATACTCCATCACCTGGCTGATCTCAGTGTCAATATCGATCTCCAGAGACAGAGTTTTCTTAGTTGAATCCACCCTCAGAAAGGATCGCTGTGCAGCATAGTTTACCCGATCGTGGATGTCAAAAGTGGAGAAATCGGTGTTCCTGACCCTGGTCCTGTGCACATCCGACTTATCAGCAATGATCAAAGCTGCCGAGACCGAGTTGACCGCACTTCCGTTCTCCTCTTCGTGAGTTCCGATAGCACTCATGATAATTCCGATCTCAACCTCAGGCATGCCCAGTTCCCGAAGGACAATGCTGGAAAGGATGGCTCCTGCAGCTCCGTGGTCCTGCCTTCCAGCCACGTTGCCTATATCATGGAGATAGCCAGAGATCTCGGCCAGCTCTGCTTCCCGGGGAGGAAAATCAAGACGGCTCAAGATATTATAGGCAATACTTGCTACCAGGTCCGCATGTCGATAACCGTGCTCCGTATATCCCATAGCCCCCAGAACCTCATCAGCCCGAGCAACAAAGGTCACTACTGAGGGGTGGCTCTTAACCTGGTTGAGAGTGATAACTTCTGTTTTTTGCATCTACTGCTGCTTGGATTTGCTCAAATTTCTGGCAATAGCGGTCTTACTCATCTCAACATCTACGCCTTTGGCTATAGTCAGGGTAACTTTCTCATCTGATACACTCTTGATTTTGCCGTACATTCCACCGATGGTTACTACCTCATCGCCAGATTTCAGGCTTTTTACCAAATCCTGGTGCCTTCTGGCCCTCTGTTGTTGGGGACGAATGAAAAGAAGCCAGAAGCTACCTACCAGAATTACTATCCAGACCAGAAAACCGTACTGCTGTAGGAAAGTTTGGGCATCCACTTACGTCGCTCCTTTCTCTGTTCTCGCATTATCATTAAGATAACCATTCCTGAATCCTTCCTTAAATTCCCTGAACCTCCCCTCTTTGATAGCCTCCCTCACCCTTCTCATGAGATCGCTAGTGTACCAGAGATTATGTATGGTCAATAGTCTGATGGCCAGGATCTCCTTGCATAAAAAAAGATGGCGAAGATAGGCACGGCTATAATTTTGGCAGCAGTAGCAAGAGCAGTTCTCATCCAGAGGGCGGAAATCGTGAGTGAACCGGGATAGCTTGATATTTACCTTTCCCCTATCAGTAAAGACAGCCCCATTTCTGGCCAGCCGGGTAGGAAGGACGCAGTCAAACATGTCCACACCCAGCTCCACCACTTCCAGCAGCCCTACCGGATCTCCCAGACCCATAAAATATCTGGCCTTATGGGAAGGTATTCTGTCCAGAGCCGCCTCCAGAGCTTCCAGCATTACCTCCTTTGGCTCCCCCACACTGAGACCGCCTATTCCATAGCCATCAAACTCTAGCTCTACGGTCTCTTCAGCACTTTCTATTCTGAGGTCTTTGTAAATGCCACCCTGAATTATGCCGAAATAGGCTTGCTCGGGCGGGGGCTCCAGTTTCTTCAGATACTCTTTGGATCTCCTGGCCCAGTGCAGAGTCCTTCGCATCGCTTGTAAAGTATAGTCATGTTCACTAAGATATGCAACACATTCATCCAAAATCATGGCTATGTCCGAACCAAGTACCCTGTGAATATCGATGACCTTCTCGGGAGTAAACAGATGTACTGATCCATCGATGATGGACTGAAACTCCACCCCGTGGTCGTATATTTTTCGAATTCGGCTCAGGCTAAAAACCTGAAAACCACCGCTATCGGTCAGAATGACACCTGGCCAGTTCATGAAGCGGTGGAGTCCCCTCGCTTTTTCCATAACCTCCAGGCCGGGTCGAAGGTAGAGATGGTACACATTGCCCAAAATCAGCCTGAATCCCATGTCCCATAGCTCCTCCGGAGTCATAGCCTTGACCGTGGCTTTGGTCCCCACGGGCATGAAGACCGGGCTCTCCACCACGCCCCGGGCAGTAGTTATACGACCCACGCGGGCCCGGCTATGGGCATCCTCTTGCAGTACCTGAAAAGAATAAGTCAACTCTTAACCTCCAGAGGCTAGTTACAGGCCAGCAGCCCCAGGGCCAACCGTGGGAAACTCCAAGAACTCTCCAGAAACGAGACCAAACCATCTCCAGCTTTAATAGCCCGCTACCCTTTGCTGTACTGCCAGTGGCTCTACTGTATTGAATATGAATCTTCAATTTATGAGCGCCTATTGACAAATACAAACATTTGTTCTATCATCAAATCAACCTCACCGAACGTTTCGGTGATCCTCGAGACGAAGCGGAATCCGCTTCCGGATGCTCGTAGTGTATCCGCTGGCTAGATACCGAAAGTCGGTCAATCAGCCAAGTTAAACACCCGTGTCATAGTTGTCCATAAAACGGGTAACTATCAGCATAGCATCCCCAAAGCTGAAAAACCTATATCCCTGTTTTTTGGCCTCTTCATAGGCTCCAAGAATTTTATCCCTTCCGGCGAAAGCCGAGACCATAACCAGAAGGGAGGATCTGGGAAGATGAAAATTGGTTATTATGGCATCAACTATCTTAAATTTGAATCCCGGAACAATATACAGTTCTGTATGGCCTTTTTGGGCTGAGACCATCCCACCCTCTTTCGCCGCTGTCTCCAGAGCTCTGACCGTGCTCGTCCCCACGGCTACGATCCTGCCCTCCTCCTCTTTAGTAATATTGATAACCTCAGCAGCTTCCGGGGAAACCTCAAAGTACTCCGAATGAATCTTATGCTCTTCCACGGAGTCTTTTTTGATGGGTCGGAAAGTATCTAACCCGATATGGAGGATTATACGTACTATCCTTATGCCGACTTGGGATATCTCCCTGATCAGATCCTCATCGAAATGAAGTCCCGCGGTGGGCGCAGCCACCGATCCTTCTCGCATAGCGTATACGGTCTGATAGCGATCCAGCCCTAGGTTAGGGTTATGAATATAGGGAGGAAGGGGGGCCTCTCCGATCCTCTTGAGCATGGGTAAAAGATCAACCTCACCGATAAACTTCAACATCTTCCGACCTTCCCCTAGATCAGCCTCTACCCTTCCTCTCAACTCATCCTGGGCGGACCTTCCAGCAAAGATGATCTCCGTCCCAGGACGGGCCCTCCTGGCTGGCCTGAGCAGGGCTTCCCATCTCAGGGGTTCCACCTGGCGGAGAAGCAAGGCTTCGATCCTGGCACCCGTGTCTGCTTTGCGACCCCATATTCTGGCCGGGATGACTTTGGTCTCATTGAGAACCAGACAGTCGCCCCTTCTCAGGTAAGAAGGGAGGTTTCTGAATCTGTCATGAACAATCTTGCCAGTTCTCCTGTCCAGCACCATGAGCCTTGAAGCAGCTCGATCCTGAAGAGGTGCCTGGGCTATGAACTCTTCTGGCAAGATGTAGTCAAAATCAGTGATCTTCACTGGATCTCTTCATGCTCCATCTCAAGACGCAAAAAGGACTGGACAGGCTTTCTCCTATTAGTGAAAAGGCAACAGTGATAACTGGAGCTGGGTGTCAAAATGGAGAGAACTATCCCAACTAGAATAGCTTCCCCTCCTCTAGCAAACCCAGGTGCTGATAAGCCCGGGAGGTAGCTATCCTCCCCCGCGGAGTCCTTTGGATAAACCCAACCTGCAAGAGATATGGTTCGTATACATCCTCGAGAGTGATAGTCTCCTCTCCCACGGAGATGGCCAGGGTACCCAGTCCTACTGGCCCGCCACCAAATTTCTCGATGAGGGTGCTCAATAGTTTATGATCCAGACTATCCAGTCCCATTTCATCCACCTGGAGCATTTGAAGGGCCTCCATGGCTATATCTTTGTCGATCCTCCCGTGAGCCTTAACCATGGAGTAGTCCCAAACTCTCTTCAAAAGTCTATTGACAATTCTGGGTGTGCCTCGGGATCTCCTGGCCAGCTCCCTGCCTCCCTCCTCGTCGACCTCCACCCCCAGAATTCTGGCCGAACGGAGGACAATCTCCATCAGATCGTCTGTGGAGTAATAATCCAGCCTGATGTTAACCCCGAACCTGTCTCTAAGAGGAGAAGTAATCAGGCCGGAGCGGGTAGTCGCTCCTACCAGGGTAAAAGGCTGTAGATCAAAGCGAAGGGATCGAGCGGAAGGACCTTTCCCGATGATGATATCCATAACGCAATCTTCCAGAGCAGGGTAGAGTATCTCTTCTACCGCCCGGTTGAGACGGTGGATCTCATCAATAAAGAACACATCGTTACTTTCCAAATTGGTCAACATGGCAGCCAGATCCTTCTTATTCTCCAGAGCTGGGCCAGAGGTAATCCTGAAGTTCACCCCCAATTCATTAGCAATAATTCCGGCCAGGGTAGTCTTGCCAAGACCCGGAGGTCCAGAGAGAAGGACATGATCAAGAGCTTCCCCCCTTATTTTAGCTGCCTCAATAAAGACAGAGAGGTTTTCTTTAATCCGCTCCTGGCCCACGAATTCCCGTAGATATCTGGGCCTAAGGCTTCGATCTAGCTCTATCTCCTCTTCCCGGAGAGTGGCTGAAGTGATCCTTTCCTCCATTTCTTCTCCCAATAGCTAATTATAGCTTGTGTCTTAGGGCAAATTTGACAATGTCTTCCACAGATGGCCTCTCAGGCCCT
>CAYYBB010000113.1:0-6734 GCA_964469465.1 uncultured Actinomycetota bacterium
AGAGAGACCATGGGCTGGTTGAACATGATGGTTATGCTGTCATCTCTCTGACCCACTTGCTGAGGACTCACCAGAACTACCTGGACCGGATCTACGGTGGAAAAGGTGAACATGTAATCAGAGGCCAGAGGGTTGCCTCTGGAATCCTCGGCTCCCTTCAAGATCTTCACGGTGTATTTCTGACCCTGACTCAATCCTTCCTCACCAGGAACAAATCTCAGAGTGTCACCGGACCAGTCAAACTCCCCTCTCACTTCAGGATTTACGTAAAAGGAGCTTTCCACACTCTGGTGGTCCATCTTCCGGTCGAAAGTGATTTCTATGGACGAATCAAGAGGTATCTCTTTGGCCCCGTCCTCCGGCCAAGTGTAGATAATTTGGGGAGATGGGGCCATCGGCCTGGCACAACCCGCGAGGGAAATCAAAGCCACCGAAGCGATACAGGGCAAAAGCGCTAATCTGAGAATTCCGCAACTACACCAGTATGACTTATGTTGCGCCATCAAGCATAACCTCCTCCTCGCCACTGTTGTGGCCGTGACCCACGGACAACCCTATCTCTAGCCCCTTCTGGAGTAGAGATGGGTACCTATAGTCAACGGCAGTCATTTCGTAACTAGTTCACGCTGAAAAATAGGATTTATGCCCTGGCCGAGAGCAAAAATTAGCCTGCGACCTTTTGTCTTCAATGACTCATCCGTCATTTTTCAGTGTGAACTAACGAAAAACTCCACCTCTTGGCTGTCTACCGGCCTCCCAGCTCTTAACCCCACTACCTTCAAAAAATGGTTTCCTTCCTTCAAAACCCAGAAGGTACTAAAGGGCCTCTTACTAATAGTTCCGAGGGGACGGCCGTCAACATACCAGGTTATGGCAGAGACATCCTTATCCACTTCTACTGTTAATTCTAACTGCTGATATCGAGGAGGGATAGTAGGATCCAGGGTGAATCTATCTCCGTCCCGGGGGTTAGTGATCTCCACACCTCCAACAGGTTGCGCTGTCCCACTGTTCCCAGCATAAGCTCCTGGAGAGTCTCCACTATCCACAACATAAGCTCCATTCCCGATGTAGGCTCCTTGAGCTTCTACTCCCTCCACAACATGACCTTCATCCACAATCTGGATTTCCTGAGTGTCCTCGCTATCCACAGTCTCCTTCCAGCCCCTGGGTTGGGAACTATCATAGGCCGGGTAGGTACTGTGCATGGAACAAACTTCTTTAGGTTCGGTACCCTTTATAAATTTTTCTCTCAGGGTAACCTGACAGTTTGGGCCAGACAGGAGTCCGGAGAGCGGACAAATTTCTACCTCCACAATATCCCCAGACTTTTGGAAGCCCCATCCCGACCTGCCTTTCAGGGCAAATTCCATCAAATCATGCCAGATGGGTGCCGCACCAGTAATGCCCGACACCCTCTTCATGGGCGCATTGTCCGAGTTCCCCACCCATACTCCAGCCACCAGCTCTGGAGTATAGCCCACGGTCCAGTTATCTCGATAGTCGGTAGTAGTACCTGTCTTGGCCGCTGCTGGAAAGCTGAGCTTGAGGGGACTATTGGGTCCAAAGGAAGGTATGCGGGCAGAATTGTCGGAAAGGATGTCCGAAATGAGGTAGGCGATAGCCGGACCTCGTTCCCCCAGAACCGGCCTCAGGACAGGGGTTTGCTGAAAGAGAACATTGCCCTGGCTGTCCACTATTTTAGAGATGGCAAAGGGCTCCGCCCTGACTCCTCCGTTGGCAAAAGCTCCATAGGCGGATACCAGATCCAAGAGCCTTACCTCTCCCCCACCCAGGGTTACCGATAGCCAGTACTTATCATCCTCGAAAGTGCTAATACCCATTTCTCTGGCCGTGGCGAGAAAGGCCGGCATCCCAATATGGTGGAGAACCTTTACGGCAGGCACGTTATAGGAGTTAGCCAGAGCCTCTCGCACCCGCACCGGACCATGGAACTTGCCATCGTAGTTCAGGGGTAAATAGATCTCTCCTTGCTCAGATCTGAACACTGTCCTCTCATCCTCGATTACCGTGGCCGGAGTGTAGCCCTTCTCGAAGGCGGCAGCATAGGTAATAGGTTTTATGGCCGAGCCTGGCTGTCTTTTAGCCAGAGCCATGTTGATAGCTCCATCAATAGCTTCATTAAAATAGTCCAGACTCCCCAACATGACCAGGATCTCTCCCGTTCTGGGATCCAGAGCCACTACCGAGGCATTGCTAACGGAATGATCGCTTAGCTCTGCCACATGGCGTCGGACAATATTCTGGGCTTCCTCCTGGAGATCCAGATCTAAGGTGGTATATATCTTTAGTCCTCTGGAGGCGATGAATTCATCAGAATACTTTTCCCGCAATTGGTTCAGCACAAACTGGACAAAATGCGGAGCTTGAATATCATATTTATTTTCCTGCAGGGTTATTTTTTCTGCCTTAGCCGAGGCGGCCTGGGCTTCGGTAATAAAACCCGCCTTGACCATCAGATCGAGGATGGATTCTTGTCTCCTCTTGACGGCAGGGAAATTCTCAAAGGGATTGTTCCTGGAAGGGGACTGGAGGACGCCGGCCAGCAGAGCGGACTCCGCCAGATTTAGATCTCTCACATGTTTTCCAAAATAAGAGAGAGCTGCTGCTTCCACCCCATAAGAGAAGTTGCCGTAGTACATCTCGTTCAAATACATTTCCAGGATCTGATCCTTGGTGTATCTTCTAGACATCTCCACAGCCAGAATCGCTTCCTTGATTTTCCTGGTCAAGGAAGGAGAAGAGGCTTCTTCAAAGGAGAGGAATTTGTTTCGGACCAGTTGTTGGGTAATGGTGCTCCCACCAAAGAGCACTCGGCCATGAAGACGATTCAAGAGGGCAGCTCTGATGATCCCCACGGGATCTATGCCGGGATTATCATAGAAACTGATATCCTCCGCCGCCAGAGTTGCCTCTTTCATCCAGATAGGGATCTCCTCCAGGCTTACCGGAGTATGCTTTCCTGAGCGAGGATTCAATATCTCATAGAGGAGCTTTCCCTTGCGGTCAAAGATCTTGGTAGTCGATCTCAGAGCTGGCCTCCCGTTCCCGTGAGACTAACCCGGATGAGACCATCCCGCTCAAATAGAAAAGACCTCCCATTATGATTACAAGGGAGGCTCCCAGGATTGCTAACAGTAGTTTAGCCCTTCTGGAAATGTGGCTGGCCAACCACACCCTCCTGGCGCGCCTAGCCAGTTGTATCCTGGTCATGTTTAGCCATCTTACTCACGCCTTGTTCACCTTACAATCCGCATGGTCATTATTAGCCACGTGCATAACACCTATGTCTATCTACGCTCTGGCTATCCCAAAGTCAGTGGGTAATTTTCCATTTGAAATAAGCAACCCAGAAGCCCTAGTCGAAGAACATAGATCACTGCTTCAATCGTTGTCGAAACTGGTTCTCCCCCATCGAGGCCATCACCTATTCTAACCGATTATCGCCTTTGCCATCTCTCCAAAAGATAGGGTTTGAGCCTTTCAAAGACGCTGGCGCACCCATCCACAAAAGCATCAGCCAGTTCATCTGACAAAATGGCCATTTCTCTGGCAAAGGAGGCCGTTCTGCCCTGATAAAGAGGGATCATGGATTCCAGAAGGGAATCGTGGTCCTCCTTGGGCGCCCAACAGTAGTATACAGCAAAGTCGAAAACCACCCTGGCCCAGAGGTCCACAGGGAATATAAACTTCTTGTATTCCTTCTGACAGGCTTGGCTCACCGCCTCATAATTCTGAGAACTCAATACCTCCTTCCATATGTTATCCCCGTAAATCTGGTATCCTTCCTTGAATTTGTTAAGCAGAACCAGAGGATGAATCTTTACATCCTCGATCTCGCTGAAGCGGTACTCGCCATAGATATCCACCGGCTGACTATGCTTGATAGTCAGCCACTTGTGATCGTACCTTTTCATCAGCTCAAACATAGTACCTACTACCTGGCAGAACATGGGATTGAGGTCCCTGCTGGGTTTTTTAGGATCATGGATTTTGACGCCCAGGGCGGCCTGACGTATCCGCAGACCCTCACAGATAGCGGTAGTGGTCATCCAGATATCTACCCCAAATTTGGCTATGGAGGGACAGGTTTCCCAAAACCTGTCCTGCCGGAGAATGCAGACCAGACCTCGGGAAAGGGCAAAATCTCCTCCGATAGGCTGTCTGATACGCTGGCCATAGAGAGCTCTGGTTACCGGGTAGACCAGGCTATTGGTAATAGTGGCATCATGCTTGTCCCTTAAATAGAACGGAGTGACATACCCATAGTTCTCTTGAAAAACCGGATATCCCAATTGCCTGGCCCAGTCCGGGGTAATGCTCCGAGAATCGGCATCGGCAACGATACACATTCTGGCCTCAGTTTCTCTGGCCACTTCAAATATGGCCCGCAAGGCGCTCCCCTTGCCGGAGATCCCTTTATAAAGGATAGCCATTCTGTGTATGCGGTCGGGAACATCCGCGTTCAGAAAGGCTTCCCGGGTCCCATCTCTTGATCCCCCATCAGAGTTGAGCATCAGAACCTTTGCTCCCTGATAGTATTTGTCCATCCCAAAGCCCAGGGCTTCGGCTACTCCGGCGATAGTGGATGCATTGCTGTAACTGGGAATTCCCACCACCACATCCACCGGTCCCAGCTTCCTAATGTCTTTGAGAACATTCTGGTCCAGAATCTCTGTTGCCATTGCCAGGTCACCCTAAATCAAGTTAACGATCAGAACTGCACTTTCCTTGCTTCAAGAATCTTCTGCAGAAAGGGAGCTTTTCGATCCACATGTAACCAGTGATTCCGACAAGAATGATGGAGGAAAGGACAATAAGAGAGATGTATATCCTTTTCAGGTAGGGAGATTTGCCCATTTTCGCACCGTTGCTATTATAGCATACCCGAGGTGCGGAAAAGGTGCTCATGGCATTATGGCATTGATAAAAAACGCCAAAAGGCTCCCGATGTTGTATTATCATCATTAATCATCAAGATCGAGATGCTCGGCGAAAAGTGAGCTTTTCGAGTTACTACAAGTCACTCATGCCGCCTACAGCGGCACCACGAAAGGATGAAAAAGGGGTATTTTCAGGATAGGAGAGGAGAGGAGAGGAGAACAATGAACATCTACGAAATTACCTTACGAATCGTAGTGGCCACCATTCTCGGAGGGGTCATCGGCATGGAAAGGGAAATCCGGGATCAGGCTGCCGGATTTCGCACCCATATCCTGGTCTGCGTGGGAGCAACTCTTTTTACCATAGCTTCCCAATATGGGTTTGTGGGCCTGGTGCAGGGATCGACTATCACCCTGGATCCCACCAGGATTGCTGCTCAGATCGTCAGCGGCATAGGTTTTCTGGGAGCCGGGGCTATCATCCGTTACGGAGTCAGCGTGCGCGGTCTGACCACCGCCGCCAGCCTGTGGGTGGTGGCAGCTATAGGCCTGGCTGTGGGAGCTGGCTTTTACTCCGCGGCCCTGGTGGTCAGCTTAGCCGTACTGGTGAGCCTCATTGTCCTAAGGAGCCTGGAATATCGCTGGCTGCACAAGGTCAAGCCCGAATTTCAGCGCTTTTCCCTCTGTCTTCAGGATGATGTAGATACGGTAAGTAAAGTGCTTTCCTTCCTGGAGAGCCGAGGGGTGACTACCCGAGAGATACACCTGGAGCGGATGGAAGAAGATCGTCTCTCTTTGAATCTGGTAGCCCAGTTGCCCCATCGCTTGAAGGCAGAAGATATTATGCATCCCCTGCTGGGCCTGGAAGGCGTATTTCGGGTGGATATGAGGTGAACTACCCCGCCCTTACGGACGGGGCTTCCAAACAGGAAGCCATTAAGGTTTTGCCTTCTGCCATAGGCAGTAGCATTACAGCCCGTTCACGGGGGCGTTTTCCCTCACCATATAGGTTGAGGGCAGTGAGTGCAATATTACGAGAACCGACTAAATCGGCATTTAGGGAGTAATGGCATTGAGAACATTTAAAAGCAAATTGAGATTTTCGATTGTTCTTGGAGATATGACCACATCGGGGACATCTCTGGGAAGTATGTCTTGGGTCAACGGATACAATCCGCACACCAGCCATAGCACTCTTGTATTGCAAAAAGGAAATAAGCTGGCGAAAACTCCAGGAGTGAAGCATCCTTCTTACTTTTCTGGTAGCCTTAATCCGTTCTCTAATGTCTTTAAGATTCTCTATAGCTATGTCGGCCTTATTCTGTTTTGCTATATTCACTATTTGTTTGCTTATTTTATGGTTAGTGTCTTTTATCCAATTCTTCTCTTTACCAGAAATTCTTTTCAAAGCCCTGTATCCTTTTTTGGCTTTACCAGTATCTTTGGCTCTCTGTATCTGTTTTCTGTATCTCTGATACCTATTTCTGGTATATATAGCCTTATTACCAGAGAAAAAGACATTGACCGAGGCTTCCGGATTAGAAACGGTGACGATTTTCTTAACTCCCAAATCTACACCAATTATATTGATATGGCCATCTATGGCGGGTTTATCGGTTTCATAGGACACATAGAGAAACCATTTGCCTTTCTGGTTAATCAGTTGAGAGCGTTTTGGTTGCTGTTTTGTAAATTGTTTGTGATTGGGATTGCATACTTTGAAAGGAAGGTTAACTCGCTCCCTACCAGGCATATTGAATTGAACATACCTATCAAAAATCTTAAAAGTATCCTGTCTAAAACAGGCAAATTGTTTCTTAAATTTTGGCC
>CAYYBB010000114.1:0-6659 GCA_964469465.1 uncultured Actinomycetota bacterium
CCTCACAGTATCCTTTGAGTAAAACTTTTACTTGCTCAGCCGTAAACCGCTTGTGTATCTGTTCCATACATTCCTCCTTTTTGGAGAGGAATGTATCACTTACGGTTCACCTTTCAACCATTAACAGTTCACTTTTCAAGCATTAAGAGTTCACTTTTGAAAAATTTTTAACACAGTTTTTTGAACGCAGTCTTGCCAGCGTTTCTTCCTCCTGTCTTAAGTAAATGACACCTCAAAGTCACTTGACAAACTTAACAGGTTCTTCCGGTTTTACCCATGCTAAAACCGGAAGAACCACTTAACAAAAACGTTTCCTCCAGGAACTCGACCGCGAAAGGTTATGGTCGTTCGCCGCGAAGTTCGGCCCGCCGTATGTCAGACAGCTTAGCACCTTCCTCGCTCAGCCCTTTTTCAGATAGCCTGTGCTCCTCGTTTTCCCCGGCATATCCTCCTGTTCCTTCTACCATCCAGGGTCTATGCCGACAGGGTCACAAAGAGGAAAGCCTGTTCAGCTCTCCTTTCCCGCCTTCTCCTTTTTCTCCCCCTTCTCCTCTACCTTCTCTTTCTCCTTGCGCACTACCTCTGGCTCTGGAACTTCCTCTTCTTCGACCACTGCCAGCTCTTCTTCTTTCAGCTCGGTAGGAGGAGTGATGGTGACCATAATTTCGTGAGGATCGGTCAGAACTTCCACCCCTTCTATGACGGGAAGATCCTCAACTCGCAGAAGATCGCCGATATTTAGGCTTTCCACATTCACGATTAAAGCCTCTGGTATCTGGGTGGGCAGACATTCTACCTCCACGTGCCGGAGGTTGTGCTGGAGAACGCCACCTTCCCGAACCCCGATAGCCTCACTCACAAATTCGATGGGCACGGTAGTCTGAATTTTCTCCGTAAGGGATATCTTGTGAAAATCGATGTGGAGGACATTCTGAGTAATAGGATCCTTCTGGATTTGGTGAACCATAGCCGTTTGCTTGCTCTTCTTGGCCGGGCCATCGAGGATGAGATTGACCAGAGGGTTGCTGGTTCCGTGCGTCTTTATCAGATTTCTGAATTCCCTCTCCTCCACCGTCAGGGAAACACTATCCATTTTCTCTCCGTAGAAAACCGCAGGTATCAGGCCCTGTCTTCGCAATTTTCTGCAGATACTGGTGCCTGTTTCCTGACGCTCTTTTACCTTAAGATCGGTTATTTCCATATTTACATTACACCCCTTTTGGTCTTTCTAATCTCATGTCGAGTAAACTTTGTTCACGGTCCACAACGCCAGATATAAGGTTAATTAGTATATCATAATAGCGTGCAAGATTCTTCAACGGGATCAAGTGCAGCTTGGGCGGCGGAATTAGACACTCCTGACACTAAATGAGTTTAAAATGAGGTTTACATCTCAGGGCCCTACCTGATTCGTCAAAGTAAATTATCCCCCTCAAACAACTCGCTCACGGACTCGTCTCTATACACATGCCTTATAGTCTCCGCCAGAATGGAGGATACAGAAATCACGGTAAGACTCTCGGATCTCTTCTCCTCGGGTATGGGGACAGTATCAGTGACCACTACCTCTTTAATGGGAGCTTCCCGTAATCTCTGGCAGGCCTGACCGCTCAAAACAGCATGGGTACATGTGACATAGACTTCCTTTGCTCCTTCCGTAAGAAGATATTCGGCACTGGCGATGACCGTCCCAGCCGTATCGATGATATCGTCGACGATAATGACTGATTTATCTCGAACATGTCCGATCACGTGGAGCACTGCCGCCACATTATGAAAGGGCCTTCTCTTGTCCATTATGGCCAGGGAGGCATGAAGCCGGTCCGCGAATTTGGAGGCCCGTTTGACTCCTCCCACATCAGGGGATACTACCACTACATCCTCCAACCCCTTTTCTCTAAAATAGGATGCTAAAAGAGGTATGGCGGTCAGATGATCCACGGGCACGTTGAAAAATCCCTGAATCTGCCCAGCATGGAGATCCATGGACAGGACTCGATCTGCACCGGCTGTGCTTACCAAGTCAGCCAGAAGTTTAGAAGTTATAGGTTCCCGAGCCGATATTTTCTTATCCTGGCGAGCATATCCGAAATAGGGTATGACCGCAGAAATGCGTCGGGCCGATGCTCTCTTCAGGGCATCAATCATAACTAGTAGCTCCATAATGTTCTCGTTAATAGGATGAGAGCAAGTCTGGACTACGAAAGCATCAGCACCCCTCACACTTTCCAGGTACTTAACATAGATTTCTCCATCGCTGAACCGGTCCAGTTTCACCTTCCCCAGTCCACATCCTAACTCCATGGCGATGCTCTTGGCCAGCTCCGGATTAGAAGATCCCGAAAAAAGCATTAACCTCTTTGTGCTTATGTCGCTCACCCCACATCACCCCGCAAAATGGTTTCTATTCTTTCTGTTTCTTTCGTTTGGCCCAATCTTCGATGTTCTTTTGCTCAGTCCGTTCGATAGCCAAAGCATGGTCGGGTACATCTTTAGTTATCACCGAGCCCGCCGCAGTGGTAGCATTTTTACCCACCCGAACTGGCGCTATGAGCATGGTATCGCTTCCTATAAAGGCGTCATCCTCGATTACGGTCTTGTGCTTGTTCACTCCATCGTAGTTGCAAGTGATGGTGCCTGCTCCGATGTTGACGTTCTTGCCCATCTCCGTATCCCCCACGTAGCTCAAGTGGGGTATTTTGCTTCCGGTATCTACGGTAGACTTTTTGACTTCGCAAAAAGCCCCCACCTTCACTTTCTCCTTGAGAAGGGTTCCGCTCCTGATATGGCTGAAGGGGCCAATCCTGGCTCCGCTATGAATGGTCGACTCCCTGACTACAGAGAAAAGCACCTCGGAATCCTGGCCAATGGTAGAATCGACGATCCAGACAGACGGTCCAATCAGACAATTCCTGCCAATTTCTGTTCTGCCCTTTAAGTAGGTGGAGGGAAAGATTACGGTATCCTGGCCTATGATGATCTGTTCATCCACATAACTATCCTGGGGATTAATAAAAGTAACTCCCCGTTCCATCCATTCCTCAACGATCCTCTCCCGCATAATGGCTTCCGCCACAGCCAACTCCTTTCTGGAATTTATCCCCAAAATCTCCCTCTCATCCTCCGCGATAAGAGCGCCTACCCTCCTCCCTGCGGAGATAAGAATGCTTATGACATCGGTAAGATAGTATTCGCCTTTGGCATTCTGGTTAGAGATATTCCTCACAGAAGAGAACACCGCCTCGGGACGGAACACATAAATGCCGGAGTTGATCTCTCTGATTTGTTTCTCCCGAGGGCTGGCATCTTTGTCTTCGGTGATTGCCACAACCTGTCCTTTCTCATCCCTGATTATCCTTCCATAGCCGCTAGGATCGGAGACCATAGCAGTAAGGATGGTGACATCATTTTGTTCTTGTAGGTGGGTTTCAAGAAGAGATGAAAGGGTCTGGGAGGTTATCAAGGGGACATCGCCATAAAGGCAGAGAAGAGGTTTATTATTATTCCTTACCCTCCCTTCGGCCACGGAGAGGGCATGAGCAGTACCGAGTTGCTCTCTTTGGACCACAAAGTCCACATTTAAGTAGGCCAGCTCTTCCCGTACGGTCTCATGTTGATAGCCAATGACCAGAACTATGGTATCAACGGGTAGCTTTCTGACGGCCTTGACCACATAATGGACCATGGGCCTGCCGCAGAGAGGATGGAGAACCTTGGCTCTGGCAGACTTCATTCTGGTGCCCTGGCCGGCTGCCAGAATTATGCAGTTAAAGCTGGGGATATTCATGCTCTCTTTCTGTAATTTGCACTTCCGAAATCGTATTTACTATAGCACTTTAAGAAGGGCAAATCAAAGGAAAGAGATCTACTTCATGTCAATGGGACTTTTCCTCTGACGCTTAAGGTAGCTCTGGGCCTCCCTTTTCATAGCATCCAATTCGTTTCTTATGATAAGAGCATCGGGAGCTGGGCGTTTTATCTTACGATATAATCTATTAAGCCGGCGGTGAAATTCATCGAACCAGCCTAAGTTGCTGATGGCTTTTTCCAAAATGATGGCTGCCTTCTCCCACTGGTTCTCTCTCTCGTAAAGGGCAGCCAGCCGACCATAACTTTCCGGTACATCTGATCCTTCATTTATAGCCCGGCCATAGACTGTCTTTGCCTTTTCAGCCTGTCCTTGATGTTCGTAGAGTCTACCCAGGCGGTGGTAGATAAAGAAGCGCTCGCTCTGGTCACGACAGAGCTCCAGGGCCTGCAGCAAAGCTTCCTCGTCCGCATCATCTCCTTCCATAGGTAATTGATCCTTCCTTTGAGCGTAGGATAGATCAGTTGGTCCCATCTTTTTACCCTCTCTTTCTATGTTAATCAGGACGTAATGTCCTGTCCTGGTCAAGATTTGAAGAATAGTTCTCAGAGAACAGTCTAAAGTGCAATTCTTGGCAAGACAGTCCGTAAGAGAACACAGATAGTCTTGCCAACAGATTTAAAGATCAAAGAGGGATTCTAAAATTCAGAGAAGAAATCAGAGGGACCAACCGGAGGCTAGATAACAAAAAACATAGAGAATAACCTCTATGTTTATTCTCTCTTTCCATGCTTACGAAGTTAGCTGACGGGTTCGGGTCGAAAGAGGTAACCCTACTCACCTTTTGGTGAGATTCACCCCAAAAGCTGGTTCCTCCGCTTCTTTCGAATTAAGCAATCCCTATTAAGTTTGTAAACACAATATCATTTTGTGGCGTTCATGTCAACAGGGGGGACTGGGTGTTGTTCCACATCCAGGCAGAGCTCTTGACACAAAAGAGAAGAAATGGTAATCTAGATACTGTTGGGGGGCATAGGTATATTGAGAAGGTCTGATTGCTCCTTCTTTGGATGGTTACTGAACCCTATGATTGCTGCAGCGGCTATGGCTTTTAGCTCAGTCTCCGTTCTCACCAATTCCCTTAGGTTAAGAAGGTGGAGACCAACTCAGGCCTAAATCAGTAAAGGCAGGAGGTGATTCAGATGGCAAAAGATCCCATCTGCGGGATGGAGGTAGATGAGAAGAAGGCCGCAGCTACCTCCGAGTATAAAGGAAAGACCTACTATTTCTGTGCTGCAGGCTGCAAGAATAAGTTTGATCAGGATCCGGAGAAGTATGCTGAAAAGTAGGTCGCTACTAACGGTGTAGAGAGGCCTGGAGCTGGTCTTTGTCCCGGAAAAAGAGATGCTTATCCAGTCTGTCCAACCCTTGACACACGGTCAATTTTCCTATAAGTAATAGATAGCTTCCATAGCAGGAAAAAGGCGAAAAGGTGACCATGAGTTGTTATCTTAAGGGCAAGGATAAAATCCTGATCAGGCTGAAACGCATGGAAGGCCAGGTAAGAGGCATTCAGCGAATGGTGCAACAGGGAAAGTACTGCATTGATATTTTGACCCAACTTTCCTCGGTAATGGCTGCCTCTCAGAAACTTGGCCTTATTGTTTTGGAAAACCATATCCAGGGCTGCGTCAGGGATGCCGTGAGTCACAAAAGGGACAATGCTTCCGTGGAAGAGCTAGTGAAGGTAGTCCAGGAGTTTGTTAAATCCTGAAAGAAGAGTTTTCCGAAAAAGGGGTAACAAAATCATGGCTTCTTATGACAAAGACAGAGAAGATATACTGGCCCAGCTCAAAAACGTAGAAGGACGCCTCCGAAGCATTCAGGAAATGGTGGAGGAGGACAAGTATTGTGTGGATATATTGACCGAGCTGTCATTCATAATAGGTGCTACAGAGAAAATCGGCTTGCTGATCCTGCAGGATCATATTCAAGGCTGTGTCAAGAATGCCTTGACCCAGGATGGTGGCGAGAGCTACGTGCGGGAACTGGTAGATGCGGTAGAGAGATTTATGAAGTCTTGAAGGATGAACCAGAGGCTCACGTGGCATTAGCCAGAATAGATAAAGCCCTCAAAGAGTGGAACCTGGCCGGCGGTTTTGAGGGCACGACCGTAAACCTGAGCATTGGGGTCAAAACAGCAGACGGAGCGGATCTCGATGAGATCATCAAGGCCGCTGACGAGGAGATGTACCGGACGAAACGGAAGAGAACCAGTGGACATGGATCTTGACTTCCGAAAATAGTCGCGGTCAATCCCTGCGGGAGAACAGACATTGATTGTGCTGGCAGAGGGTGCTATTATTTAAATTGATACCGTACAACACCTGACTATATACCAGAAACAAGTCCCCGCAAATATAAAATTTGCTTTCACAAATTATATGTGGTAGTTCATTTAGCTAGTTTCCAGTGGTTCAAGTTGCAAAAATGAGCATTCCCTTGAAAGGATGCTCGAAGGCAGCGTGGCCCATGAACGGAAAGAGAAATGGCCCTGGGCAAGAAAGAAGAAAGGGTATCAGGGACGCCAAAAGGGGAATTTCTCATTCTAGCTATAATTCTTCTCGGTCTCCCCAGGAACAGGGTTTCCAAAACCCTCGCTTCACAGATCCTCTCCTGAAAGAGTTACTCCAGCAAATCCATGAACTGATGAACGCCCAAAACTTTGAGATGGCCCTTCTCAGATGTAGGGAAGTTGTGGAGAGGCAGCCAAGTTGTGGCCTGGCCCATCTGTTGATGGGTGACTGCTACCTGGCTATGGGATGTAGCGAGGAGGCCACCTACAGCTATC
>CAYYBB010000115.1:0-6630 GCA_964469465.1 uncultured Actinomycetota bacterium
TAATTACCAGAAAGGTCGCGTAAGAGTGAGCACCAGAGAGGAAGGGGAAGGAGTCAGGATAACTATTGCAGATACTGGTCAGGGGATATCTTCTCAGGACCTACCCTACATATTTGAGAGATTCTACCGGGGCGACAAGTCCCGAAGCAGGCATACGGGTGGTACCGGCATAGGTCTGAGCATAGCCAAAAACCTGGTAGAGGCTCACCGGGGGACCATAAGTGTTCAGAGCCAACCGGGGCAAGGGAGTACATTTTCTATCTGGCTACCTTTGCGATAGAACGCAATGATAACATAAAAATAACTGCTCTTTTTAGGAGTCGTCCTGTAGGATGAGACGGAGTGCATCTTTTCTATAGTGGTATGATCAATAAGAGAGGTCCTGACACTTAAGGGAGGTTGGCTAAGATGATGGGATATGGTATGTCTTGGTATTGGTTTTTCTCTCTACTCATGATGGTGCTCTTTGTGGCAGTGATCGTAGGGGCGATTTTTTTCATCTACCGACTTTTTGTTCCCTGAGGGAGCCGGGGAGGGCCAGGTCTACTTAAGACTGGCAAGAGGTGCCCCAATTGCCAGAACTTGGTAGAGACAGAGTTCAAATTATGTCCCATTTGCGGAGCCCAGCTTAAAAGCGCCTGCCCTTCTTGCGGCCAGGCGGTAGAGGTGGGCTGGAGGATATGTCCTTATTGTGGTAAGGAATTAAAGACCCCATGAACCGGGAGAAGAGCTCAAGTCATGGGGAGATAAGTGAAGTAGAGACCAGAAGGACCAGGTCCCGCTACGACCGGATTTCCCCGGTGTATGATCTTTTTGAATCTCTGGCCGAGAGGTCCAAATTTTCCAGTTGGAGAAAATTGCTCTTCGAGCAGGTAAAAGGGCCCACCATGCTAGAGGTGGGGGTGGGCACGGGTAAGAACTTTCCTTACTACCCCTCTGGAGTAGAAGTAACAGCCATTGATCTGAGCGAAGGGATGCTCTTAAGAGCCAGGAAAAAGTTAAGCAGCTACCTCTCTGCCCGAATCGATCTGAGGATTATGGATGTCCAGAAATTGGACCTGGAAGAGAGTTCGTTTGATACTGCCGTGGCCACTTTCGTCTTTTGTTCAGTACCCGACCCGGTTCTGGGTCTGAGAGAGGTAAGAAGAGTCCTCAAGCCAGAAGGAAAACTCCTTCTTCTGGAGCACGTGCTGAGCGAAAAGCCCATTTTGCGGTGTCTGATGAAGCTTATGAATCCAATTACGGTGAGAATCACGGGAGCGAACATCAATCGGGTTACAGTGAGCAATATTCAAAAGGCAGGCTTCCGGATCGAAAAAGAGAAGAATCTCTGGTTGGATATAGTAAAGCTCATTGTGGCCAGGCCAGAGCAGTAGATAGGGAACTTTGAGTAGATAAGGGACTTTGGCAAGGGCGGGGCAGGTGAGCTATTATTCTCTTTTGAATTGGATAGGCTATGGTATCTGTCATCAGATAAAGGCCCGCACTCTTCTTTTTGGGACTGTTTATTTGCCTGTTTGCGCCCGAGACACCGGGATCTACCTGGGATTTGTCCTCTCTCTCCTTTTTCTGCTCCTTCTATTTCATCGGAGACATCCGGTTGGACTCCCGCCCCTTCATATGTTGGTGATAGGTTTTCTTTTCATTCTCTCTGGTAGTGGATGGGATTAGCTCTTATGCTGGCTGGCGGGTCACCAACAATTCCATCCGCCTGGCCACCGGCCTTTTGACCGGTAGCTCCTTCCCCTTATTTCTGTATCCAGTTTTCAATTATCAGATCTGGAAAAGATCTTCCCCGGAGAGGATCTTAGCCCGACCCTTACATCAGTTGTTCTTCTTCCTTATGCTCGGAACCAGCTATCTGATCATAGGGGCCCAGTTTCCCCTTTTAGCTCTCTTCTTTCCCTCTCTGATTATTTTTTCTGTGATTTCTATCTTCTGGTTTGTTAATATGCTACTTCTTTCCCTGATACCCATCTGGTCCATGAAGGCGGAGTCCTTCAAAAACCTTCTGCTGCCCGGGGTACTGGCTCTTTTACTGACCGGGATGGAACTGTTCCTTTCCATCTCCATAAAGAATTTGCTCATGAGCCTGGTACTTCGCTGAGTTTGTGTGCACAGATAGTCAATTCCCTTTTTTTAACTCAGCCCAGCACCTTATCCCGCCCAGGCCTTCGGCAGACCTCACCGCATTCCTTATGGCCTCTTCCACCGCCAGGGCAGCAGCGCTTCCCAGGATGGAGAGGTCCATCTCCTTTTCACCCAGAGAAAGGACGAAGACGGTGTCCCCATCGTACTGAGTATGGACCGGAGAGATAGCTCTGGCCAGTCCGTCGTGAGCCATCTGAGCCATCTTGGTGGCCTGGCTTTTGTTGAGCTTCACATTGGTCATAACCACACCCAGGGTGGTGTTCTCCAGTTGGGAGGCGGGAGGTCCGGGGTGGCCCATGATGAAAGAGGCAGTATTCAGGAAGCCGGGTTTTGTATCATAGGCGCCGGCCAGGATACTTCCATCTCTGTCGATGACATCGCCAAAGGCATTTACCACCGCCAGGGCCTCTAGCTCTACTCCTCCGGCCAGGGCCATCTTGTGGGCACCCAGCCCTGCTTTCATCATGGATCCAGGGCCCAGGATCTTTCCCACGGTAGCTCCAGTGCCGGCTCCCACGCTGCCGGTCTTTCCATCCGAGCTGGCCTTGCGGCAGGCCTCATAGCCCTCCTGAGGTCCTGGTCTTACTTTGGGGTCTCCCACATTAAGGTCAAAGAGGATGGCTGCTGGCACGATAGGTACCCGGGCATACCTGGTGTCGAAGCCGATTCCCTTCTCCTCCAGGTATCTCATTACCCCATCCGCAGCCGCCAGGCCAAAGGCACTGCCTCCCGAGAGCACCAGGGCATGGACTTTTTCCACCATGCAGGTAGGGGATAGAAGATCTGTCTCCCGGGTGCCCGGGGCCCCTCCTCTGACGTCCACCCCACACACTGCGCCCTGGGGACACAGGATCACGGTGCATCCAGTGAGTGCTTTCTGGTCGGTATAATGGCCGATCTGAAAACCTTTAATCATATCTTTTCTCCTCCCTCCATTAGGGAGCTATGGCCAAATATCTCACTCAGGTTTTTCAAAGATTCAGCGTACATCTCGGAAGTGAGGGAAAGTTTGACTCCCCGTCTTTCCAGCTCGGCCATGAACCGCCGCACACTCAACCCACAGAACCTGGCAGCAGTATTGAGGTCTACTTCTCCTAGTTCATACATGTCTACGGCCTTTTCCACTCTGTATCTTTGAATCCCCTCCAGGATGAACTTTTTCATGAGGGAGGACTCTGAGATATGCTCCTCTTTGCTGATCTTTTTGAGAACGCTGTCTTCCTCTTCCGTAAAGCGGACTGCTTTGGTAATCATTTTTCTCTTCCCTCCATTTTTCTTAAGTCATCTTTGGCCTCATTAATGATCTCACTTTTTAATATAATACATGTGGTAAAGTGTATTAGGAAGCGGACGATTTACCCCATGCCTTCGTGCTTCAGGAGTTGACTTCCATTGACTGGCAAAAACTGTCTGCGATCATCTCCACGAATAACTCGACGTAATTTATTGAAACTGGCTGTCCTTTGGATGGGTTATTTGCTTCTACCCTTCTGTAAAGAAAGAAGGACAGGAGAGAGGCAACAAACTTCTCTCGAAACACCTCCAGATATCACTTCTTCTCAAAATCTCGCTCCCCAGGAGGAGCCTCAGGCACGGGAATATCATGGCGCAGAGGGAGAAGAAGAGCACACAGAGGGAGAGAAAAATAAGGGAGAAGGAAGGGAGGATCATACAGAAGGAAAAGAAAATCGGACAGCCTCTGTTTCCCAAGAGGTCAAAGTGGGTATCTGCAGAAATGCTAATATTGGCCAGATGGTCAGAAGGAGTGTCGAACTGGCAGGAAACTTCCCGCTTCTTTCTGAAGGGGCCAGAGTGCTAATTAAACCCAATGTGGTGTCCGGACATGTCTCTCCCGCTACCACTAATCCGGAAGTAGTGAGAGCAGTTATGGAAATGGTAAAGGAGTATGGACCCAGGAAGGTTATTGTAGCGGATCAATCGGGATGGGGAAGAGGATCGACTCTGGCCAATCTTAAAAAAGTGGGCATCTATCAGGCAGCTTCGGAGGCAGGCGCTGAGGTAATAGCTCTGGAGGAGGTAGAGTGGAAAAAGGTCCATCCTCAAGGAGCATCTCAGTGGGAAGATGGATTTAGCGTGCCAAAATTATTGGATGAAGTAGATTACATAATATCTCTTCCTGTGGTCAAGACCCACTCTGTTGCCACCTATTCCATGGCTCTGAAGAACGCCGTCGGGCTAATTCATCCGGTGGATAGAGAACTTCTTCACTCTCAAGAAAAGGAGCCCCTCTTTGGCTTCAGGGTGGCCGAGATAAACTCCTATCGACGTCCAGATTTCGTGGTGCTGGATGCCACGAAGGTTTTCGTGTCCGGAGGACCTACTAGAGGCGAGATCAGGGAGCCAGGGCTGGTTATAGCCACAGCGGATCCGGTGGCAGCAGATGCTGTAGGCATAGCTCTTCTTAGGACATTGGGAACTACCTCCGCCTTAGCAGATCTGAAGATCTGGGAACAGCCCCAGATAAAGAGGGCGGTAGAGCTAGGTCTGGGAACAGCCGATCCCTGTGTAATCTCTCTAAAGGGCGAAGGTGTGGACGAGATGGAAGATATAAGGAATGCGCTGGTCGACGAGACCCGATCTTAAATATGTGAGAATATTTGAAGGAAGCATCTCCAATTCTGTGATTTTTGACTAGAGTGTTGGGTCTTCCTTCAATAGCAGTTAGGAGACTTAGAGGTATAAGCTGGTATGATAAGGCTGTTTCAGCCCTTTTAGCTCCAAGACTCCTTGATTTTAAATAGCATGAGTATTGGTGAAATCGAAAGAACACAAGCTCATCACGGGAAAAGAGATGCTTACTGGGTATTATCTAGGCTACCTTGAATAAATCTATAGCTCCTCGTAAAATAGAGGAAACACCAGAGAGGAACTGGGCAATGCCAATATACGAATATAGATGTAAGAAGTGTCAAAATAAGTTCGAGGAGCTAGTGGGACTGGGTACCAGGGATGAGGATATGGCGTGTCCTCGATGTGGTTCTGGCTCCGTAGAAAGAGCTTTCTCCGTCTTTGGGGTCTTGGGCAGTGGAGAGGCAGAAATTGAGGAGTCTGGAGCTTACAGCGGTGCTTCAGCCTGCTCTGGCTGCGCCGCTACCAGTTGTGCCACCTGTGTGAGGTAGGAATTCTTGGAGGACTGGACCGAGCTAAGAGAATTCTACCAGGAGATCAGAGACTGTCAAAGGTGCCCTCTCTGGAAAACCAGGACCAATCTGGTCTTTGGGTCAGGAAGCCAGAGGGCCAGAGTTATGTTCATCGGTGAGGCTCCCGGTTATAACGAAGACCAGCAGGGCAAGCCCTTTGTGGGAGCCGCGGGGCAGCTTTTGGACAGTCTTCTTTCCTCCATAGGGTTAAAGAGAGGAGAAGTATTCATAGGCAACGTGCTAAAATGCAGGCCTCCTGAGAACCGCGATCCCCTGCCCCAGGAGATAGAAACCTGTAAAGGATATCTCTATCGACAGATTGAGATTATTAATCCCCCGGTAATCTGTACCTTGGGTCGCTTCTCCACTAACCTTATTTTGGGTCGGGAGGTATCCATATCCAAAGTCCGGGGTAAGATCTTCAAAGTCAACGGTCGGACCCTCATCCCCATATTTCATCCCGCCGCAGCCCTCTACACCGGGGCCAACCTTCCTCTTTTGGAGGCTGACTTCCAGACCATCAAGGAAGTCCTGGAGCATCCTCAGGAGGAAACGACGGAGGAGTTGCAGGAGAGAGAAGGCGAAGCTGAGCAACTGGGGTTTTGGTGACCACTCTCCCGAATAAATTCGGGAGCTTCTATGGCTTTTCAACCAAGAGACTGTGGCCCCAGTCTCAGTATTTCGCCCGCAATATTTTACGCTAGCCGGGACTTGGGCCAGCAACCCCCAATATTGCCATTTCAAAGTGCTAGTACAAGTGTAGCACAAGGGATAGTTAATGTCAAGGACCCTTTGGGCTAGATTCTTATCTGATGCAACACGGGAGCTGCCATTCATCCCCGGATTAAAATCCGAGGCTTTCTGGCAGAGGAGGTAAGGGCTGATCAAAGTACTTGAATATCATTTTCCTAATAGCTTCCTGACTTGAGACCTTACACTTATCTGCATCTAAAATCTAACTCCGAAGAAAGAACCAGAGAAATAGCCCGTAAGTTTGCCTCCACCTTGCGGCCGGGCGATGTAGTTAGTCTTCAAGGTGAGCTGGGCGCGGGCAAGACCTGTTTTGTCAAGGGTCTGGCAGAGGGCATGGGTGTGGAAGAACTGGTTACCAGTCCCACCTTTACTTTGGTACACGAGTACCGGGGAGCTGTGCCTCTTTACCATATCGATCTGTACCGACTGGACGATCCTCGGGTCACCATGGAGGATCTAGGATTGGAGGAGTACTTTTTTGGGGATGGGGTGACTGCCATCGAGTGGGGAGAGAAGGTTTTTGGCTATCTTCCCCAGGAATACATTCAAGTAGAAATTACCTTCG
>CAYYBB010000116.1:0-6568 GCA_964469465.1 uncultured Actinomycetota bacterium
GGGGGCTACAAAAAACGTCAGCCACCAGAATGCCGAGACAGATAACATCTACCTTCTCCCTAGGCATTTTATGCCTCCTCTCTCTTGAATGTCCTTTCTTGCTCTGGTACCCTCCGAGATCTTCCGTCTCTGGCCTTTTAGGGAACTTTTTGCCTCTCTAATGTGCCTCTACCATATAATTATGCTTAGCCGAGAGTGTAGCCAGGTGGTTCTGGCTATGGATGCAGCTCCACTATCTCTTGCAGGCTTTCTCTATCCCCTAGGTAAAGCTCCGTGTACAGATAAAGTTCTACGCAATAGAGCAATTTTCATATCAATGTCTAGGTAGTGAATAATCTCATATTTTCGTGGTTCGTGGGTGATACCCACGTAACGAATAATTGGTTAGGGCTCGTATTTTGCGATAGTAGGTACGTCCAGGTTGATATCCGGGCCGAAGAACTTAATTATCACCAGTTCCTCAGAGCCGGTATTCTCAATGACCAGCGGTTTGGTAGCTTTTTCATGACAAACCAGAAGTTCGTCCAGTCCAATTTCACCCGCCTTAATCTCATGCCCGTCGTACCGCCCCTGGCCCTGCCAGACCAGAAGGCTGTAGACACCTCTATCCAGGCTAATGAATTTTTGAGCTGGCTTTACCACCAGGCGCTTGCCACTGAACTTGGTGCTGTTGTAAAAGATCCAGTGCTCCTGCCCTCCAGCTTGCCTGCTTTCCTCCACCAATAGCGGGGTCGTATGTCGATTTTCGTAGAAGAAGGGATCCCCGCTGATCTCCCAGTTAATCTGATCCAGGATGATCCTTTCCCCCCATTTTTCCTGATCTTCCTGGCGTACGTCTTTAAACAGCAGTTTTTTAGAAATTATTTTCCCCGCAACTAGAGCTTGCAGTAGGGCAAAGACATCTGAGTCTTCCTGCAGTTCAATGGTGAGAGCAGTGCCCGGGGCGTGCAGGACCCCGGCAGGCAGATGAAAACCTTCTCCGGGCACATTGAGGTAGGCCCGAGAGTGCTTAAGAATCAGATCGCTATTCCACTCCACCAGGTAGGGAAGTAAAATGTCGTATTTTTTTTGATCTCTAATATAGGGATGGACTCCGAAGAAGGTCTCCGGATGGGGACCCAAGTCTAGGCCCTCTGGGAAATAGTAAGCTTCTTCTTTAGGATTGCGACCCACCAGGGCCGCATCTTTAGCC
Source organism: uncultured Actinomycetota bacterium (assembly GCA_964469465.1). Lineage (GTDB taxonomy): Bacteria > Actinomycetota > Humimicrobiia > Hakubellales > Hakubellaceae > Hakubella. Next base: position 1,193 of record CAYYBB010000116.1, read on the forward strand.
ATCTGGTGCAGGTGATAGGGGATGCGGTCGCCGAAATCGAAAATCTTGGCTAGCCTCCCCAGACCTTTGTGGCTTTGGGCATATTCTTTTCCCATGATTAGATCCCCGGCCACCTCCACGGCTTCCTTTAGGGTTAGGCGATCCTTCCCTTCGGTCTTCAGATAGCTTAAGCCTTCATCGGGGGGACCCACCAGGTTGTCAGCTTTGGTGGTAGAGGCCAACCAACGCTCGGAGATCCAGCCTCGCTCCCCCACCTCATACTCCCTTTCTTTGAGTCCCAACCTGCGGCCCAGGGGCAAGAAATCCCGGGCCACCCAGGCTGGTTCCAGGGGAAGAATACTGTTGTTTTTCTCCAGTAGTTTTTCTACTAAATGACGTCTCTCTGGGGTCATGGTCGAATCCTCCTATAGTTCCAAACGCCACCAATCCATTTTAAACTGACAGCCTTAGTGCTCTGGCTCATAGATTCGGTGACCTATTTTTTAGCAAAACGAACCACGAATGTCAAAGATAATATGTCATCGTATTTACGAAAAGGTGTACTTTTAGTTCTTTCCCTTCTCTTTAGCTCTCTTCAAACCTCATCTAGCATCTCTAAAGTCGTTCCTGGCGCTATAGAGTAGGCCACTTGCCCGCAGGCGATGCTTGAGCATCTTCTCTGACGCATAAGCCAAGACCCAGATGAAGACATGCCTTCAGTTGATTCTAATCGTGTATTTCCCATACTTTTTGGCCGTCTCTATCATAGCCAGATAGTTTTCTGGTTTCACCGAGTGGTGGATGCTATTGCTGGAGGAAAGGATGTGCCCTCCTCCGGGGGAGACCTCTTTCAGTACCCTTTTGACCTCCTCCACTACCTTCTCGGGAGGATCTGAGCTCAGGAGGTCCCCACAGTCTACCCCACCGATGACGCAAATCCTGTCCCCGTATTTTTGCTTTACTCCTGCTATGTCCATGCCGGCAGCCGCATCCAGAGGATGAAGAGCATCAATTCCAGTACCTACAATCATATCCAGAAGTAAATTGATATCCCCACAGCAGTGCTTGATGCAGTAGGCTCCTTTATCTTTAATGGCCATGACCACTTCTCTGAGGCCAGGCAAGAAAAACTCCTCAAACTGAGCGGGAGACATGAGAGGACCCATCGAGGATCCGTAGTCATCTCCCAGGACCACAAAATCAGCCCCCAGCTCAAGGGCCTTTTGGGCCAGGGCGATATTATGCTCTACCGATATCCGGACCAGCTCTCTTACCATGTCCGGATTAAGCATCAAATCCATAAGCAAATTTTCCATACCCCGCAGATACCAGGGGTAGTTGAAGGAGTCGTGTAGATGAATGCCTACGGCCTTCTTTCCCTTAAAGCGATCTAAAAGCTGGTATAGAGAGCTAAACCGCCTTTCGGCCTGGGGATCTGGGGGGAGGTAGTACTTCAGATCTTCCTCGTCCTTTATGGGGCCCTCCAGGGGAATGGGTATCTCTTGCTCCGTATACTGCCTCAAGATACCCCATTCATCTCTGGTTATTCTTTTGTTTTCATCAACCACCTTTTGCTCATACATCCGTGAAGGGGTGTGGGTGAGCACCAGATCCAGGCCCACGTATTCAGCAAAGTCCTCATAACTGGAGCCGGGAAGGATCTTGTCCGTGACCCGGTGATCGATGAGTAGCTCAAAAAGAGGTATTCGGTCAGGTTCCCTTCGCTCTAAGGCCGATAGGGCCCGTTGGAGAGAGGTCATCTCAGACATAGGCCCTTCCTTTCCCAGCCTAATATACCCGAAATTTTATGGTCAAGAAAACAATATCCAATCATGATATCTCTGACCCACAGAAGCTCTTGAGCCTCTTTGGACTGTCTATCAATCTATTGTATGCAAAAGTCTCTGGCCACAGCGCTGCCTACCAGAAGTGGGGGCGCAGGAGGGCCAGAGTTCCTCGGTTTTGTGCGAAGGATTATCCCTTCACTGCCCCAAAGGTGAGACCTCGTACGATGTAGCGCTGCACCAGAAGCGCCAGCAAAGCCGGCGGGATGATAGCCATGAGCAGTCGCGTGGCCACGTACCAAAATTGTATGCCTCGGGCATGCTCGACCCCAGCAATGATCACAGTCATGGGTGTGGCTTTTTTGAAGGTCAGCACCAGAGCAAAGAGAAACTCATTCCAGGAGAAGGCAAAGGCGATGATAGCGGCCGCCACCAATGCGGGCGAAGCCAAGGGCAGAGCCACTCTCCAGAAGGCACCCAGGGGGGAACAGCCGTCAACCAGTGCCGCTTCTTCCAGCTCCTCCGGCAGCTCCTTAAACATATCCCGCATGATAAGAACGGCAAAGGGCATAGTGAAAGTAGCATTGGCCAAGATCAAAGCGATCTGGGTATCCAGAAGGTTCAAGCTCCTCATCACCAAATAGAAAGGGATCACAGTGGCCACGGGGGGAAGGAATCGCTGGGACAAGAACCAGATAGCCATGTCCTTGTTCCGCCAGGGGTGGTAGCGAAAGCGGGCCAGACCATAACCAGCCAGCGTCCCCAGGGAGCAGGCGATAAGAGTGGCACCACTGGCGATGAGGAAGCTGTTAAGCATCCCCCGCCTAATCTCTCGCCCTGCCAGGCCTAACTCCTCCTGCCAGTTGGCCAGAGTCGGCTGAAACTGGAGGAAAGGAATAAAGGACAGCCGCAGAGCGTCATAGGGAATCTTAAAGGAAGTGATAAGGGCCCAGTAAAGGGGGAAAATGACCCATAGGGTGACCATGATGATGATCGTCCAAATCCCCAACTGGCCCAAGGTAAGCTTGCGTTTTGTCCTCATAGGTTACCTCATTCGTAGAGATGTCTGGCCCGCGAAAAGTAGAGGATGCTGATAATCAGAACGATGGCCAGCAGTATATAAGCCAGGGATGCGGCGTACCCATAGTTGAAGTTTCTCAAGCCCGTCAGATAAGTGTAGAAGGAATAGGTCTGAGTGGCTGATCCTGGCCCTCCTGCAGTTAGGGCGAAAGGGATGTCCATGACCTTGAAGGTCTCCACTAGCCGCAGTATGGCTACCGTACCCATGACAGGTGCGATGAGAGGCAAGGTCATATAACGGAAGATCTGCCAGTTAGAGGAGGTATCAAGTCTTGTGGCCTCGTAGAGTTCCTCGGGTATGCTCTGCATGGCGGCCAGGAATACTATGAAGCCGAAGGGCGTCCATTGCCACACGTCCACTGAGATGATGGCCAGCCGAGCCCAAAACGGCTGGGTGAACCAGGGCATCCCCCCTAGGCCCAAAGCCATGAGAAAGCTATTTATGGGTCCGCCCGTTTCGTGGAAGATCACCAGGCCCAGGTAACCCAGAGCCACGGGAGCAGTGAATATGGGCATGGTGAATAAAGCCCGAAACAGTCGAAAGCCTCGAATTGGCCGGTTAAGGAGCCAGGCCAGGAATAGACCAAATACAAGAGTCAAAGATACGCTGGCCGCCACGAAGAGAAAGGTAACTGTCAGGGCTGACTGCCAGCGGTAGTCCCCTATGGCCCGGGCATAGTTGCTCAAGCCGACAAAGGCGGGCGGGCGGGCGAGATAGGCGTTAGTAAAACTAAGACGAAGAGAGTAAAGAAGGGGGAAGATGGTGAAGATCACAATCCAGATGATCCCCGGCCCAACAAACAAGTACTTTCCCCACTTGCCTTTTCCCATGACCACGCTCACCCCTATTCCGCAAATAGACAAGAAGAGAGGGGCCTGTGGCCAAGCCCCTCCCCTAGACTAAGCAAAAGGCATCCTTACCAACTATTTCTGGTAGCCGATGGCCTCTTGATAGATCTTGAGCTGGCTCTCGCGGCCCAGCCGATCAGTGATGGCATCCCAATCCTTAGCCGTCCGATCCAGTGCCTCCTGGGGTGAGACCTGGCCGGTGATGGCCTCGGACAGGTGGATATCCCAGATCTCCCAGTACTCTGGAGTGCCGGGGATACGCAAATAGGTCTGGGTCGTCGGGTAGCCGAACATATTCTGCTGGTAGGCGTTAATGTACTCCTGGGCATCGTTAGGATCGAAACCAGTAGCTACAAAGTCATCCACCGACGCCTCGCCCATAGGCGGGAAGAAGTGCCATGTTGCCCCCGGATCAACGCCGGTCCAGCCATAAGCCATATTCCAGAAGTTTATAGGCTCTGTGGCCTGCCAGGCCAGGAAGTAGTAGGCCAGGTCCGGCACATCCGAGAACTTGGAGATGACCCCATGCCAGGAGGCACCGACGAGGTTGCTGACAAAGTTGGGATTCTCCTCATCGGTGACAAACCGACCCGTCTCCAGATCGTACCACTCCGTGGAGCCCGGAATGCCTGCTGCTCCCAAGCTACCCTGGATTTTAGATCGAGCCGGATCCTGAGCCAAGGAGCCCACATCACCCCAGGAAAAGGTAAGCACGGCGTTGCCGCCAAGGAGGTTATCCCAAGCGGAACCCAGATCCCATCCCCACATGGCCGGGGGGCCAGCCTTGGAGAGTTCGATGAGGAACTCCAGAGCCCGCACGTGGCCCGGCTTATTGATCAACGGTTCCATGGTCTCGGGATCAAACCAGTAGACGTTATGGTAGCGGTCTACTTTGGTGGGGTCGTCACCCGGAGATGGAACTACGGCAAAGGGAGCCGAAAGGGACATGAAGTGGAAGAACCCCTGGCCGCCCACCTTCAGGTGCAGGGTAATACCATCATCAGGATCACCATCACCATTCCAGTCCTTACCATTGAAGAACTTGGCAATCGCCAGCACGTCCTGCCAGGTTCTCGGGGGGACCGGTAGGTCTTTACCCGTCTCCTCCTTGAAGGCCGCCTGCCACTTAGGATCGGTCAGAATATCCTTGCGGTAATAGAGAAGCTGGGTATCTCCATCATTGAAGACACCGTACCATTTACCGCCCCACTTGAGGAGATTCTGGATGGCTGGTGCCACCCCGTCCCGATTCCATTTGGGCATGCGGGGATCATCCAAGAACTGGTCAACTGGAATGATCCAATCGTTGGAAATGTAGTCGCCGTAGAACCAGCTGGGACCGATGATGGCATCGTAGGTGCCGGTCGCGGTGGCGAAATCTGTGAAGATCTTCTCCCGTAGCTCTGCGAAGGGGATCTCGATAATCTCCAGCTTAGCACCAGTCAGTTTCTCGAATTCATTGCGCCACAGGTACAGGGGGCCCGAGATACCTCCTTTGGCGCCACCAGCATAGACACCAATGGTCAAGGTCTTCCCTTTCCAGGCCGGATCCGGATTGCCCTTGTCCGCCGCATCAGCTGCCTTCCGGGCAGTTTCTGCCTCTTGCTCTGTGGCTCCGAAGAACTCCTCAGGGGGTGGAACTTCTTCCACAACAGGCTCCTCTGGGACAACCTCTTCTGGCGGT